>NZ_JBTMUR010000003.1:281987-382206 GCF_054473855.1 Stenotrophomonas genospecies 3
CGGGGAGACAGGATTCGAACCTGCGACCTCTACGTCCCGAACGTAGCGCTCTACCAGACTGAGCTACACCCCGAAGGGAGCCGCCTATTCTAGCGATTTACCCCGATGGCGGCAAGGGGTAAATGCCGTTTTCTTCACACTGCCGAAGCAGTGCCACTTCAGGGAACAAAAAAGCCTGGACGACTTCACCAGGCTTCAATGCGACCACCGAAGTGGTCGGGGAGACAGGATTCGAACCTGCGACCTCTACGTCCCGAACGTAGCGCTCTACCAGACTGAGCTACACCCCGAAGGAGCCGCCTAAGATACCGTGTGAAGGCCAAGGCGGCAAGGTTTTTTTACAGCTCAGCGACGATTTTCTTTCTCGATGCGGTTCTGCTCGCGGGCTTCGAACCACATGCCGTTGAGGATGGCCACCGTCGAGGCGAGGCCGGCGCCGAGAATCCAGGCGAAATACCACATGATCAGTCTCCTTCATTCCGGGTAGGTGCCGACCGTTGGTCGGCACACATGCAAGCGATCAATACGCGTTCGGGTTGTTGCCCATCTCTTCGGTGGTGGTCTTGCCCTTCAGCACGCGGTACACCCAGGTGGTGTAACCGATGATGATCGGCAGGAACACCGCCGTGGCCAGCAGCATGATCCACAGGGTCAGGTGGCTGGACGAGGCATCCCACACGGTCAGGCTGGAGGTGGGCTGGCTCGAGGACGGTAGCAGGAACGGGAAGATGGCGAAGCCGACGGTCAGGATGATGCCGGCGATGGCCGCACCGGAGGCGATGAAGGCCAGGCCGCCGCGACGGGCACGCAGCAGCACCGCACTGGCCAGCAGGCCGGCCAGGCCGAGCAGCGGGGCCAGGATCGTGGCCGGCATCGTGCTGTAGTTGCGCATCCAGCCACCGGCGGCGCCGAGTTCGGCGGTCTTCAGCAGCGGATTGGTGGCGCCATCGGTGACCACCTGCGAGGTGATCTGGTAACCCGGCAGGCCGAAGGCCACCCAGGCGCCACCGACGGCGAACAGCACGAAGGCGATGATCGCGGCGATGCTGCCGAAGCGGGCCGCACGCTCGGCCACCGGGCCATCGGTCTTCAGCACCAGCATGGCGGCACCGTGGGCGACCAGCATCGACACGCTGAGCAGGCCGGCCAGCAGTGCGAAGGGCATCAGCAGGCCGAAGAACGAGCCGGTGTAGAAGATGCGCATGCTGTCATCGAAGTGGAACGGCACGCCCAACACCACGTTGCCCACTGCCACGCCCATGATCAGCGCCGGGATGAAGCCGCCGATGAACAGCGCCCAGTCCCAGGTGTTGCGCCAGCGCTCGCTGGGCATCTTGCTGCGGAACTTGAAGCCGACCGGACGCAGGATCAGGGCGAACAGGATCACGAACATCGCCAGGTAGAACCCGGAGAAGCTGACCGCATACAGCGGCGGCCAGGCGGCGAAGATCGCACCGCCACCGAGCACCAGCCATACCTGGTTGCCTTCCCAGACCGGGCCGATGGTGTTGATCACCAGCCGGCGCTCGGCATCGTTGCGGGCGACGAAGGGCAGCAGGGTGCCCACGCCCAGGTCGAAACCATCCATCACGGCGAAACCGATCAGCAGGATGCCGAGCAGCAACCACCAGATCACGCGCAGCGTGGTGTAGTCCAGAAGAATGAAATCCATCTTGGTTCTCCTGCCTCAGGCCTGGCCGGCGGCCGGCGCCGAGGCATTGTGGGAAGCATGCGGCTGGGGCGACTGCAGCGACGGCAGCACCTCGTCCGGACCCTTGCGGATCGCCTTGAGCATCAGCTTGATCTCGACCACGATCAGCGCGGTGTAGATCGCGGTGAAGCCGGCCAGGGTCAGCACGATTTCATGCAGGGCCAGGCCCGATGCTGCATAGAAGGTCGGCAGCACGCCGTCGACCGCCCACGGCTGGCGACCGTATTCGGCCACGAACCAGCCACATTCGATCGCGATCCACGGTGCCGGCAGCGTCCACAGGGCCAGGCGCAGGAACCAGCGCTTGTCCTGGAAGTTGTTGCGGCAGGAGTAGTAGAAGGCCAGGGCGAAGAAGGCGATCAGGTAGAAGCCCAGTCCGGCCATCACGCGGAAGGTCCAGAACAGCGGCATCACGCGCGGCACGGTGTCCATCGCCGCCTGCGAGATTTCCTGCGGGGTGGCGTTGAGGATGTCATCGCGGTAGCGCTTGAGCAGCAGGCCATGGCCCAGGTCCTGCCAATGGCGGTCGAACATCTCGCGCGCTTCAACGTCGTTCTTGTTCGCGCGCAGGCGTTCCAGCGCACCGTAGGCCAGCTGGCCGCCGCGCACGCGGTGTTCGGCGCGCTCGACCAGTTCCAGGATGCCCGGGATCGGCTGGTTCAACGAACGGGTGGCGATCAGGCCCATCAGGTACGGGATCTTCACCGCGTAGTCGTTCTGGTGGGTTTCCTGGTTCGGGATGCCGAAGGCGGTGAAGTCGGCCGGTGCACGCTCGGTCTCCCACATCGCTTCGATCGCGGCCAGCTTCATCTTCTGGTGTTCGCTGGCGGCGTAACCGCTCTCGTCACCCAGCACCACCACCGACAGCGACGACAGCAGGCCGAAGGCTGCGGCCACGGCGAACGAACGACGGGCTAGGTCCTTGTGCTTGTTGCGCAGCAGGAACAGGGCGCTGATCGCCATCACGAACACTGCACCAGTCACGTAACCGGCGCTGACGGTGTGCACGAACTTGGCCTGCGCCACCGGGTTGAACACCACGGCCATGAAGTCGACGACTTCCATGCGCATGGTTTCCGGGTTGAACACCGCGCCGGTCGGGTTCTGCATCCAGCCGTTGGCGATCAGGATCCAGATGGCCGACAGGTTGGTGCCCAGCGCCATCAGCCAGGTCACCATCAGGTGCTTGACCTTGGTCAGGCGGTTCCAACCGAAGAAGAACAGGCCGACGAAGGTGGCTTCCAGGAAGAACGCCATCAGGCCTTCGATGGCCAGCGGTGCACCGAAGATGTCACCCACGTAGTGGCTGTAGTAGGACCAGTTCATGCCGAACTGGAATTCCATGACGATGCCGGTGGCGACGCCCATGGCGAAGTTGATGCCGAACAGGACGCCCCAGAACAGGGTCATCCTGCGCCAGATCTCCTTGCCGGTCATCACGTACACGCTCTCCATGATGGCTACCATGAAGGACAGGCCGAGGGTGAGCGGTACGAATAGGAAGTGGTACATCGCGGTCAGCGCGAATTGCAGCCGCGACAGTTCTACGACTGTCTGATCAATCATGGCCTGGCTACCTCGTTGGATAGTGCCGTTGCAGGTGGCGGGAAGGGTGGTCTACGACGTGAATGATGTGACCGACTACTTCAAACAGCCTTGATCCAGATCAATGTATGAACAGGTGCCCCGGTTGATCGTATGCCAACCTGATGAAGACTGCGACCGCTGGCCGCAGAGGCCGGCTATTGCCTGCGCCTACAATGCCGTGTCTCCCCTGTTACCCGTGAAGACCCCTTGAGCGCTGCCGAAACGACCCCTGACGGCCTTTCCCCGGAAGCCGAAACGACCCGCCAGCGGCGTGCCCGCACCGCCTGGCTGGCCGATCTTGCGCGCTCCGCTCGAGGTCGCCAGCGTCTGGCGGCGCTGTGCATCAGCCTGTCTGGCGCGCTGCTGATCGGCCAGGCCGCTGCCATCGCCTGGCTGGTGCAGCAGGTGCTGGTGGAGCGCGCGCCGCTGGCATCGGGCCTACCGGTGCTGGCGGGACTGGCGGTGATCCTGGTGCTGCGCACCC
The DNA here is from genome assembly GCF_054473855.1 of Stenotrophomonas genospecies 3. Lineage (NCBI taxonomy): Bacteria > Pseudomonadati > Pseudomonadota > Gammaproteobacteria > Lysobacterales > Lysobacteraceae > Stenotrophomonas > Stenotrophomonas genospecies 3. Next base: position 285,770 of record NZ_JBTMUR010000003.1, read on the forward strand.
TGCTGGGCAGCGCCACCCAGGCCGCCGCCGGTGACGTGGCCGACGCTGCACGCCTGGCATTGCGCGAACGCGTGTTCGCACGCCTGCTGGGCCACGGCCCACTGTGGCTGCGGCAGCGCCGCACCGGCGAACTGGGCGAACTGATGCTGCATCACGGTGATGCGATCGAGAGCTATTACAGCGGCTTCCTGCCGGTGCGCACCGAAGTGGTGGTGGTGCCGCTGCTGATCCTGGCCGCTGTGGCCTGGGTGGATTGGGTGGTGGCGCTGATCCTGCTGTTCACCGCACCGCTGGTGCCGTTCTTCATGATGCTGGTGGGCTGGGGCGCTGAAGCCGCCGGCCGTGCGCAGCTGGGCGAGCTTGCGCGGATGAGCGGCCACTTCGCCGACCGCATCAAGGGTCTGGGCCTGCTGCGCCTGTATGGCCGCGGCGAGGCCGAACTGGACGGCATCGCGGCCGCCGCTGAAGGCGTGCGCGTGCGCACGATGAAGGTGCTGCGCATCGCCTTCCTGTCGTCCACGGTGCTGGAATTCTTCGCCTCGGTGAGCGTGGCGATGGTCGCGCTGTACCTGGGCCTGAGTTATCTGGGCCTGATGACGCTGCATGCAGCAGTGCCGACGCTGGGCGCTGGGCTGTTCTGCCTGCTGCTGGCGCCGGAGTTCTACGCGCCGCTGCGGCGTCTGGCCGCGCACTACCACGATCGTGCCAACGCACTGGCTGCCGCCGCCGAGGTGGAGCGCCTGCTGCAGTCGCTGCCCGATGAGCAGGGCCTGATCGAGAACGAGATCGCGCCGCTGGCGGCGGAGCCGGCCGAGGCCGCATTGCCGCCGCTGCAGGCGCAGGGGCTGGTGCTGCGCCCGTTGGGCGCGCCGCAGGACGTGCTGCAGGATCTGGACCTGCTGCTGGAGCCGGGCCAGCGCCTGGCCCTGGTCGGTCCCAGCGGGTCCGGCAAAAGCACGTTGCTTGAGGCGCTGGCCGGCTGGTTGCCGCCGCGTGCCGGCAAGCTGCAGCTGCGGCCCGGCGTGCAGGTGGCCTATGCCAGCCAGCGACCGTACCTGTTCCACGGCAGCATCGCCGACAACCTGCGCCTGGCAGATCCCGGCGCCAGCGATGCGCGGTTGCGCGCAGTGGCCGAGGCCTCGCAGGTGCTGCAGTTCGCACAGCGCCTGCCACAGGGCCTGGATACGGTGATCGGCGAACGTGGCTTCGGCCTGTCCGGCGGCGAAGCCCGCCGCATCGGCCTGGCCCGCCTGTTGCTGCGTGATCCGCAGGTGCTGCTGCTGGACGAGCCCACCGCGTTCCTCGATGCCGATACCGAGGCCGCACTGCTGCGCAGCCTGGCCGCGTATGCACGTGGCCGCAGCGTGGTGGTCGCCACCCACAGCCCGGCGGTGATCGCGTGGGCTGACCGTTGCCTGCTGTTGCCGGAAGGCCGCCTGGTGGAACCGGCACAGGCGGTGCGCGCATGAGCCGCTCGCCTGATTCGCTGCGCGCGGTGTTCCTGCGCCACCGGCCGCGCCTGCTGCTGACCATGCTGCTGCTGTGGATCACGATGCTGGCCGGCACCGCCCTGCTGGGCCTGTCCGGTGGCTTCCTGACCGCCGCTGCGCTGGCCGGTGCGGCCGGGCTGGCGCAGGGCTTCAACTTCTTTTCGCCGTCGGCCGGCATCCGCGGCCTGACCATGGCGCGCATCGTGTCGCGCTACTTCGAGAAGCTGGTCGGCCACGATGCCACGCTGCGCATCGCCCGCGACCTGCGCGTGTGGTTCTTCCGCCGCGCGCTGCCACTGGCGCCGGCGCGGCTGGGGGCCACGCGTACCGGCGAACTGCTGGCACGCCTGCTGGGTGACATCAATGAGGTGGATGGCCTGCTGGTGCGTGCGATCGGGCCGCTGGTGGCGCTGGGTGCGCTGTCACTGGTGGCGATCGCCTCGGCCGCTGTGATCCTGCCGTCTGCGGCGGTACTGCTGGCGGTGCTGGCGTTGCTGATCGCCTTCGGTGTGCCGTGGCTGGGCGTGCGTGGTCGCGACGATGAGGAGGCCGACCGTGCCGCGCATCGTGCTGCCCTGCGTACCGCAGCCTTCGAAGGACTGGAGGGCGCGGGTGATCTGGCCGCGTTGCATGCCGGTGCAGCGTGGCAGTTGAAGGTGCGCGTGGCCGCCAAGCAGCTGGCTTCGCGGGATCGTCGTCGGCGCTGGCGCCTGATCGCGGCCTCGACCCTGCATGGCCTGGTCGCCGGACTGGGCCTGGTGGCGATGCTGGCGTTGGCCCTGCATGCGGCCGAACAGCAGCGCATCGCGCCGGAAATGGCAGCGGGTCTGGTGTTCCTCACCGTGGCACTGATCGAACTGTGGGCCGGCATGGGCCTGGCCTGGCAGTCGCTGCAGTCCGGGCGCATCGCCGCCGATCGCCTGCAGGCCATCGTCGAGCAACCGCCGACGGTGGAGGACCCGCAGGCGCCGCAGGCGGTGCCGCAGGCCGCGCGCGTGCATTGGGATGACGTGCACTTCCAGTGGCCCGGTGCGGCGCGGCCGGTGTTGTCCGGCCTGCAGCTGACCCTGGCGCCGGGCGAGCGGATCGCGATTCGCGGCGACAGCGGCAGTGGCAAGACCACCCTGTCGAGCCTGCTGCTGCGGTTATGGGATCCGCAACAGGGACGGTTGACCTACGGGGGCCGCGACCTGCGTGATTTCGCCCAGGCCGACTGGCACCGGCAACTGGCGTGGCTGCCGCAGAACGCGCCGGTGTTTGCCGGCAGCGTGGCCGAGAACCTGCGATTGGGTGATCCCGATGCCAGTGACGCAGCGTTGTGGGCGGTGCTGCGTCGCGTGCGCCTGGGCGAGTGGGCCGAGCGCAACGGTGGCCTGCAGACCTGGGTGGGCGAGAACGGCGCGACGATGTCGGCCGGCCAGGCACGACGCCTGGCGCTGGCGCGCGCGCTGCTGCGCAATGCGCCGATCCTGCTGCTGGACGAACCGACCGAAGGCCTGGACGTGGATACCGCACGTGCGTTGCTGCAGGACCTCTCCGGGTTGCTGGACGGGCGCAGCCTGCTGATGATCACCCACGACGACCTGCCCGACGGCGTGGTGGATGCGCAGTACCGGTTGCGTGATGGGGGAGTGGTGCGCGAAGCGTGAATGGTAGTGCCGGCCGCTGGCCGGCAACCTCATGGCGCTTGATACGGATACGGAATTGCCGGCCAGCGGCCGGCACTACCCATTCGAACGGTTACCGCGAGAACTCGCGCAGCATCACCGCGATCGAGGCCACGTTGGCCAGCACGCACAGCCAGAACACCCACTGGAATTCGGCTTTGCGATGCTTGTGGCGGAACAGCGCCTGGCCCAGCAGCGCGCCCGGCCAACCGCCGGCAAAAGCCAGCAACTGCAGTGTGCGCTCGGGAATCCGCCACTGCTTTCGCTGCGCCGCGCGCTTGTCGTGGCCGTACAGGCCGAACGACACTGCGCTGGCGAGCAGGCACCAACCGCCCAGCCACAGCGGCAGCACGCCGCTGACCGTCAGTGCGATCAACGCACCGAATGCGGCCAGCGCGAGGTTACGCCGCCATGCCACTTACAGCGCGTCGAGGAAGCCGCGCACGGCCGGGCCGAAACGCTCGAAATCGACGAGGAAGGCGTCATGGCCCTGCGGCGACTCCAGGCCGATGAAGCGCGCATCGGCACCGCCGGCGCGCAGGCCGTCGGCGACCTGTTGCTGCTGCTGTACCGGGAACAGGATGTCGGTGTTGGCGCCGATCGCCAGCGCCTTCTCCACCCGGATCTTCGCCAGCCCGGCCAGCACGTCGCCGTCGGCGTATTCGGCCAGGTCGAACCAGTCCATCGAACGGCTCAGGTACAGATAGCAGTTCGGATCGAAGAAGCGCACGAAGCGCCGTGCATGGCCTTCCAGATAGCTTTCCACCTGGAATTCGAGGCCGAACGGATCGTCGTCGGCCTGGTCCGAATCCAGCCGCACGCGGCCGAAGCGGCCATCCCATTCCAGTGCCGAACGGTAGGTGATCACGCCCAGCTTGCGCGCCATGCGCATGCCGGACTCGGGATACTCGGCATCGTCGTAGTGACCGCCATTCCAGCGCGGATCGAGACGGATCGCCTCGCGCTGCAGCGAACGGATCGCGATCGAGAACGGCAGTGCCTGCGCACTGCCGGAAATGTTGACGTGGCTGCGCGCAATGCCCGGGTGCAGCATCAGTACCGCGAGTGCGGTCATGCCGCCCATCGAATTGCCGACCACGCAGGCCAGCTGTTCGATGCCCAGTGCACGCACGACTTCGATCGCGGCGCGTGCGCCGTCTTCGATCGACAGCTCGGGGAAGTCGAGGCGATACGGTTGGCCCGTGGCCGGGTTGAGCGAGGCGGGACCGGTCGAGCCCTTGCAGCTGCCCAGCGAATTCACGCAGACCACGAACCAGCGGTCGGTATCGATCGGCTTGCCGGGGCCGACCATGCCTTCCCACCAGCCCGGTGCGGAGTTGGCGTCATTGGCCGCGGCGTGTGCATCCGGCGACAGGCCGGTCACGATCAGGATCGCGTTGCTGGCGTCGGCGGCCAGCGTTCCCCAGGTTTCGTAGGCCACGCGTGCGCCGTGCAGGGCGCCACCGCGCTTGAACGGGAACGGCGAGGGCAGGGCGTGGAAGCGGGTGCCGGGCGGAATGAATTCGGTCATGCACGCATTCTAGCGGGGCCGCATGTGGAGCTGGCGACACGCTGGTTTCCATCGGCGATGCACCCGGTAGTGCCGGCCGCTGGCCGGCAACCTCATGAATCTGGATGCGCCCGCGTGGTTGCCGGCCAGCGGCCGGCACTACGGGAACCGCAGCTCCACCACGCCTTCATGCGGCAGGCTCACCTTCACCGGCACGCTCTGCAGATCGTCCTCGCTGCGGTTGGCACTGCCGCTGCGCGAGATGCGTGCCAGCACTTCCACTTCGCGATGCGCGGACAACGGTGCGGTCGGCATCGGGCTGTCTGCGTCGCCCAGCCCGACCGTGGCCGGGAAATCGGCCAGAGGCAGCTTGCGTGCGGCCACCGGCATCGGCGGTCCACCCACGGCGCGGGCCAGCACGAATACTTGGGTGCTGGTGGGCCACTCAGCGTTGTTCAGCGCAGGCAGTTGCACGCGCACCTGCAGCAGCGCCGGTGGCGTCGCAGCGGCAGCATCGGGCGCCTGGCCGGCGGCTTCGCGGGCGATGGCGATCTGCGCCTGCAGCGCCTGCGCGGCGCCGGGCTCAAGCCGTGGCAGCAGGCCGCTCCAGATGTCGGCAGCCTCGGCATTCTTTCCGCGCTGGCGCAGGGCGATGCCCAGCAGCCAGCTGGCGCGCTCTGCATCGGGCGCCAGCGCACGGGCCTGCTGCAACCAGGCCATCGCGGTGTCATCGAACTGCTTGCCGGCATCGGCCTGCGCACGTGCCTGCGCCGCTTCCACCAGCACGCCGGGGTCTTCCGGGGCGAGAGCGGCAGCACGTGCGAAGGCATCCGCTGCGGCGGCGGCGTTGCCCAGTTCGGCCTGCGACCGGCCCAGCAACGCCCAGCCATCGGCTCGCTGCGGGTCTCGCTGCAGTGCATCCTGCAGGGCCTGCACACCATCGCGCAGGGTGGCTACCGACGGGGTCGGTTGTACCTGTGCTGCACGCGGATCACCAACCAGCAGATACAGGCAGGCACCGGCCACGCCCAGCGCGAGCACGCCCACCACGAAACCGCGGCGACCGTGGTGGCGCAGCGGCCACAGCACCAGCGCCGCCATCAGTGCGGCCACCAGTCCAGCCAGCATCGGCAGCCAATGGCTCACCATCCGTCTCCTTCATCGGTCTTGCTGGCGGGGGCGGCAGCAACCGTGCGGCCACGGCGGCGGACGATGCCCAGTACCACCAGCGCGCCGGCGCCCAGCACCAGCAGCGGACCGCCCCACAGCAGCCAGGTGCCCGGCTGCAGAGGCGGTTGATAGAGCACGAACTCACCGTAGCGCGCGACCAGGAACTGCTTGATCTGTGCGTCGTCGCGGCCCTGCTGCATCAGCTGCAGCACCTCGCGGCGCAGGTCCTGCGCGATCTGCGCGTTCGAGTCGGCCAACGACTGGTTCTGGCACTGCACGCAGCGCAGCTGCGCGGCCAGGTCGTGGAAGCGGCGTTCTTCGGCGCCATCGCGGAACTGCAGGGGCTGCGGATCATGCAACGGCTGCTGTGCCAGCACGGCCAGGGGCAGCATCAGAAGCAGCAATGCCAGCAGCCAGCGCATGGGCTCAGGGCGCCGTGTGCAGCGTGCTGCCGGCATTGCCCTGGGCCTTCTCGATCTTCTCCAGTGCCGGGATCAGCTTCTCGTCGACCACGCGCTGGGTCATCGCACCGCTGTACTTCCAGCGCACGACGCCGCTGCCGTCGACCAGGAAGGTCTCCGGTGCGGCGGTCACGCCCCAGTCGATCGCGGTGCGGCCTTCCACGTCGCTGAGCACGACCATGAACGGGTTGCCCAGCTGTTCCAGCCAATGCAGGGCATCGGTCGGTTCATCCTTCCAGTTGTAGCCGATCACGCGCACGCGCTTGCTCTCGGCGAAACGGGTCAGCACCGGGTGTTCCTCGCGGCAGGCCGCGCACCAGCTGCCCCACACGTTAAACAGGTAAGGCGCGCCGCGCAGTTCGTCGCTGTGCACGATCATTTCCGGGTCGTGCAGCACCGGCAGCGCGAACGCCGGCGCCGGCTTGTCGATCAGCGCCGATGGCAGCACGTCGCGCTGCGGGTCGCCCGATTTCATCACCCCGTAGATCATCAGCCCGAGCAGGCCGAAGAAGAACAGCACGCCGATCACGATGGCTACCGGCGGCAGCGGGCGGGAGGAGCGCGGGGTGGGGGACTCGGACATGGGAACTCCTACGGACGACGGAAGCGGCGGTCGGCGGCGGTGATGAATCCGCCCAGGGCCATCAGCAGCGCGCCCAGCCAGATCCAGCGCACGAACGGCTTGATGTGCACCCGGACCGCCCATGCATTGTTGCCCAGCGGCTCGCCCAATGCCACGTAGACATCACCATCGAAGCGTGCATCGATGCCGGCCTCGGTCATCACCTGGCCGCCGCTGGCGTACTGGCGCTTTTCCGGATGCAGCAGGGCCAGCTCGCGGCCGTTGCGGAACACGCGCAGGTGGCCGCGGTCGGCGATGAAGTTCGGTCCTTCACGATGGTCCACGCCCTCGAAGCGCACCTCGTGGCGGCCGACCACCACCTGTTGGCCCGGTGCCAGCGCCACTTCACGCTGTACGTTCAGGGCTTCCACCAGCAGCGCACCGGCCAGGAACACGGCGATGCCGGCATGGGCGACGATCATGCCGAGCATTTCGGCGGTGAAGCGGCCATTGCCGCGCAGTCGCTGCCAGACGAAGCGTGCGGTACCGAACCCGACCCAGACCGCAGCGGCGACACCAAGACCGGCCTTCCAGCCGTTCTGCGGCGCCTGCCACCAGGCCAGCGCACCCAGCAGCACCGCCAGCCCCAACCAGGGTGCCAGCAGCGCGAACGCGCGCGAGGGCTGGTCGCGTTGCCACTTCACCAGCGGGCCGAACGGCAGCAGCAGGATCATCGGTGCCATCAGCAGCAGGAACAGGCTGCCGAAGTAGGGCGGGCCGACCGAGATCTTGCCCAGCGACAGTGCATCGGCCAGCAACGGATACAGTGTGCCGAGCAGCACCATCGCGCAGGCGGTGGCCAGCAGCAGGTTGTTGGCCAGCAGCAGGGTCTCGCGCGAGGTGGCGGTGAAGCCACGGCGCGGATCGTCGGCGTCCACGCTGAGCTGGCTGGCACGCAGCGCGTACAACAGCAGGCTGCCGCCGACCAGCACCGACAGGAACACCAGGATGAACAGGCCGCGCGACGGATCTGCAGCGAACGAATGCACGCTGGTCAGCACACCGGAGCGCACCAGGAAGGTGCCGAGCAGCGACAGCGCGAAGGCGGCGATCGCCAGCAGCAGGGTCCAGCTGCCGAAAGTGCCGCGCTTCTCAGTGACCGCCTGCGAATGGATCAGTGCCGCACCGACCAGCCACGGCATGAAGCTGGCATTCTCCACCGGGTCCCAGAACCACCAGCCGCCCCAGCCCAGCTCGTAATACGCCCACCAGCTGCCCAGCGCGATGCCCAGGGTCAGGAAGCCCCAGGCGACGTTGGTCCACGGCCGCGTCCAGCGCAGCCAGCGCGCGTCGACGCGGCCTTCCAGCAGTGCCGCCACCGCGAACGCGAACGGCACAGCAAAGCCCACGTAACCGATGTACAGCATCGGCGGATGGATGATCAGGCCCGGGTCCTGCAGCAGCGGGTTGAGATCACGGCCTTCCAGCGGGGCCGGATTCAGGCGCAGGAACGGGTTGGAGGTGAAGATCAGGAAGGCGAGGAATCCGACGCTGACGATGCCCATCACCGCCAGTACACGCGCCTGCACCGGTGCCGGCAGGTGCCGCGAGAACAGCGCCACCGCGCCGGTCCACAGCGCCAGCACCAGTGCCCACATCAGCAGTGAGCCCTCGTGCGCGCCCCACACCGCCGAGTAGCGGTAGATCATCGGCAGCAGCGAATTGGAGTTCTCGGCCACGTAGCGCACCGAGAAGTCCTGCTGCACGAACGCAGCGGTGAGCACCGCGAAGGCGCCGGCGAGCAGCAGCAGCTGTGCGAAGGCGGCTGGCCGTGCCACCGCCATCCATGCCGTGTTGCCGCGATGCGCGCCGACCAGCGGCAGGCCGGCCTGCAGCAGCGAGGCGAGCAACGCGCACAACAACAGGATCTGACCCAGTTCGGGCAGCACTCAGCGCACCTCGGGTGCCGTCACCGGCACGTCATGCTTGCGATGGGCGTCGCCCATCTTGTCGGCCACTTCCTTGGGCACGTACTTCTCATCGTGCTTGGCCAGCACCTCGTCGGCGACGAACACATCGTCCTGCAGGCGGCCACTGGCGACCACTGCGGTGCCTTCGGCGAACATGTCCGGCAGGATCCGCGACGTGGTCACCGCCAGCTGGGCATCGCCGTCGGTCACTTCGAAACGTGCTTCCAGCGAACCGACCGGGCGGTTGAAGGAGCCCTTCACCACCATGCCGCCCAGGCGGAACCGCGACTGCGCATCGACATCACCGCGCAGCACTTCCGAAGGCGTGTACAGGTAGGCGATGTTGCGCTCCAGTGCCATCGCCACCAGCGCAGTGGCCAGCCCGGAGGCGAGCAGGGCCAGCAGCACCCATGCCAAGCGGCGACGCTGTACCGGGGTCATCGTTCCAGCTCCGTCGACAGCGGCACAGCTGCGTCCTGCCTGCCGGCGCGGGTCTGCTGCCGCTGCTGGCGGGCCAGTGCCAGCCGGCGTGCCACGCGCAGGCGCAGCCACGAACCGATGGCGTCGGCGCCGAGCACCAGCACGAACACGGCGTAGGCGCCGATCACATAGGGAAGGTGGGTCATGATTGGGCCTCCCCGGCCGCACGTGCGGCATCGACGCGACCACCGACCCAGGCCTTGCCGGCCTCGCGGTCGAGATTGTCGGCGCGGGCCTTGGCCAGCACCGAACCAGCGAACCAGAACTTGGTGCCGATCACCATCCACCACAGTGGCGCGATCATCGCGCTGCTGATCGCCGATTCACCGAACACGTTGATCGACTGGCGCTGGTGCAGGCCGCCCCACCAGTCCACCGAGTAGCGGATCACCGGCAGCAGGCTGACACCGACGATGGCCAGCAGGCCGGCTGCGCGTGCGGCGCTGCGGCGGTCCTCGATGGCGTGATACAGGCCGATCACGCCCAGGTACAGGAACAGCAGCACCAGCTCGCTGGTCATGCGCGGGTCCCAGTCCCACCAGGTGCCCCAGGTGCCCTTGCCCCAGATGCTGCCGGTCAACAGGGTGATCAGGGTGAAGCCTGCGCCCATCGGCGCGCAGGCCATGGCCAGGATCTCGCAGACCTTGATCCGCCAGATCAGGGCGATGGCGGCATACAGCGCCATCAGCGCGAATACGAACAGGCTCATCCAGGCACTGGGCACGTGGATGTAGAGGATGCGGAAGCTGTCCAGCTGCTTGGCTTCCGGCGGCACCACCAGCAGCGCCTGCCACATGCCGACCAGCAGCACCGGCACCGCCGCGAGGTAGAACACCCGCGACCAGCGGGCAGCGAAACGGTCGAACGTGGGAGGCGAACCGAGTTGGTGGAACCAGCGGACAATCGGATTCATGCGTGGCGGCTATCCAGCAGGGGTGGATTGGCTCTCAGCTCGGTCAACTCAGAGAAATACGTATTGCAGCGGCGGTGGCCAACGGCGCCAGCACCAGCGCGACCAGCAGGCCGGCGCCCAGCATCAGCAGCGCACCGACCGGATCCTGTCCGCGCCCCGCCGCTGCCAGGCTGCCTGCACCGAACACCAGCACCGGCACATACAGCGGCAACGACAGCAACGCCACGAGAATACCAGAGCGCCGGATGCCTACGGTCAGTGCGGCGACCACGCCACCGATCAGGCTCAGCAACGGCGTTCCCAGCAGCAACGATGCCAGCAACATCGGCAGCTGGTCATGCGGCAGATGCAGCATTTCGGCCAACAGCGGGCTGACCACGATCAGCGGCAGCGCAGTGGTGGCCCAGTGCAGGAGCACGCGCACCAGCACCAGCCAGGCCAGCGGCACCGGCGCCAGCAGCCACTGTTCCAGCGAGCCATCTTCGGCGTCGGAACGGAACAGCGAATCCAGCGACAGCTGTCCCGCCAGCAGCACGGCCAGCCACAGCACCGCGCCCGCGGTGGCGGCCAGCAGCTGTGGTTCGCGGCCTTGGGCCAGCGCGAACAGCACCACTACCAGCACAGCGAACAGCAGTGGTTGCAGCGCATCGCCGCGGCGGCGCCAGAGCAGGCGCAGGTCGCGCTTGAGCAGGGCGCCTGCGGTCTGCCACAGGCCTGGTTCGGTACCCGGCGCGATCATGCGGCACCGCCGAGGTCGAGCTGGCGGGTACGCACCGGCGGTGCGGCATAGGCGCCATGGGTGGTGACCAGCGCAGCGCCGCCGGCACGCAGGTGCGCCGAGATCATCCGGTTGACCAGGGTGATGCCCTCCAGGTCGAGGTTGGCATAGGGCTCGTCCAGCAGCCACAGCGGCGCCGGTGACAGCCAGATGCGTGCCAGTGCCAGCCGCCGCTTCTGTCCGGCGGACAGATGCCGAACGAGAGTGTCCTCATAACCGGCCAGGCCGACGATGGCCAGCGCGTTGCCCGGCATCTGCCGTGCGCGACGGCCGTGCAGGCCACACAGGAAATGCAGGTTCTCCAGCGTGTCCAGATCGGGCTTCAATGCGGGCAGGTGGCTGAGGTAGGCGACGTAACGCGCGCGCTCGGCATTGCCGGCCGGCCTGCCATCGATCTGCACCTGCCCGGCACCAGGCCGGGCCAGGCCCGCCAGCACGCGCAGCAGGGTGGTCTTGCCGGCGCCATTGCCGCCCTGAACCAGCAGGGCTTCGCCGGCGTCCACATGGAAGTCCAGCGGGCCGAACACCGGCTCGTCATTGCGGGAAAAGCTCAGGCCGCTGGCGGCCAGCAATGCAGGGGTGTTCAAGGGGCAAAGGTCTTCATGCCGGAGTGCGATGGCAATTGTAGCGGTGAATGCCGATGGTAGTGCCGGCCGCTGGCCGGCAGATGCGACCCGGCGTCGCAGATCGTCCCAGGGGTGCCGGCCAGCGGCCGGCACTACCGACGCGCGGATTGCGTAAACTCGCAGGCCTGTTCCCCCACAGCCCAGGCCGATGCAACCGAACACCAAGCTGCCCAAGGTCGGTACCACGATCTTCACCGTGATGTCCCAGCTCGCCGCCGAACACGGCGCAGTCAACCTCGGTCAGGGGTTCCCGGACTTTTCCGCACCGCAGCGCCTGATCGATGAAACCGCCAGGGCGATGGCCGCCGGGCTGAACCAGTACCCGCCGATGACGGGTGTAGCGCCGCTGCGCCAGGCCATCGCGCAGAAGGCGTTGGACTGCTACGGCGCGCAGGTCGACGCGGACAGCGAAATCACCGTCACCAGCGGCGGCACCGAGGCCATCTTCAACGCTATTCACGCTGTGGTGCGTGCGGGCGAGGAAGTGATCGTGCTCGACCCGGCGTATGACTGCTATGAACCGGCGATCGATCTGGCCGGCGCCAAGGCCGTGCATGTGTCGCTGGATCCGCAGACCTTCGCCGTCGACTGGGACCGCGTGCGTGCGGCGATCACCCCGCGTACCCGCATGCTGATCGTCAACACCCCGCACAATCCGTCCGGTGCGATGCTGTCGGCGCAGGACATGCAGGCGCTGGCCGAGCTGCTGCGCGGCACGCAGATCTACCTGATCTCCGATGAGGTGTACGAACACATCATCTATGACGGTCGCCGCCACGAGTCGGCGCTGCGCTACCCGGAACTGCGCGAGCGCGCGTTCGTCATCTCCAGTTTCGGCAAGACCTACCACTGCACTGGCTGGAAGATCGGCTATGCGATCGCCCCGCCGGCGCTGACCGCCGAGTTCCGCAAGGTGCACCAGTACAACACCTTCACCAGCTTCGGCCCGGCGCAGTACGGCTTCGCCGCGATGATCCGCGATGAGCCCGAACACCACCTGGAGCTGGGTGCGTTCTACCAGGCCAAGCGCGATCGTTTCCGCGAACAGCTGGCCAGCACCCGGCTGAAGGCGCTGCCGGTGCCGGGCGGTTACTTCCAGCTGGTCGACTACTCGGCCATCAGCGACCTGCCGGACCATGAGTTCGTGAAGTGGCTGACCATCGAGAAGGGCGTCACTGCCATTCCGCTGTCGCCGTTCTACGAGAACCCGCCGGCCGGCCAGCGCCTGGTGCGCCTGTGCTTCGCCAAGAATGAAGCAACGATGGACGCGGCGATCGAACGCCTGCGCCTGCTCTGAGCGGAGGCGTGAACATGCAGGATCTGCGCATTTCCCTCGTCCAGGGCGACACCCGCTGGCATGACCCGGCGGGTAACCGTGAGTACTACGGCGCGCTGCTGGCACCGCTGGCCGGCAACACCGACCTGGTGATCCTGCCGGAGACCTTCACCAGTGGCTTTTCCAACGAAGCCATTGCCCAGGCCGAAGGCATGGACGGCCCGACTGTGGCCTGGGTGCGTGAACAGGCCAAGGCGCTGGACGCGGCGGTGATCGGCAGCGTGCAGCTGCGTGATGGCGAAGGCGTCTACAACCGGCTGCTGTTCGCCACCCCCGACGGCGAGCTGCAGTACTACGACAAGCGCCACCTGTTCCGCTATGGCGGCGAGCACGAGCGCTATGCGGCCGGCCGCGAGCGCCTGAGCGTGGAATGGAAGGGCTGGCGGATCAATCCGCAGGTCTGCTACGACCTGCGTTTCCCGGTGTTCTGCCGCAACCGCTACAACGTTGAACGTCCACAGCAGCTGGATTTCGATCTGCAGATCTTCGTCGCCAACTGGCCGTCGGCACGTGCCTATGCGTGGAAGACGCTGCTGCGTGCACGTGCGATCGAGAATCTGTGCTTCGTGGCCGCAGTGAATCGCGTGGGCGTCGATGGCAACCAGCTGCATTACGCCGGCGACAGCGCGGTGCTGGATTTCCTCGGCCAGCCGCAGGTGGAAATCCGCGAGCGCGAACAGGTGGTCACCACCACCATTTCGGCCGAGGCGTTGGCCGCGCACCGCGCGCGCTTTCCGGCGATGCTTGATGCCGATGCCTTCCACCTGGACGAGCAGGCCTGAGCGACGGCCTGAACGCCGCCGCACCAGCGCGCGCGCCTGCATCCAACGTGCACGCGCGCGCTGCTAGATTCGCCGCCAGTCCGACCGAACTGGAAGTCCTGCCATGAACACGTCCTTCGCCCTGCTGCTGGCCCTGTCGGCCGCATCGCTGGCCCCGGCCGCGCACGCCGCCGGCAACCTCGACTGCCAGCTGCGCTACAACCTGTCCGGCTGGTCGCTGATCTACAAGACCGCCTCCGGCAATGGCACGGTCACCTGCAGCAATGGCGCCAGCATGCCGGTGCGCATCCAGATGAAGGGCGGCGGCCTGACCGTGGGCAAGTCGAAGATCACCAACGGGCGTGGCAGCTTCACCGGCGCGGTCAGCGTCAACGAACTGCTGGGTACTTACGCCTCGGTCGGCGCGCATGCCGGTGCGGTGAAGTCCAGCAACGCGCAGGTGATGACCAAGGGCGACATCTCGCTGGCCCTGTCCGGTACCGGCAAGGGCTGGGACCTGGGCGTGGACGGCACCGCGTTCACCCTCAGCCGGCGCTGAGGCGCGACGGCTCGGCAGATCCCCAGCTGATGCGGATGTAGTGCTGTTCGGAATCGCTCAACAACCGTTCGACATCGAAACCATTCTTGAGCAGTTGTGCGGTCACGTCTTCGACAAGCTGCTCGCTGGCCATCACCTGGCTGAAGGCGAACACGAGATAGCGGCGGCCATTCTCCGAGCCGATCTGGATCGAGTTGTCGAGGTCGCGGTAGAACTGTTCGATCGGGCGCTTGGCGGCATCGGCGTTGGCGCGGGCCTGTTCGGCGGTAATGGTGATCATGGGCATCTGCCTGGTGTGGGAGAGCGCGCACGATAGCCAGCGCCCTGATGTGAATTCCGGGCGTGGCGCACAATGCCTCGTGTTTGCAGCAATTCCTAACATGCGGTGTGAGCGTCGATCCGCGCCGGAAAAGTGCCGCGCGGCGGTGAGCATCCTGCATCGACATGAAGTCATCGGGCAGGGATAGGGGCCAACCGCAGTGGAGGCTGTGCAACGCACCGCCCAGAGCGGGTCCTGCAGCTATCCGACGCTGTGGGCGCGCAGTGCATTTACGTTTCCTTGACCCTGCAGTAACCCCACAATGCCTAACAGGGACGTCCCAGCGATTCTGCTGGGATCATTGGAGACGCTGGAATGGAGTTCAGAACGTCCGTGCTGCTCGTGGCCCTCATCGCCACGCCCGCCATCGCCCACGCCGAGGTCTGCCTGTCTGACAGCGGACTCGTTGTGCCGTGTCCCAGCCTGTTGCCGCATCCGGTGACGGCCAGATTCGAGATCGGCACCCTGCCGCGTGTGGCTGGCTCGCCGTCGGAAATCTACATCACAGGCGGCGGCCAGGTGGATGGAACGAGTAATTTCTCGGTCTATGCCAATGGTCAGTTCCTGTGCCGTACCAATGACAATTACGACGGTGGCAACACCACGCCCATCCGCCATTGCACCGCGACCATCGCAACACCCGGGACCTATGTGATCTCGGCGTCGCGCAACAGTCCTGGCAACTTCCTCGCGCCGATGGACGAAGTGATCAACGTGCAGTAACCCGCTGTTTGCTGATCCAGGCCCCGGGGCAGGGACCTCGGGGCCCCTGCTGCCCGCGTGGCAGCAGGAGCGAGTCCTTCATCGTTACGATCGGCAGCCAGGCCTTCCGCCGTCGACTGACCGATCCCGCTGCAGCCACAAGGCCAGCAGGCCACACACGATGAGGGTCGGTGCCAGCAGCTGCACTGCGCCGACCAACGCCATTGCCGCGCCGATCAACAGGTAGTAGAGCAGGCCGAACAGCGCGCCTGCGCTGCCGAGACAATGCGGATAGCCGCGCAGAGCCTGGCCGAGCACATTGGGAATGGCAAGGCCGAAGCCCGTCACCACCGGCACCATCGCCGCGACCAGGGCAGGGTGATCATCCAGCAGCGTGGCCAGCAGGCCTCCCGTCAGGACCAGTCCTGCGGCGATGCGGATGCGCGTGGTTGCGGCAACGCCTGCACGCAGCAGGCGGCCATTGCCCCACGCGCCCAGTGCCGAGCCCAATGCCAGCACCGCGCCGCTGGCGCCGAACCAGGTGGCTGGCCAGTGCAGGCGCGCAAACACGAAGGGGCCGAGTGCATACCAGCTGTACATCGCCACGTTGAAGGCCATCACCAGCAACGCGTGTGACCAGATCCAGCGATCGTGCAGCAGTTCGCGCAGCAGCGGCAGCATGGGCGTGTGCGGGATCTGTGCAGGGCGGCTTTCGCGCAGGCCAGCCAGGCATGCGACTGCCAGCAGGACAGCTATCAGCAGCAGGCCGGACTGTACGCCGAGATAGCCATTGGCGGTGACCAGCAGCGTGCCCAGTGCAAGACCGATGGCCGGGCTCAGGGCCAGGGCCATGCCGATCCAGGAGAATGCCTGGGCCAACGCTGGCCCCTGCAGATGGTCGCGCAGCACGGTCTGGGTCACCACCGAAGCGGCGGCGGCGCCGACTGCGGCCAACGCCTGGGCCAGCAGCACGTGGCCGAAGCTGCCAGCCACCAGCCCGCCCAATGCGCCCGCTGCGAAAACGCCGAGGCCACAGAGAAGGGCAGGGCGACGACCGATACGATCGGCCAGACGCCCCCACAGCAGCACGCCTGCAGCGAAGCCGAACAGGTACAGGCTCATGGCCTGGCTGGCGGCACTCGGCGGCAGGGCGAAGCGTTCGGCCAGATCGGCCAGGGCCGGGCTGTACAGGGTCTGTGCCAACTGCGGAAACATCAGCAGTGCAATGGTGAGCAGCAACAGGCGGCGCGACATGCGGGCGCTCCAGGAACAGGGCCGCGCATTGTGGTCGCGTCCGCAATGGCGCACTCTGTCTATCCTGTCATCGAATACATGAAATAAGACATGGCCTGGTTGCAGCCGGATGCACACTTCGACGCCGATGCCTGGGGCGCTCCGGTGCTGGGTATCGCGGCCTCATTGGCGGATCACGACTCGGGTTGGCACCAGCACGCACGCGCGCAGCTGCTGTACACCCGGCAGGGCTGTACGCGCCTGACCTACGGTGATCGCATCAGCCTGCTGCCGCCCGCGCGCGCCGCGTGGATTCCGGGTGGGCTGCGCCATCGCGCGCAGATGCGCCAGGCGGTCGACTACCGTTCGTTGTACTTCGACGCCAGCCTGTCGGCCCAGCTGCCCCGGCAGCCGGCGATCATCGGCGTGGGTCCGCTGCTGCAGGCCTTGCTGGAGCCGATCGCGCAGGCACCGTTCGACCATGACTGGCAGTCGCCGCGCGCACACCATCAACTGGCGTTGTGCGTGCTGGAAATCGCCGCTGCACCGGTGGCGCCGATGGATCTGCCTCTGCCGCGTGATCCGCGAATCGCACGGTGCTTGCCGCTGGCCGAACAGCTGCCGCCTGAACTGGGGGAGCTGGCCGCGCGCACGGGCCTGAGCGCGCGTACCGTCGGCCGGTTGATGCAGCGTGATACCGGCATGAGCTATCAGGCCTGGCGCCAGCAATGGCGCCTGATGCGGGCCATGGAGTTGCTGCTGCTGGGCCATCGCGTCGCGCACGTGGCCCAGGACACCGGCTTTTCCGCCGAGAGCCCGTTCATCGCCTTCTTCCGCAGCATGACCGGCACCACACCCGCCGCGTTCCAGCGCCACGCAAAAGGGGACGGAGGGGATTAAGTCGCTTTCGCCCCTTCGACACACGCCGTGGCAAAAACGACTTAATCCCCTCCGTCCCCTTTTTAAAGAAAAACCCCGGCCGGAGCCGGGGTTTTTCATTTCAGTCGGATCGCTGATCAGCCGCCGCGCGGGCCGCTGCGGCGCGGGCCGCCCGGACCGCGGTTGCCACCGGGGCCGCCCGGGCCACGGTTGCCACCCGGACCACCGGGACCGCGATTACCGCCCGGACCACGGTTGCCACCGCCCGGACCGCGACCGCCCGGACGGGCGCCCTGTGCCGGCTTCGGGCTGCCATACGGGTTGAAGCCCGGCGTGGCGTGGTCGGACGGGAAGCTCGGGGCATTGCCCGGATGGCCGTACGGGTGCTTGTTGCCCTGGCCCTGCGAGCGGTTGCCGGCTCCGGCCGGACGACCCTGGCCGCCTGCGCCGCCACGGCCTTCACCGCCGAAGCCGCCACGGCCCTGGCCGCCACCGGCGCCAGCACCCGGCCCCTTCGGCTTGCCGTACGGACGGCCCTGGCCGCCTGCGCCCGGACCACGGGCACCCGGGCCACGTGCGCCCGGACCGGCATTGCGATGGCCGCTCGGGCCGGTGCTCACGCCATCCGGCACGTACCAGGTGCGGAACGCGGCCGGATTGCCTTCCGGCAGCGAACGATCGTTCTTCTGGGCACGCTGCTTGAACGGCTTCTGCGACTGCTTGGCTGCCGCTTCACCGCTGACCGTCAGGCCGCCCTTGAAGCCGCCGCCCTTGCCACCGCGACCACGGCCGCGGTCTTCGCGCACGTTGTCGAAGCGACGCAGCTCGCGGCCTTCGTCAGCGGTGTTGTGACCGTTGACGTAGGCGTTGCCGCGGCCACCTTCGCGCACGCGCACGGTGGTCTTGGCGGCGCGGCGCTGGCCGATCACCGGCTGCAGGGTCAGTGCCGACGGTGCGCCTTCTTCCAGCTTCAGCTGCGCGCGCAGGGCTTCAACCTGCGCGGTGCCCAGTTCCACTGAATGGCCACGGGCCAGTTCGCGCGGCAGGCTCACCTTGCCGTAGCGGGTGCGCTTCAGGCGGCTGACCTGGCAGCCCTGCGATTCCCAAAGACGACGCACTTCGCGGTTGCGGCCTTCCTTCACCACGACGCGGAACCAGTCGTGCGAATCGGTGCCGCCGATGCGTTCGATCTCGTCGAACTTGGCCGGGCCGTCTTCCAGTGCCACGCCACGGGTGAGGCGGTCGACGATGGCGTCGGAAACCTTTTCCTCGCCTTCCGGTGCACGCACGCGCACCACGTATTCGCGTTCGACCTCGAACGACGGGTGCATCATGGCGTTGGCCAGTTCACCGTCGGTGGTGGCCAGTAGCAGGCCGGTGGTGTTGATGTCCAGGCGGCCGATCGCGATCCAGCGCGCGCCCTTCAGCGGCGGCAGCGATTCGAACACGGTCGGGCGGCCTTCCGGATCATCGCGGGTGGTCACTTCGCCTTCCGGCTTGTTGTAGACCAGCACGCGCGACGGCTCGGCCAGGGCGGTGGCGACGAAGCCACGGCCATCCAGTTCGATCTTGTCGCCGCTCTTGACCGACATGCCGGTCTGCGCGACTTCACCGTTGACCTTGACCAGGCCTTCGGCGATGCGCTGTTCCAGCGCGCGGCGCGAGCCAAGGCCGGCCTGTGCCAGCACCTTGTGCAGGCGTTCTTCCAACTTGAACTGTTCGGAGGTGGCTTCACGCTTCAGCGAGAGCTTGTTCAACGACAGCTTGCGAGGGGTGTCACTCATCAGTTTTGCTCCGGCCGACGGTTTCGAGGTCGGCCTCTGGTTCGGAATCGGCTTGGTCAACAGCCACGGTCGTCATCGCGACGGCGTTGTCTTCGCGTTCGTTCACTGGCACCGCGCGCTCGCCCGGCGCGGAATCGGGGTGCCCATCATCGAAGGGCGAAGGTGCTTGCTCATCGGAGGCCGACGCAGGGGCTGCATCGACGGAATCAGGGGTGTCACTGCCGGCCTGGCCGGCATCATCGTTTGCGGCAGCGCCTTCGGCGCCGGCCGAGAGGTCAGGGCCATCGGCGCTTGCCGCCGCCGGTGCATCGCGGTCCAGGGACAGCTGGGGTTCCAGCTCGCCCAGGTCCTTCAGTTCCGACAGTGGCGGCAGCTCATCCAATCGCTTCAGGCCGAAATAATCCAGGAAGCCCTTGGTGGTGCCGAACAGCGCCGGCTTGCCGGGTACGTCGCGGTGGCCGACCACGCGGATCCACTCGCGTTCTTCCAACGCCTGGATGATGTTGCTGCTGACCGCCACGCCGCGCACCTGCTCGATCTCGCCGCGGGTGATCGGCTGCCGGTAGGCGATCAGCGCCAGGGTTTCCAGGGTGGCGCGGGTGTAACGGGTCTTGCGTTCGGTCCACAGCCGGCTGATCCAGCCATGCACTTCGCCGGTGACCTGGTAGCGGAAGCCGGAGGCGACCTCGACCAGTTCCACGCCGCGGCCTTCGCAGGCTTCGCGCAGGCGCTCCAGTGCGCGTTCGATGCTGCCCGGCGGTGCCGGTTCCTCTTCCGGGAACAGGTCCTTCAGCTGGGCCAGGGTGAGCGGCTGGCTGGAGGCCAGCAGCGCACCTTCGACAATGCGGTTGATCAGCAATTGATCCATCGGCAGTCAGCGCTCACTCGTCTGCATTGGCGGCGTCGTTGTCGTCGAACTCGCTGCTGAACTGCAGCGGGGCGTTGGTGTTGCCGGCGGCCAGCGATTTCACGTAGATCGGCGCCAGCGGTTCTTCCTGGACGATGTCCAGCAGCTGTTCCTTGGCCAGTTCCAGCACCGCCAGGAACGTGACCAGCACGCCCAGCTTGCCTTCTTCGGCCGTGAACAAGCCTTCAAAACGATAGAACTTGCCATCTTCCAGGCGTCCCAGCACTTCGCCCATGCGTTGCCGCACGCTCAGTGCCTCACGCTTGATGGCGTGGCCGCTGAACAGCTCGGCGCGCTTGAGCACGTCGTGCAGCGCCAGCAGCATCTCCTTCAGGTCCACCGGCGGCGGCAGTTTCACCGTAGCGCGTTCGGGCATGAAGGCATGGGCCAGGCTGGTGTCGCGGTCCTGGCGGGGCAGGGCGTCGATGTCCTCGGCGGCCTGCTTGAAACGTTCGTATTCCTGCAGCCGGCGCACCAGCTCGGCGCGCGGGTCGGCTTCATCGCCTTCCTCGCTGACCGGGCGCGGCAGCAGCATGCGCGACTTCACCTCGGCCAGGATCGCGGCCATCACCAGGTACTCGGCGGCCAGCTCGAAGCGCAGCTCGCGCATCACGGTGATGTATTCCACGTACTGCCGGGTGATCTCGGCGACGGGAATGTCCAGGACATCCAGGTTCTGGCGGCGGATCAGGTACAGCAGCAGGTCCAGCGGGCCTTCGAAGGCATCCAGGATGACTTCCAGCGCGTCCGGCGGAATGTACAGGTCCTGCGGAATCTGCAGGACCGGTTGCCCATGCACCACGGCCAGCGGCATTTCCTGCTGCTGGGGGGCGGGCGGCCGGGTTGGCGGGTTCGCGTCGAGCGCGAGTTCGGAAGTCATCTAATGGACATCAGGATTGCAACGGACCAGTCGCGGCACCGGGTTCGCCGGGCCAACGCCACGGAGCCCCAGGGCACCAGACACGCCGGGATCGGCGCGATTCCACACATATCAAACAGCAGGACGCGCCGTAGGAAACGGCAGCGACGGAACTACGGGGAGGTCGTCTACGTGGCCCGGCCAGGTGGTCCGGTTTGAAGCAGCGGGACGGTCGTCGGGGGCTGCGTTGGCCGCAAAAACCGACGGGCTGCTGCATCCAGCCACGTGCAATGGAGTCTAGGGTAAGCCTTTGTTGCGCCAGTGTCCAGCCGGGCCGGGGCAGGGGCCGCATTGGCTAGAATCTGCGGACCCGACAACGCAAGCGAGGAAATGCCGGTGTGGTATGTGATCGAAGGGTATGACGGCCAGGATGTGCTGGCGCAGCGGCTGCAGGCGCGGCCGGAACACCTGGCGCGGTTGCACGCGCTGCGCGACGAGGGACGCCTGCTGCTGGCCGGCCCCTGCCCGGCGGTGGACAGTGAAGACCCGGGCCCGGCCGGTTTCAGTGGTTCGGTGGTGATCGCGCAGTTCGAGTCGCTGCTGCAGGCCCAGGCCTGGGCCGACGCCGACCCGTACGTGGCCGCCGGCGTCTACACCCGCGTGCAGGTGCGACCGTTCCGGAAGGTGTTGCCGTGAACGCGGAACGGATCTCGCGAATGCGTGATGCGCTGCAGCATGCGCTGGCGCCGAGCGTGCTCGAGATCGAGGACGACAGCCATCGCCACGCCGGCCATGCCGGTGCGCGCGATGGCCGCGGCCATTTCAACGTACATGTGGTCAGTGAACGCTTCGCCGGACTGGGCCCGCTGGCCCGGCATCGCGCGGTGTACGCCGCGCTGGGGACGATGATGGAGACCGATATCCACGCGTTGTCCATCCGCGCGCAGACCCCGTCAGAACAGGGCTGAGCCCTTGTCCCACGCTGTCCTGGCGGGTCCCTGCGGGGGCTCGCTGCAGACAGATTTCCATGTCCATTTCGGGACATTCGCCTAACGGACTGTTTACAAGCCCAGATGGAAACGCTTACATTCCGCGCCAATGCTGGTAGGTCCAAGCCGTGGAGGGCGGCTTCGTGAACAAGGCAGCTATCACAATCAAAGACGTCGCTCGCGAAGCCCGGGTCTCCGTGGCCACGGTTTCCCGCGCGCTCAACGGGCATGAAAATGTCGCCGAACCGGTCCGCCAGCTTGTGCTGGAGGTGGCCGCACGGCTGCGTTACACCCCGCACGCCGCCGCCCGCAGCCTGAGCAGCCGCCGCACCAATACGGTGGGCGTGGTACTGCCTGACCTGTACGGCGAATTCTTCTCCGAACTGATGCGTGGCATCGACAATGTCGCCCGTAGCCGTCGCCAGCACCTGCTGGTGTCCAGCTACCACGGTGACCAGGAGCAGCAGGGCGCGGCCCTGCGCGCCATGCGCGGCCGCGTCGACGGCCTGCTGGTGCTCTCGCCCTATGCCGAGAGCCCCGGTTTCCTGACCGACAACCTGCCGCAGTCGTTGCCGACGGTGTTGATCAACACCTATCTGCCCGGGCAGGACCACCCGGTGCTGAGCATCGACGACCATGCCGGTGCGATGGCGATGACCCGCCATCTGCTTGACGCCGGCCACCGTCGTATCGCTTTCATTTCTGGCCCGGATCTCAACTTCGACGCGCGCGAGCGCCTGCGCGGCTTCCGTGACGCGCTGGCGACTTTTGGCGGTGGCGCCGAGGGCATCGAGCTGCCCGGTGATTTCGACGAAGCTTCCGGCCATCGCGCCGGTCAGGAGTTGCTGGCAGCCGGAGCGCTGCCTGATGCCGTGTTCGCCGCCAACGACATGATGGCCCTGGGATGCCTGTATGCATTCACGCAGGCCGGTGTCCGTGTTCCGACCGATGTCGCCCTGGCGGGTTTCGATGACATTCCACTGGCGCGTTTCGTCCACCCGTCGCTGACCACCATGCAGGTCAGCATCGCCGAGCTCGGCGACCGGGCCATGACGCGCCTGCTGC
The DNA here is from genome assembly GCF_054473855.1 of Stenotrophomonas genospecies 3. Classification (NCBI taxonomy): domain Bacteria; kingdom Pseudomonadati; phylum Pseudomonadota; class Gammaproteobacteria; order Lysobacterales; family Lysobacteraceae; genus Stenotrophomonas; species Stenotrophomonas genospecies 3. The sequence continues at coordinate 308,790 of NZ_JBTMUR010000003.1, forward strand.
AGTTGATGGACGGCACCTCCACGGACGGGACAGGGGACAAGCAGACCCTGGTTCCCCGCTTGATAGTTCGCGATTCCACCACTCCGCCATCGGGCCATTGAAGCCAGAGGCGTTCCTTCTTTTTTGATTGATCGCAGGGACCGCGCGAGCGGTCACCGCCACCCGGAGATTGAGTTGATGATGCATACCACCTTCCGCACGCCGGCACGCCGGCTGCTGAGCACCGCACTGGTCAGCTGCCTGATGCTGGCCGCCGCTCCGAACGTCATGGCGCAGTCGGCCAATGCCAGCCTGCGCGGCCAGGTTTCCGGCGCCCAGGCCGGCGCCGAAGTGACCGCCACCAACCTGGCCACCGGCACCGTCCGTCGCGGCACCGTCCGTGCCGATGGCAGCTACTCGCTGATGGGCCTGGACCCGGGCACCTATGACGTGGTCGCCAACGGCCAGTCGCAGAAGGTCACCGTCACCGTGGCCTCGACTGCTACCCTGAACTTCGCCGGTGCCGCCAGCAGCACCCCGGGTTCGACCGCGGCCACCAACCTGGACACCGTCAACGTTGTCGCACCGACCCTGCTGCAGGAAGTGCGCACGTCCGAAGTCGGCAAGACCGTCAGCCTGCAGCAGATCCAGACCACGCCGCAGGTCTCGCGCAACTTCCTGGAGTTCGCCGACGCGGTGCCGGGCATGATCTTCACACGCGATGCCAAGGGCAACACCTCGCTGCGTGGCGGTGCCACCAACTCCGACGGCACCAACGTCTATATCGATGGTGTGGGCCAGAAGAGCTACGTCAAGGGTGGCGGCATCTCCGGCCAGTCCGGCAGTGCGGGCAACCCGTTCCCGCAGCTGGCCATCGGTGAGTACAAGGTCATCACCGGCAACTACAAGGCCGAGTACGGCCAGGTGTCCAGCGCCGCGATCACGGCTGCGACCAAGTCGGGTACCAACGAGTTCAAGGGTGAGACCTTCTACCGTTATACCAACGAAAGCATGCGTGCGATGACCCCGGCCGAACGCCAGCCGGGCAAGAGCAAGGAAGACTCGGCCGAGAAGGAATACGGCTTCGCGCTGGGTGGCCCGATCATCAAGGACAAGGCCCATTTCTTCGTCACCTATGAAGCCAAGCGCTTCGATCTGCCGGTGACCATCGCGCCGGACGGTGCCGTCACTCCGTCGGCCGCCAATCTGCCCGCCGATGGTCTCGCAGGTCTCGGCCCGGCCAGCCAGCCGTTCCAGCAGGACCTGATCTTCGCCAAGATCGACTTCGAGCCGACTGACAACGATCGCATCGAACTGACCTTCCAGGACCGCGACGAAACCCAGCAGCAGTTCAGTGGCCAGACCGCGAAGGTACACGGCAAGGTCGTGGACAACACCGACCGCCGTTATGCGCTGCGCTGGAACCACAGCGGTGAGCGTTTCTACAACGAGTTGATGGTGACCCACGAGGAGGCCTTCAACAATCCGCTGCCGTTGACCATGGGCAACGGCATCATCTACACCGCACCGGATTTCGGCGACTCGGACGCCAACCGCCCGCAGGAGAAGACGCTCGTCCAGGTTGGCGCGGCTGATGCCTTCGCCTCGCAGGTGAAGGGCCAGAAGGGCTGGGCGATCGAGGACAACCTGACCCTGGACGGCCTGCAGTGGGCGGGCGACCACACCATCAAGATGGGCGCCAAGTACAAGCAGATCGACCTGTACGCTTCCGACGCGGCGCAGATCAACCCTCAGTTCTCCTACACCATCGACAACCCGGCGTTCCCCTCGAGCACGCCGTATAAGGCGCAGTTCACCAAGGCCAGCACCGGCGTCACCGGCGTGCAGTCCGAAGTGCGCGCCAAGGTCAAGCAGATCGGCTTGTTCATCCAGGACGACTGGCAGGTCAATGACCACCTGCAGCTGAATATCGGCCTGCGCTGGGACTACGAAAAGAACCCGGTCTACACCGATTTCGTGACCCCGCCGGAGGTAGTGAAGGCCCTGTTCTCGCAGGATCCGAACGCGCCGGCGGGCGTGTCCCAGACCTATGCGCAGACGCTGGCGCTCAGCGGGCTGAACGTCAACGACTACATCAGCACCGGCCACAACCGCAAGAACTTCAAGAACGCCTGGCAGCCGCGCCTGGGCTTCTCGTATGACGTCAATGCCGACGAACGGCACGTGTTCCATGGTGGCGCCGGCCGTTCCTATGACCGCGACCTGTTCGACAACCTGGCACTGGAAACCACCAAGCTGGCACTGCCGCAGCCGACCGTTTACTTCCGCAACCCGGCCACCGGCAACTGCATGTACGGCCAGACTCCGTGCTTTGACTGGAACCCGAACCTGATGAACGGCATCGAGAACGTGCAGGCACTGCTGGGTTCCACCAGCAATGAAGGCATGGAAGTCGATCTGCTGAACAACAACATGAAGGTGCCGTACGCCGACCAGTTCAGCCTGGGCATGAGCAACCAGTTCGGTGAGTGGCTGACCGACGCGACGATTTCTCGCACGCTGACCTATGATGGGTTCGCCTTTACCCTGGGCAACCGCTTCAACAACGGCAACTTCTTCGATAACCAGATGCTGTGTGGTGCCAAGGAGCCGACCTACGGCCAGCCGTGGAACTGCAACATTCCGGGCTTCGGCAGCCTGATCATCGGCCAGCAGGGCATCAAGACCCGTTCCACCCAGGTGCTGCTGTCGGCGCAGAAGCCGTACAGCAAGGAAAGCGGTTGGGGCACCTCGATCGCCTATACCTGGACCAACGCGCGTCACAACCGAAACATCAACGAGCATTACTCGTTCGATCGCGGCACCATCGGTGAGTACCCGACCATCAAGTCCAACGGCGCGCCGCGCCATCGCCTGGTGGTCACCGGCTCGTATGACGGCTTCTGGGGCATCACCTTTGGCGGCAAGCTGACCCTGGCCACGCCTACCCCGGGCAATGACTGGTCCTGCATCGCGCAGGCTGGCACTGCCAACTGCCTGCCGACTCCGGCCGCGGGTACTCCGGGTGGCAATGGCCGCTTCCTGCTCGGTGGCAAGATCTTCGGCTACCGCTCGCTGGACCTGCAGGCGACCAAGACCTTCAAGCTGGCCGGCGATACCGAGCTGTATGCGCGTATCGACATCATCAACGTGCTCAACTTCGACAACTTCTCGAACCTGAACTACGTGAAGAGCGATGGCAAGCTGCTGGTGAGCTACAACGAGACCGGCGATGTGATCGGTACCCCGCGTCAGGTGAAGGCCGAAGTGGGCTTCCGCTTCTAAGCGGATCCACCTGAAGCAATACCCCGATGCCGCCGCTCCGCCGGCGGCATCGGCAGGAAGAAAAAAGGCAATGGCCGGCCCCGTGCCGGTCCATTGCCCATGCCGCTGCGGGCCAGGCGGCAGCGGCATGGGCAATGATCGCGGTGTCAAACCACGTTTTTCGTGGTTTTTTCAGAACGCATCTTGTAAACGATTTCAGATCATTGGACGGTATGCTTTCCCATCGATCAGACCACCGGAGAAATCGCGCCATGCAGGCACGCCATCTGTTGTCCGCCGCAGCGTTGAGCCTGGCCGTGGCCGCCTGCCAGCCGGCCCAGCAGGAACCTGCCAAGCCGCGGCCGCCGGTGATCCTGATCGAGGCCGACGCACCGCCGCGGCCGATGAAGCCGGTGCTGCCGCCGCTGTTCGATGACATCGAGCGGCGTACCTTCCAGTTCTTCTGGGATACCACCAATGAGATCAACGGCCTGACCCCGGACCGCTATCCGTCGCGGCCGTTCGCCAGCATCGCCTCGGTCGGCTTCGCGCTGACCGCCTATCCGATCGGCATCGAGAACGGCTGGGTCAGCCGCAACCAGGCGATCGACCGCACCCTGACCACGCTGAAGTTCTTCCGCGACGTGCCGATGGGGCCGCAGCGCACCGGCAAGGCCGGCTACAAGGGCTTCTACTACCACTTCCTGGACATGCAGGAAGGGCGTCGCTACGACAGCTGGGTTGAACTGTCCTCGGTGGATACCGCGCTGTTGATGATGGGCGTGCTGTTCGCGCAGTCGTACTACGACGGTGACGATCCGCGCGAGAAGGAGATCCGCCAGATCGCCGACACGTTGTACAAGAAGGTCGACTGGCCGTGGCTGCAGCAGCGTGCGCCGCTGATCTCGATGGGCTGGTTCCCGGAGAGCGGCTTCATCGACCACGACTGGATGGGCTACAACGAGGCGATGATGGTCTACATCCTCGCCCTGGGGTCGCCGACGCACCCGGTCAGCCCGGATGCGTGGACGGTGTGGACGCGCACCTACGACAACGACTGGGGCGTCTACCAGGGCCAGGAATACCTGTCGTTCGGCCCGCTGTTCGGCCACCAGTACAGCCATGTCTGGATCGACTTCCGCGATATCCAGGACGCGTACATGCGCGAGCGCGGCAGCACCTACTTCCTCAACAGCCGCTCGGCTGCGCTGGCCCAGCGCGAGTACGCCATCGCCAACCCGATGCAGTGGAAGGACTATGGCGAGAACGTATGGGGCCTGACCGCCAGCGACGGCCCGCAGAACACCACCCAGGAGTACCGCGGCGAGCAGCGCCAGTTCCGCCACTACTCCTCGCGCGGCGCCGGCCTGCGCGAGAACTTCGATGACGGCACCATCGCCCCGACCGCCGCGATCGCCTCGGTGGTGTTCGCGCCCGAGCAGGTGATCCCGGCCACGCTGGAAATGCACAAGCGCTACGGCGACTACATCTATTCCAGCTACGGTTTCCTGGATTCGTTCAACCCCAGCTTCAACTACGACATCCCGATCAAGACCGGTCGCCTGGTGCCGGATCGCGGCTGGGTCGCCAGCGATTACATCGCCATCGACCAAGGCCCGATCCTGACCATGATCGCCAACTACCGCGATGACTTCGTCTGGGAAGTGATGAAGAAGAACCCGTACATCCGCAAGGGCCTGGAACGGGCCGGGTTCAGCGGTGGCTGGCTGGCACCGGAAGGTTCGTTCCAGCCGCTGGAACTGCAGAAAGACGAAAAGGCCGCGGCGGCACGCGCGGTGGGTATCGCCGAATCACGCGCGGCTGCCGCGCAGGAACAGAAGAACAATGCCAACCGCAATACAGGCCAGGGCAAGTAACCCGATGCCGAACTGGATCGACCGCCTGCGCCGCTGGGCGCTGCCTGCCCTGGCCGTGTTGGCCGTGGCCGGCTGCGCCCGTACCGAACCGGGCACCACCACCGTGCGCTTCTGGGCGATGGGACGCGAGGCGGAGGTGGTCAGCGAGCTGATCCATGAATTCGAGGCCGAGAATCCGGGCATCAAGGTGGATGTGCAGAACATTCCGTGGACCGCCGCGCACGAGAAGCTGCTGACCGCGTTCGCCGCGGACGGCCTGCCGGACGTGTGCCAGCTGGGCAACACCTGGGTGCCGGAGTTCGCCGAACTGGACGCGCTGACGCCGCTGCAGCCGTTCGTGCAGCGTTCGTCCGTGGTCGACCCGAAGGACTATTTCCAGGGCATCTGGGATACCAATGTGATCCACGGCGAACTGGTAGGCGTGCCGTGGTATGTCGATACCCGCCTGATCTACTACCGCAAGGACCTGCTGGCCAAGGCCGGCTACGACCACCCGCCGCGCACCTGGCAGGAGTGGGACGAGCAGATGGCGGCGATCAAGCGCATGCAGGGCCCGAACCGCTATGCGGTGCTGATGCCGATCAACGAGTTCGAGCAGCAGCTGTCGCTGGCACTGCAGCAGCCTGATCCGTTGCTGCGCGACGACGACACCCGCGGCAATTTCGCCAGCCCGGGCTTCCGTCGCACGCTGGCCTTCTACGCCAACATGTTCGAGCAGGGCTGGGCGCCGAAGATGTCCGAGACGCAGATCTCCAACGTCTGGGATGAGTTCTTCCGTGGCTTCAACGTGTTCTACATTTCCGGCCCCTGGAACATCCGCGAGTTCAAGAAGCTGCAGCCGAAGGAACTTGAAGGGCAGTGGGGTACGGCCGCGCTGCCGGGTCCGGACGGCCCGGGCGCCGGTATTGCCGGTGGTACCAGCCTGGTGATCTTCCGCAAGTCGCAGCAGAAGGCGGCGTCGTGGAAGCTGATCGAGTTCCTGTCGCGACCCGAAATCCAGGCGCGCTTCCATTCGATCATCGGCGACCTGCCGCCGCGCCGCAGTACCTGGAATGCGCCGTCGCTGGCCAACGATCCGCTGGCCGCTGCGTTCCGTGACCAGCTGGAGCGGGTCAAGCCGACGCCGAAGGTGCTTGAGTGGGAGCGCATCGTGCAGGAAATGCGCATCGTCACCGAGAAGGTGGTGCGTGGTGGCCTGGCGCAGGACAAGGCCGTGGAAGAGCTGGACCAGCGCGTGGACAAGGTGCTGGCCAAGCGCCGCTGGATGCATGAACAACAACGCCTGCAGCAGCGCGTGCCGTCGCCGCAATCGAGCAGTGTCGTGGCCGCCGGGAGCGCGCAATGAAACGTACCTCGCTTGCCGGCTGGGTTTTCGCCGGTCCCTCGCTGATCGTGCTGGGCATGTTCTTCGGCCTGCCGGTCGCCTCGGCGCTGGCGCTGAGCGTGACCGACTTCGACCTCTATGCCTTGGCAGACAGCAGCAACCTGCGCTTCGTCGGCCTCGGCAACTACATCGATCTGCTGCAGACGCCGATGTTCTGGAAGTCGCTGTGGAACACCACCTACTTCGTGTTGATCGGCGTGCCGTTGTCGATCGGCGTGTCGCTGGGCGCAGCGATGCTGCTGAATGCACCTGCCGCGCGTTTCAAGGCCTTGTTCCGCACCGCGCTGTTCGCGCCGGTGGTGACCACACTGGTGGCAGTGGCGGTGATCTGGCGCTACCTGTTCCATACCAGCTACGGCCTGGTGAACTACGGCCTGGGCCACCTGGGCATCAGCCCGATCGACTGGCTGGGTGATCCCAACTGGGCGATGCCGACCATCATGCTGTTCGCAGTGTGGAAGAACTTCGGCTACAACATGGTGATCTTCCTGGCCGGACTGCAGGCCATCCCGCATGACCTGTACGAGGCCGCCCGCATCGACGGTGCCTCGCGCTGGAAGCAGTTCCTGCACATCACCCTGCCGATGCTCGGCCCGGTGCTGCTGGTGGTCGGGGTGATCACCGTGTCCGGCTACTTCCAGCTGTTCGCCGAACCGTATGTGATGACCCGCGGCGACCCACTGCAGAGCACCGTCAGCGTGCTGTATTTCATGTTCGAGGAAGGCTTCAAGTGGTGGAACCTGGGACGCGCCTCCGCGGTGGCGTTCCTGCTGTTCCTGATCATCCTGGCGGTGACCACCGTGATGCTGCGTTTCGGCCGCAAGAGGCAGTTGGTATGAGTCGTGAAATCGGCCAGTCGCGCTGGTACCCGTGGTTGATCAATGGTGCGTTGCTGGTGCTGGCCCTGGTCAGCCTGGCACCGCTGCTGTGGATGCTCTCGGTTTCGTTCATGCCGCAGGGCGAGGCGACCCATTTCCCGCCACCGCTGCTGCCATCCAGCATCACCACGCGCAACTACCATGAGTTGTTCGCGCGCACCGGCATGGGCGGCAACTTCGCCAACAGCCTGCTGGTGTCGGTCGGCATCACCCTGGGTTCGCTGCTGCTCAACACCATGGCCGGCTATGCCTTCGCCAAGCTCAACTTCGTCGGCCGCGAGCGCCTGTTCCAGGTGCTGATGGCGGCGCTGGTGATTCCGGCCCAGGTGGCGATGCTACCGCTGTTCCTGCTGATGAAGCAGCTCGGTCTGGTCAACAGTTTCGGCGGCGTGATCGTGCCGGCGCTGGCCAGCGTGTTCGGCATCTTCCTGGTGCGCCAGTACGCGCGTTCCATTCCGGACGAACTGCTGGAAGCGGCCCGCATCGACGGGGCAGGGGAGCTGCGGATCTTCTTCCAGATCGTGCTGCCGATGCTCAAGCCGGTGCTGGTGACCCTGGCGATCTTCACCTTCATGGGTGCATGGAACGATTTCATGTGGCCGTTGATCGTGTTGACCGACCAGGAGCACTACACTTTGCCGGTGGCGCTGGCCACCCTCTCGCGCGAGCACATCATGGACGTGGAAATGATGATGGCCGGCGCGGTGGTCACCGTGGTTCCGGTGCTGGCGCTGTTCCTGGTGCTGCAGCGGTACTACATCCAAGGTCTGTTGTTGGGGAGCGTCAAAGGATGAAGCGAGCGATCGCCGTTGGACTGGGCCTGTTGTGGACCTCCCTGGCGATCGCCGCACCTCCGGCGCTGCCGGCACCGAAGGTGCTGGACGATTTCGACGACATCGCAGCCTGGAAGCTGGTGCTGTCCGACCAGGTCAGCGGTTCGCTGCGGCCGGTCAGCGGCGCCGGTGGTGGCCGCGCGCTGTGCCTGGACTATGACTTCCACGATGTCTCCGGTTACGTCGGCATCCGCCGCGCGCTGAACATCGACTACCCGGTCAATTACCGTTTCGGTTTCCAGCTGCGCGGTGATTCACCGGGCAACGACCTGCAGTTCAAGCTGATCGATGCCAGCGGCGACAACGTCTGGTGGGTCAATCGTCCCGGCTACAGTTTCCCCAAGGCGTGGACGCCGGTCGAGTACCGCCGCCGCCAGATCGACAAGGCGTGGGGGCCGTCGCCCGAGAAAGAAATGGCACGCAGCGCTGCGGTCGAGTTCACGATCTACAGCAAGGTCGGCGGCCGCGGCACAGTGTGCTTCGACAAGCTGACCCTGCAGGGCCTGCCAGCCCAGGATGACTCGGCGCTGGTGCCGTCGGTGATCGCCGATACCGCCACCGCGCTGCAGGACCGCATGATCGACGGCAAGAGCGATACGTTCTGGATCAGCGGTGGCGTCAAGCAACAGACCATCAGCCTGGACCTGCACAAGAGCCGCGAGATCGGTGGTGCGGTGATCGACTGGCTGCCGAACCTGGAAGCCCGCCGCTATACCGTGCGCACCTCCGAGGATGGCCGCGACTGGCGCACCGTGCGCGAAGTCACCAGTGGTGCCGGTGGCCGCGACTGGCTGGCGCTGCCGGACACCGATGCGCGCTACGTGCGCTTCGATCTGCAGGACGGCCCGAACTGGCGCTACGGCATCCGCGACATCGCGCTCAAGCCGCTGGCCTTTGCTTCCACCCCGAACGCATTCCTGTCCTCGGTCGCCGCCGACCTGCCACGGGGCTCGCTGCCTCGTGCCTATGTGGGCGAGCAGCCGTACTGGACCCTGCTCGGCCTTGATGGTGGCCAGGAACAGGCATTGATCAGCGAGGATGGCGCACTGGAGCCGGCCAAGGGCAGCTTCAGCATCGAGCCGTTCATCCGCCTCGATGGCAAGCTGCTGGACTGGTCGAAGGTGGCCATCACCCAGTCGCTGCAGGATCACTACCTGCCGATCGCCAACGTCGACTGGGTGCATGAGAAGGTCGGCCTGGCAGTGACCAGCTTCGTGCAGGGTACGCCGGAGCGCGCGCAGCTGATCGGCCGCTACCGTCTTAGCAATCCGGACAAGGTCGCGCACGAGTACACCCTGGCGCTGGCGATCCGCCCGTGGCAGGTCAACCCGCCCACCCAGTTCCTCAACACCGTCGGTGGTTTCAGCCGCATCGATGCACTGGATGTGGGTGAGCAGCTGGTGCGGGTCAACGGTGAGCCGCGCATCTACCCGCTGCAGGTGCCGGACGCGCGCTTTGCCAGTACGTTCGACGGCAAGCTTGATGCGATGCATCTGGAAAGCGGCACATACCCGGCGACCACAGCGGTGAAGGACAGCACCGGCATGGCGTCGGGTGCGCTGATGTACACGATCAAGCTGGAGCCCGGCCAGAGCCGTGAAGTGGCGGTGGTGCTGCCACAGACCGGTGGCTGGGCACCGCAGGCGCTGGACGTGGCCAAGGCGCAGGCGCAGGTGGCCGAGCAGTGGCGCAAGAAGCTGGGCGTGGTCTCGCTGCAGGTGCCGGCTGCGGGCCAGGCGCTGGTGGATACCCTGCGCACCGCGGTCGCGCACATGCTGATCTCGCGCGTCGGCCCACGCCTGCAGCCGGGCACGCGTTCGTATGCGCGCAGCTGGATCCGCGATGGCGCGATGATTTCCGAGGGCCTGCTGCGCATGGGCCGCAGTGATGCGGTGCGCGACTACATCAACTGGTATGCGCCGTATCAGTTCGAGAACGGCAAGGTGCCGTGCTGCGTCGATGCCCGCGGCAGCGACCCGGTGCCGGAGAACGACAGCCATGGCGAGTTGATCTACAGCATCGCCGAGTACGGGCGCTACACCGGCGACAGTACTTTCACCGAGCTGATGTGGCCGCATGTGCAGGGCGCCTACGGCTACATGGAGCAACTGCGCGCCAGCGAGCGCACCGAGGAGAACCGGGCACGCAACCCGGCCTTCTACGGCATGATGCCGGCCTCGATCAGCCACGAAGGCTATTCGGCCAAGCCGATGCACTCGTACTGGGACAACTTCTGGGCACTGCGCGGCTACAAGGACGCAGCCCTGCTGGCGACCCAGCTGGGCAAGGTCGAGGCGATGCAGATCGCCGAGTCGCGCGACCAGTTCCGGGATGATCTGCAGGCCTCGCTGCTGTCGGCGATGCAGCAGCACAACATCGACTACCTGCCGGGCTCGGCCGAGCTGGGTGACTTCGACGCGACGTCGACGACCATCGCGCTGGCCCCGGGCGGCGAACAGGGCAGGTTGCCGCAGCAGGCGCTGGAGGCGACCTTCGAACGCTACTGGAACGAGTTCGTTGCCCGTCGCGACGGCAAGCGCGAGTGGAAGGACTACACCCCGTACGAGTGGCGCAACGTGGCCGCGTTCGTGCGCCTGGGCTGGCGCGATCGCGCCTGGCAGGCCACCGAGTTCTTCTTCAAGGACCGCGCACCGCAGGCCTGGAACCAGTGGGCCGAAGTGGTTTCGCGCACGCCGCGCAGGCCGTTCTTCGTCGGTGACCTGCCGCATGCCTGGGTGGCCTCGGACTTCGTGCGCTCGGCCTTGGACATGTTCGCCTACAACCGCGACATGGACGAGTCACTGGTGCTGGCCGCCGGCGTACCGACCGCGTGGCTGCAGGGCGAGGGCATCGCCGTGCAAGGCCTGCGTACGCCGCAGGGCCAGCTCAACTACCGCCTGCAGCGCAGCGACAAGCAGCTGGTGCTGGAGGTGCAGCCGGGCCTGGTGCCACCGGTGGGAGGCGTGGTGTTGCCGTGGCCATACGCCGGTGATCCGGGCGAGGCGAGTATCAACGGCGAAGCAGCCGAGTGGGTCAACAAGGAACTGCACGTGCACCAGCTGCCGGCGCGGGTTGAGATCGACGTACCGAGCGCAGTGCGCCGCGCCGAACGCAAGGGGCAGTAACGATGAAGCAACAGGGGGCAGGGGTGCGCACGTCGGTGCGTGCCTTGGGGCTGGCAATTGCATTGGCAGTGCCGGGCGTGATGATGGCGGCCGAGCCGGCTGCCGCGAACGCGGCGCCCGACGTTGCCAGCGCAGCGGGCATGAGCATGGTCACCTTCAACCTGCATCATGATCGCGAGGACTGGCCGAGCCGCCGGCGCAGCATCGTTGCCGAACTCAAGCGCCTGCAGCCCGATGCGATTGCCCTGCAGGAGGTGATCCAGCGCCGTACCCTGCGCAACCAGGCGCAGTGGCTGGCCAGCCAGCTCGGCTACACGTATCTGTTCGTTTCCACCGATCCGGTCGGGGCACCGAAGCGCTATGGCAATGCGCTGCTGACCCGGCGCCCGGTGCTGGCCCGGAACGATCACCTGCTGTTGCCGCTGGACGACTACCGCACCGTGGCTCACCTGCGCATCGACGTCGACGGTACGCCGGTGAACGTCTACGCCACGCATCTGAACGAGCGCAGCGATGAGAGTGGGCAGCGCATCCGTCGCACCCAGGTCGAGGACCTGCTGCGCTTCATCACCACGACGTCGGCCGGTGCGCCGGTGGTGATCGCGGGCGACTTCAATGCGCTGGTGGATGCCGGTGACCTGAGCGAGCTGCGCAGCCACTACGGCGACAGCTACGGCAGCGTGCACGTCAATACCGACCTGTCCGGGGTCAGTACGCTCAACCGCCACTATTACCAGGCGCCGTCGCGGATCGACCACATCTTCTTCCAGCAGGACGAGATGGTCGCGCGCGAGGCGAAGCTGCTGTTCGACCAGCCCGATGACAGTGGACGCTGGGCCTCGGACCACTACGGCGTGTGGACCCGCCTGCAGTTCGCACCGAAGCCCTGACGGAGCAGGCTCCGGCAGGTGCCAACCCTGGTTGGCACGAACGTGTCTGCGTGCGCTGAATCAACGGCGCCAACCAAGGTTGGCTTCTACCAAAGCAGTGACCGTGCGCGGGTTGTGCGCTGGTTGGCCTCCACCAAAGCAGTGACCGTGTGCGGGATGTGCCCTGGTAGGTGCCAACCCTGGTTGGCACGGACGTGTCCGCGTCCGCTCAATCAACGGCGCCAACCAAGGTTGGCTTCTACCAAAGCGAAGCCAGCGCCAAACGCACACACAAAAACGGCGGGGATCATTGATCCCCGCCGTTTCGTTTTCACGCGATCAAGGAGCGATCAGTTCGCCGGCGGCGTGCGCTTGGCGGCCTCTTCGTCTTCTTCATCGGTCTTGGCTTCTGCGGCCTGGGCCGCAGCGTCGGCATGGCCATCGGCGACCGGGTCGATCGACGGCGTCACCACCGCTTCGGCGACCGGGGCAGCGGCCTCGATCGGCGCGGCTTCCACCGCCACCGGAGCGACCGGCTGTTCGGCGGCCACGACAGGCTCGACGACCGGTGTGGCTTCAACCACCGGCGCAGCCTCAACGGCCACCGGCTTGGCTTCAACCACCGGCGCAGCCTCGACCGCCGCCGGCTTCGCTTCGATCACCGGAGCGGCTTCAACCGCCGGGGCGGCTTCAACCGCGACCGGCTTTGCTTCGGTCACCGGCGCAATGGCTTCGATCACCGGCGCGGCAGCGGCTACCGGCTGGGCCGGGGTCGCGGCGTCGATGGCATCGAGCATGCTGGTCTGCACCGGCGAGGACACCGCTTCAGCCTTCGCAGCAGCTTCGACCGGGGCCTGCACTTCAGCCACGACCGGGGCGGCGGCTTCGACCACAGCGCTGCTCACCACGGCAACCGGTGCGGCGGCAACAGCGGCGGCAGCACGGACCGGCTTTGCGGCGTCGGCAGCGGCCGGTTCGGCTTCGTCATCGAAGTCGAACTCCGGCTGCGAACGGGCCGGCTGCGCAGCAGCGACCGGCGCAGTGCCGGCAGTGCTGTCGACGCTCGGCTCGGCGCCGTCGGCGTCATCACCGTCGTCACCATCATCCTGGTCATCGCCCAGGGCGTCGCTGCCGGCGGCATTCTCGGCGCCACCGCGACGACGGCGACGGCCACCGCGACGGCCGCGACGACGGCGGGTCGCGCCTTCGCCGGTCTGCTCGCCATTGGCGTCGGTTGCAGCCTCTTCACCGGCAACCGCAACCACCTCGGCCTCGCTGGCGGTGTTGGCAGTCGTGTCGACCGGTGCTGCGGCTTCCGCCGGAGCGGCGGCCACCGGAGCAACCGGCGCGGTCGCTTCCTGCGCGGTCACCGTATTGGCGGCGACCGCCGTGGCGGCCACGGCTGCAGCCGCGGTCACGGCTTCGGCCGGTGCTTCTGCGGCGTTGCGCTGCGGCTTCTCGGCCGGCTTGTCACCGTCCTGCTGCGGGCGCGGCTGCTTCGGCTGCTTCAGCTTCGGCTGCTGCGGGTTCTGGCCCTGCTGCTCGTTGCGCGGCTTGTTCTGCTGCTGCGGCTGCTGCTGGCCATCCTTCTGCTGCGGCTCCTTCTGCTTGCCCTGCTGCGGCTGCTGCTGGGCATTGCCGTTGTTACCGTTGCGGCCGTCCTTGCTGCGCTGCTCACCGCGCTCCTTGCGGTTGCCGCCGTCCTTCTGCTGCTGCGCGTTGCCGTTGCCGCCGTTGCCACGGTTGTCGTCGCGACGGTCCTTGCGGTCCTTGTTGCGATCCTTGTTGCGGTCCTTGCGGCCGCCGTCCTGCTGCTGGCGGGCGACCGGAGCCGCCGGTGCCGGTGCCGGCGCCGGTTCGCCACCGAACACGCGCTTGAGCCAACCGATCACGCCGCCGCTCGGGGCCGCTGCAACCGGCGCTGCCACGACCGGGGCCGGTGCCGCTGCGGCCGGCTCCACTTCCTCGCGCACCGGAGCGGGGGAGGTGTGCTTGACCTGGGTCACCGCCGGCGGCGGGATGTTCAGCTGACCCTTGGTCAGCGCGTGCACCGGCAGCTTGCGCGGGGTGCCGCGCTGGTAGCTGGGCTTGTTGCTCTCTTCACCCAGCTCGTTCTCCCGCAGGCGGGTGACGGTGTAGTGCGGGGTGTGCAGCTGCTCGTCGGCGACGATCACGATCGGCGCCTCGTGGCGCTGCTCGATCTCACGCAGGGCGCTGCGCTTTTCGTTCAGCAGGTAATTGGCGATCTCCACCGGGGCCTGCACCAGCACCTGCCCGGTGTTCTCCTTCATCGCATGCTCTTCGGCGACGCGGATGATCGACAGCGACAGCGACTCGACGCTGCGCATGCGGCCGTGGCCGTCGCAACGCGGGCAGACGATCTGGCTCGACTCGCCCAGGCTCGGGCGCAGGCGCTGGCGGCTCATTTCCAGCAGGCCGAAGCGCGAGATGCGGCCGACCTGCACGCGCGCACGGTCGTACTTCAGCGCGTTGGCCAGGCGGTTCTCGACCTCACGCTGGTGCTTGTTGGAGGCCATGTCGATGAAGTCGATCACCACCAGGCCGCCCAGGTCACGCAGGCGCAGCTGGCGGGCCACTTCCTCGGCCGCTTCCAGGTTGGTCTGGAAGGCGGTGTCCTCGATGTCGCTGCCCTTGGTGGCGCGCGAGGAGTTCACGTCGACGGCGGTCAGCGCTTCGGTCTGGTCGACCACGATCGAGCCGCCCGACGGCAGGCGCACGTTGCGCTCGTAGGCACCTTCGATCTGCGATTCGATCTGGAAGCGGTTGAACAGCGGGATGTCGTCCTTGTAATGCTTGAGCTTGCGCAGGGTCTGCGGCATCACCTGCTGCATGAACTCGCGGGCGTGCTCGTACATCTCCTCGGTGTCCACCAGGATCTCGCCGATGTCGGCGCGCAGGTAGTCACGCAGGGCGCGCACGATCAGGCGCGATTCCTGGTAGATCAGGAACGGGGCCGGCTTGCTCAATGCGGCTTCGGCGATGGCGCGCCAGACGTTGAGCAGGTAATCCAGATCCCACTGCAGCTCTTCCGCATCGCGGCCGACGCCGGCGGTACGGATGATCACGCCCATGTCGTCGGGGATGTTCAGCTTGTCCAGGGCGTCCTTCAGGGCGGCCCGGTCTTCGCCCTCGATGCGACGGGAGACACCGCCGGCGCTGGGCGAGTTCGGCATCAGCACCATGTAGCGGCCGGCCAGCGAGATGAACGTGGTCAGGGCGGCGCCCTTGTTGCCACGCTCTTCCTTGTCGACCTGGACAACGATCTCCTGGCCTTCCTTCAGCAGTTCGCGGATGCCGGCCTTGTTGTGGTCGACGCCGGCCTGGAAGTAATCGCGGGAGATTTCCTTCAGCGGCAGGAAGCCATGGCGGCCGCCACCGTATTCAACGAAGGCCGCTTCCAGCGAGGGCTCGATGCGGAAGATCCGGCCCTTGTAGATGTTGGACTTCTTCTGTTCCTTCGACGGCTGCTCGATGTCGATGTCATACAACGACTGGCCATCCACGATGGCAACACGCAGCTCTTCAGCCTGCGTGGCGTTGATCAGCATTCGCTTCATTGTTGCGTTCCTCGCAAGCGGCTACCGCGCGGAACGCCATGGGGTTTCGCCTCTGGACACGGTTCGCCGCCCATTCGCGCAAGCGCGGGGAGGGCGGCTTGGGTTTCCAGCGCTACGACACCACGGCAGGCCGCGGGAGCGCTTCACTCTTATGGGTTTTGGGGTGTTACAGGCCGCAGGCAGCTGTCAGCCAGGCTGGAGCGCCACGCGGGACATGTTCAGCACGGTTGCGTGTCAGGCATCCGGCGATGGCCGGGAAGGCCGGTGAGCCGCTAACATGGCCGCCCCGCGGGCGGTGGTCGCGCACTGTGCCGGATTCGTCGGAAGCTGGGCTTCTGGCCCTGAGTAACTTCCAACGAAATCAATCCCTTATCTCGCCCCCCGAGTGTAACAGAATAAACAGCCTGATGACCGCCCAAGACCCCACCAAACCCGCTGGCGACAAGCCTTCCGTGCGTATGATCACCGTTCCCGCCGACCGCGCCGGCCAGCGCCTGGACAACTTCCTGCTCGGCCAGCTGAAGGGTGCCCCGCGCAGCCTGGTCTACAAGCTGGTGCGCAGCGGCCAGGTACGTGTGAATGGTGGCCGCGCCAAGGCCGAGCGCAAGCTCGAGGCGGGTGATGAGGTGCGTGTGCCGCCGGTCCGTCTCACCGAAGAGGGAGACAAGGCCGGTCCGCCGGAGGCGTTCATGCGCCGCCTGGAGCAGGCCATCGTCTTCGAGGATGCCCGCCTGCTGGCCCTGAACAAGCCCACTGGCGTGGCCAGCCATGGTGGCAGCGGCATCAGTTTCGGTGCCATCGAGACCCTGCGCGCCCTGCGCCCGGGCCAGACCCTGGAGCTGGTCCACCGGTTGGATCGAGACACCTCGGGCCTGCTGATCGTGGCCAAGAAGCGCTCGGCGCTGAGCGAACTGCAGGCGCTGCTGCGTGAAGATCACGGCGCCGGCATCCGCAAGCGCTACCTGACCCTGCTGGCCGGGCGCATGCCGGACGGCGTGATGACGGTCGATGCGCCGCTGCACGTGGGCCTGCGCCAGGGCGGCGAGCGCCATGTGCAGGTCAATGCGATCGGCAAGGAATCGATCAGCCACTTCCGTGTGCTGGAGCGTCGCGGTGGTCATTCCTACTGCGAAGTCCGCATCGAGACCGGCCGTACCCACCAGATCCGCGTGCATGCCCAGCATCTGGGGCATCCGGTGGCCGGTGACGATAAATACGGCGATCCTGCGGTCAACAAGCGGCTTCGTGAGCAGATCGGGCTGAAGCGTCTGTTCCTGCACGCGGCCTCGCTGGAGTTCGCGCTGGACGACGGCGAGAGCCCGTACGTGCTGAACGCACCGCTGGCCGATGAGCTGGTCGAGGCGCTGGACCGGCTGCGCTGACGGCGGTTCGGCGGCGCCGGGTGCTTGGTCGGCGCCGTCGCTTCCCTGCGATGAGTGGGCTTGTCACTTTCTTTGCTCGCGCAAAGAAGGTAACCAAAGAAACACGCCGCCATCCGCGAGCCGGCGCTGCGCGCCGGTGCCCTGCGGTCCTCGGTCCGCCGAGGGGCGGCGCGGAACTCGCTGCGCTCAGACACCCGCGCCTCTTCACCCTCGCCGGACCTGCGGTGCTCGGCTAGCTACAAGGCGGACCAGGCAGCCGCAGCGTAGACCCATACCCGCACGTAGCCTTTGTAGAGTCGAGCGACGCTCGACTCGCGCGCGCAGCGCGGGCTTCGCTTTCTTATTCTTTCATCGCGTGGCTGGCACGCACAGAAAAATGACGGGGCACGGGCGGGGGCGGCTTGCAGGGGTGTCCGCCGCATGGATGCGGCGGCCAAGCCTCCATGGATGGATTCACGGCGTCCCCTGCAAGCCGCCCCCGCCCGTGACCTCTCGATGCTGCGGGACGTACCAGCCGCGAGGGGGCTCAGCCCGTTGGCCGCAAACCCCTCACCACTTGAACAGCACCAGGCTGATCGCCAGCGTGCCCATGCCCGCCACCAGCCCGTAAACCGTCTCGTGGCCCTTGGCATAGCGCTTGGCCGCCGGCAGCAGCTCGTCCAGTGCCAGGAACACCATCACGCCGGCGATCAGCCCGAACACCCAGCCGAAGGTGGCGTGCGACAGCGACCCGGACAGCAGCCAGTAGCCCAGCGCCGCGCCTACCGGTTCGGCCAGGCCGGACAGCAGGCTGGCGCTGAATGCATACAGCTTGTTCTGGGTGGCGAAGTACACCGGCACTGCAATCGCAATGCCCTCGGGGATGTTGTGGATGGCGATGGCGAAGGCCAGCGGCATGCCCACCGACGGGCTTTCCAGCGTCGCGAAGAAGGTTGCCAACCCTTCCGGGAAGTTGTGCGCAGTGATCGCGATCGAGGTCAGCAGGGCGACGCGCTTCAGGTACTCGCGGCTGTTCTCGCGGAATGCCGGGTCCTGCTTGTCCAGGCTGTCATGCGGGTTGGGGATGAAGTGGTCGATCAGCACGATCACGATCACGCCCAGCAGGAAGGCCAGAGTGCCGTAGGTGAAGCCGGTGCGCTCGCCATAGGCCAGTGCGAACGAGGCAATGGACTTGTTGAGGATCTCCGACAGCGACACATAGACCATCGCACCGCCGGCGAAGGCCAGGCCGAAGGCCAGTAGGCGCGGGTTGGGGCGGCGCGAGAACAGCACCAGCAGGCTGCCGATGGCGGTGGCCAGGCCGGCCGCGAGGGTGACCGCCAGTGCGATCCAGACATTTTCGGGGGGAATCTGCAGCATGTACCGACGCGGTCCTGGTCAACAGACAACCGCCCCGGATGAACCCGGGGCGGGGAGGGCGAGGCGGGCGTCGGCTGGCCTCGTCGGGGCGCGCGCGATCAGCCGCCGCGGCGCAGGCGTTCTTCGATGGCGAAGCACTGGTCCGGCTTCGGCTGCGGCGGGTTGAAGCTCACCGGCACCTGGATCGTGGCCGGCACCGGCTGGCCGTTGCGGGTGGCGGCATTGAACTGCCAGCCCTGCACGGCGGTCCTGGCCAGCTCGTCCAGCTGAGGGTTGCCGGCGCCGGTCAGCAGAGCCACTTCGCTCGGCTTGCCATCGGTGCCGATGGTCACCTTGAAGGTACTGGTGCCGCCCACACCCATGCAGGCCAGCTCAAGCGGGTACTGCGGCGGCGGTGTCTTCACCGCTGCGACTTCGGTGGGCGGCGGCGGTGGTGGTGCCGCTGGTTCGGACGCGCCACAGCCGGCCAGGCCGGTCGCAGCGATCAGGGACAGGCTCAGCAAACGTACGTTCATGGCAGTTGCTCCGTCAGGGCCGAAGTCTTCGCCGCACAGATGAAGTCGTTCTCGCTCAGGCCGCCCACATCGTGGGTGGAGAAGCGCACGACCGCGCGGTCGTAGTGCACGCCCAGGTCCGGATGGTGGTCCTCGCGATGGGCGATCCAGGCCAGCGCGTTCACGAAGGCCATGGTGGCGTAGTAATCCTTGAAGCGGAAGGTGCGCGACAGGGCCTGGCCGCCCTCGCTCAGCTCCCAGCCGGGAATCTGCGGCAGCAGTTCGGCCAGGCGGGCTTCGCCAAGCTTGTGATCGCTGCCTTTGCGCGGCACGCAACGGGCCTGGGCCAGTGGAATCAGGTCGGCCATGGGAATCTCCACCTCGTGTTGACTGAACAATGCGCCGGACGGTGTATAAACCGAATGAGCGGTTGACGCTTACTTGGCTAGAATAGCCTGATGATCCAGATCTCCGACACTGCCCAGACCCATTTCCGCAAGCTGATCGAACGCGAGGGCGTGCCCGGCATGGGCGTGCGCTTGAGTGCGGTCGAGCCCGGCACCCCGCGCGCCGATGCCCGGTTGGAGTTCGCCGAACCGACCGACCTGCTCGGTGACGAGTGGGCGGTGGACTGCGATGGCTTCACCCTCTACGTCGATGCGAGCAGCGTCGGCTGGCTCGATGGCGCCGAGATCGACATCGTCGCCGGCACCGCCGGTACCCAGCAGTTGACCATCAAGGCGCCGCGCATCAAGGGCGAGGCCCCCGGCGATGCCGCTTCGCTGGTCGAGCGCGTGCACTGGGTGGTGGAAAACGAAGTCAATCCGCAGCTGGCCTCGCATGGCGGCAAGGTGGCCGTGCAGGAAGTCTCGTCCGACGGCGTGGTGCTGCTTCGCTTCGGTGGTGGCTGCCAGGGCTGTGGCATGGCCGACGTGACGCTCAAGCAGGGCATCGAGAAGACCCTGATGGGCCGCGTGCCGGGCGTGACCGCCGTGCGCGACGCGACCGACCATGACAGCGGCCACGCGCCGTATATCCCGCGCGGCAACGTCGCCTGACCGCTGACGCGTGCCTCTGACCCGGGCCGAGCAACTCATCGAACTGCTGCTGGCCCGCCAGCAGCCACGCGCCGTCCTCGAGAAGTCCACGCGCCTGCCCTATGGCTGGGCGCTGTGGCTGCGCTCGCTGGGCCCGCTGCCGCGGCCGTTCCACGCCCGCGAAGTGATTGCGGTATTGCTGCCGCGCCCGCTGCCTGGAGCGCCGGGCCAATCACCCCGGCTGTCGCCGTGGCAGGCGCTGCGCCGGTTGTTCTGGCAGGACTGGGACGCTGCGCCGCGCGATCAGCGCTGGATGCGCTGGACCTCGGCGTTGGCCAGCGCGCTGCTGCACCTGCTGTTCTTCATGCTGCTGCTGTGGGTTGCGGTGATCCGCACCACGGCACCGGAAGCAGAGGGCGCCGAAGGCGAGCGTGTGCAGGTGGAATTCGTCGGCCGCGCCTCCCAGGAGGGCGGAGGCGATCAGCCGGGTGCCGGGGCGGCTGCGGCTGCACCGGCCGGCCAGGTTGCCGCCGGCCAGGCAGCAGGGGCCGCGACTGCACCTGAGCCGCGTCCTGCGGCCGCGTCGGCGCCTGCGCCTGCACCGGCTCCAGCACCGACAGCCAGCGTGCCGTCGCCGCCGGCCGAAGCCGAGCCGGCCCCGCTTGCGGCCCCGCCACCCTCGCCGGTGCAGGCCACCGAAGTGGCGCAGGCCAGCACGGATTTCGTGGTGCCGCCGATCAGCGTGCCGCGCACCGAGGTCAGCATCGTGCCGCGTGACACCACGCCCACGGTGCGCGAGCGCAGCGTGCAGCCGGTGCAGGCGCCGCCAACCCTAACCGCGATGCGTGCGCCGCAGATCGCGGTGCGGACGCCGCAGCTGCGTGACATCCCGGTGCAGGAGCGCGAAGTCAGTACGGTCGATGCACCGGTGGTGTCGCAGCCACTGCGCACGGCCGATGTGCAGGTGCGCGTGCCGCAGCGCGACGTACAGGTGCGCGAGCGTGAAGTGCAGGCGGTGGTCGATCCGCAGGTGCGGATGGCGGCCGTCGCCGGTCGTGAACCGGCAGTGCATGCGCCGGCGGGTCGTGACGTACAGGTGCGCGAGCGCGAAGTAGCCTCGGCACCGGTGGCAGCCCCTTCGTCTTCCAGTGGCAATGCACCCGCGGTAACGCCCGCGCCGGCGGCCAATGGCAGCGCGACGCAGGCGAGCAGCAGCGCCGCGCGGCCTGCTGCATCCAGCACGACCCCGGCCCAGGCTGGAGCGCGCCCGGCCCCCAATCCGGGCAACTGGGCCACGCCCGCCAAGGGCGATGACTGGGGGGCATCGAGCCGCAACCAGGACGGCGCCAACAAGGGCGCCCGCCAGGCCAGTACCAGCGGCAAGGGCAGTGACCTGTTCAATGCCGATGGCAGCGTCCGCGTGCCGGGCCAGGAAGGCGAGGGGCGTGCCGAGCGCGGTGCGCCCGGTGGCGCCAACGACGGCTGGAGCAAGGAACGCATCGCGCAATCGGGCACCTGGCTGAAGCGACCGCCGTACGACTACACGCCCACTTCGTTCGACAAGTACTGGGTGCCGCAGGAATCGCTGCTGGCCGAATGGGTGCGCAAGGGCGTCAAGGCGATGGAGATCCCGTTGCCGGGTACCAGCACGAAGATCTCCTGCGTGATCTCGATCCTGCAGGCCGGTGGTGGCTGTGGCCTGACCAATCCGAACATGTTGGACCAGCCAGCGGTGGCACGACCGCCGCCGGACATCCCGTTCAAGAAAGAGCTGCAGGAAGACAACGGGAGCCGCTAACGGCTCCCGCTGTCCACGCATGCTTCCTTATCCCCGCGCCGTTGGCGCGCCCCCTTGAACAACAAGGGGGCTTTTCGATGGACCCATCGCGGGATGTGACGGCCATGCTGGCGCGCTTTGGTAGGTGCCAACCTTGGTTGGCACAGAAGCGCCGACCAAGGTCGGCATCTACCGGATGCACGTGCGCCGACCAAGGTCGGCATCTACCTGGGCGATGACCTCACGCGCTCTGCGACAGAAACATCCAGAACGGCAGGTCTCCGCCAACCCACTGGCCGGCTCGCACTTTGGTAGGTGCCAACCTTGGTTGGCACAGAAGCGCCGACCAAGGTCGGCATCTACCGGAGCACGTGCGCCGACCAGGGGCGGCCTCTACCTGGGTGGTGACCTCACGCGCTCTGCGACAGAAACACCCAGAACGGCACGTCTCCGCCAACCTGATGGCCGGCTCGCGCTTTGGTAGGTGCCAACCTTGGTTGGCACAGAAGCGCCGACCAAGGTCGGCATCTACCGGAGCACGTGCGCCGACCAGGGTCGGCGTCTACGTGGGCGGTGACCTCACGCGCTCTGCGACAGAAACACCCAGAACGGCACGTCTCGGCCGACCTGCTGGCCGGCTCGCACTTTGGTAGGTGCCAACCTTGGTTGGCACAGAAGCGCCGACCAAGGTCGGCATCTACCGGATGCACGTGCGCCGACCAAAGTCGGCCTCTACCTGGGCGATGACCTCACGCGCTCTGCGACAGGAACACCCAGAACGGCACGTCGCGGCCAACCCAGTCGCGGCTGGCTTCGTCCATCACGTCCAGCAACGTGTCAAAGTCCTTCTGCGTGGAGGCGCGCAACGTGTCCACGTCGGCCAGGAACAGTGCGTAGCCGTTGGCCGGCAGCCACTGCAGGTCGCGCAGGTTGTCCGACAGCGCATCCCAGTTGCCGCCGAAGCCGGCAGGGAAATCCAGTTGCGCGGCCAGCCGGGCCAGCAGGGTGCGCTTGTCGGCCACGCCTTCCAGGTCGATGCGGATCACCTTCAGCCCGGCATCGCGCATCGCCGCGGCCAGTGCGCCGATGTCGTCGCTGTCGATGGCGTAAACGCCGGCATTGTTGATGTCATGCAGGCCGAGGCCGAAATCATCGTGGCTCATCACTGCGCTCCCTGGGCCGGTACGGTGAAGCTGCGGAACGATTCGTAGTGGTCGTCGGTGTAGTACCACGCCTCCGGCGGATCGCCGCCGGTGACGATGCGGCGAGCGCCACGGGTGCGCGCACCGGGGGTGTCGACGGTGTATTCGCGGTAGTAGCCGCGCGGGCGCTGCGGCAGCTGCTGCTCGCGGTTGCCGAAGGTGCTGCCGTCCTGGCGGTGCGGGAACGGGCCGCCACGCTGGATCAGGGCGATGGTCTGCCGGGCTTCGGCGGGCAGGAATGCGGGCAGGCCGCTGTCGTTGCCGGTTGCGGCCGTGGCAGGCGCGCGCGCGGCAGGCGCACCCTGCAGGTCCGGCGCGAACTGCGGCACAGGCGGGCGCTGCATGAAATGGTTGACGACCAGGCCGAGCAGCAGCAGGGCGATGGCGGTGATCAGCAGCCGGGGGTTGCGCATGGGCAGGGGCGGGCGAGGGTGGTGCGGGCACTGTAGCGCCTGTGCGCTGCACGGTGCATGAGGACGGCGTCGCGTCACTGCTGCGTAACAATTGCCGTCATGCTCACTGGCAGGACGCAATTTCCTTTACATCCCCCTTGGTAATCTGGCGGTCTGTCCCCATCATTCACCGCGCAACGCCCGACACCGTCGGGTGCCCTCGCAATCAGGAGATGCATCATGGCCTATACCCTGCCCAAGCTGTCCTACGCCTACGACGCGCTGGAACCGCATATCGATGCGGCGACGATGGAAATCCATCACACCAAGCATCACCAGACCTACATCAACAACGTCAACGCGGCGCTGGAAGGCACCGAGTACGCTGACCTGCCGGTCGAAGAACTGGTGAAGAAGCTCAAGTCGCTGCCGGAGAACCTGCAGGGTCCGGTGCGCAACAACGGTGGCGGCCATGCCAACCACTCGCTGTTCTGGACCGTGATGGCTCCGAATGCTGGCGGCAACCCGGTGGGCGACGTGGCCAAGGCCATCGACAAGGACCTGGGCGGCTTCGACAAGTTCAAGGACGCCTTCACCAAGGCGGCGCTGACCCGTTTCGGCAGCGGCTGGGCGTGGCTGAGCGTGACCCCGGACAAGAAGGTCGTGGTCGAGAGCACCGGCAACCAGGACAGCCCGCTGATGGAAGGCAACACCCCCATCCTCGGCCTGGACGTGTGGGAACACGCGTACTACCTGAAGTACCAGAACCGTCGTCCGGAATACATCGGCGCGTTCTTCAACGTCATCGACTGGAACGAAGTCGAGCGCCGTTACCAGGAAGCGATCGCCTGATCGCGGTAACGGGATGAAGTGAGAAGGCCGGGGGAGACCCCGGCCTTTTCTGTTGCAGGAGTCATTCGGTAGTGCCGGCCGCTGGCCGGCAATCGTGTGGTACCCGAGGAGCCGGCCAGCGGCCGGCACTACCTATTCCGCGGTGGCCGTATCACCCTGCAGCCGCAGCGTAGCCATCACGCCCAGGCGCAGGCCGGGCAGGTCGCCGTCGGCTGGCAGCAGGATCGGCTGCTGGCGGATGCCGCCGAAGTGCTTGACCTGGAACAGCACATCCAGGCCATGGCCACTACTGCCACCGCCACTGGCCGCAGGCGCCTCGGCGCGGCCGCCGGGATTGCGCCGGGCCGGCTGGAAGCCGGGCGTGCTGCGCACCAGTTCCACCGTGTTGGCGGAGAAATCGCCGGCGATCAGGCTGGGCATGCCCTCGGCGGTGGCGCCGATCCAGGTCATCAGGTCGCTGGTCTGATGCTGGCGGGCGGTGGCCTCGTCCGGGTCCGGGCGCAGCCGTGCCACATAGATGTTGACCAGTGCCTCGCCCAGCTTCAGCCGCATCATGCCGGCGGCGCTGAAGGTGCCGGGTGGGTGCAGCAGGGTCACGCCATCCTCGCTGACCGGCAGCCGGGTCAGCATCGCGTTGCCATGCCGCAACGGCTGGCTGGGCGGATCGGCGGTAACGAAGTCGCAGCTGTAGCGCAGCCGGCTGGCCAGCCAGCAGGCTGGATTGCGGCCCTGCTGCTGCAGCACCTGCTGCACCGAGATCACGTCCGGCTGCAGCTCGGTCAGCAGTTGCGCGACCTGCTCGCGGCGCTGCTTCCAATGCGCATCATCACGGCTGGGCAGTTCCAGCGCGGCCACGGTGAGTTGCCGGGGCTCGTTGTCACTGGCAGTGGCGGCCGTTGCCTGCGGCCGCGCCTGTGCCTGCAACGCCATCAGCAGCACCAGGCAACTGAGCAGGAGACGGGCGGGGGCGAGGGGGCGCATAACGATAAGTTTACGCTTTTGTCGTGCAGGTGCCGTGACTTCCGGCACGGAGTGTCGCTGCCTGCCATGGATTGGCACCGTTGTCATGCAGCCCTGCAGCGTGCTTCGCAAGCCCCGGTTCCGGTAATCTTGCGCCTTTCGCTTTGCAGGAATGCCTTACAGGATGAGCCACGACGCAGTCGCCCCCATCGCCGGCCAGGGAAAGATGCCGCGCCAGATTCCGTACATCATCGGCAATGAGGCCTGCGAACGGTTCAGTTTCTACGGGATGCGCAACATCCTGGTGCAGTTCCTGATCACCTCGCTGCTGCTGCAGGAAATCACGGCGGAAGGCCGTGCCGGTGAAGCCAAGGACATCATGCACAGCTTCATGATCGGCGTGTATTTCTTCCCGCTGCTCGGTGGCTGGCTGGCCGACAGGTTCTTCGGCAAGTACCACACCATTCTCTGGTTCAGCCTGGTCTACTGCGCCGGCCACCTGTGCCTGGCGCTGTTCGAGAACAGCCGCGAAGGCTTCTTCCTCGGCCTGGGCCTGATCGCGCTCGGCGCCGGTGGCATCAAGCCGCTGGTGGCCTCGTTCATGGGTGACCAGTTCGACCAGAGCAACAAGCACCTGGCCAAGGTCGTCTTCGATGCCTTCTACTGGATCATCAATTTCGGCTCGCTGTTCGCCTCGCTGCTGATCCCGCTGGTGCTGAAGAACTGGGGCCCGCAGTGGGCGTTCGGCATCCCGGGCATCCTGATGTTCATCGCCACCTTCGTGTTCTGGCTGGGCCGCAAGCGCTACGTGCTGGTGCCACTGCCGCCGAAGGATCCGCATTCGTTCGCCAACGTGGTACGCACCGCGCTGACCGCGCGCGTGGCCGGCCAGGGCCGTCCGGGCCTGGTGATCGCCGTGCTCGGCCTGGTGCTGGCAGTGGCCTCGTTCGGCCTGGTTGGCTCGTTGGGCATTGTCATCTGCCTGTGCCTGGCGCTGGTATCGATCCTGGCCGGTATCGGCGGTGGCACTTGGCTGCAGCTCGATCGCGCCCGTGGCCAGCATCCGGCCGAAGCCGTCGAAGGCGTGCGCTCGGTGCTGCGGGTGCTGGTGATCTTCGCGTTGACCACGCCGTTCTTCTCGCTGTTCGACCAGAAGGCCTCGACCTGGGTCCTGCAGGGCCAGCAGATGCAGATGCCGAGCTGGTTCACCGCCTCGCAGATGCAGGCACTGAACCCGCTGCTGGTGATGATCCTGATTCCGTTCAACAACCTGGTGCTGTACCCGGCCCTGCGCCGCTTCGGCTTCGAGCCGACCGCGCTGCGCCGCATGACCGCCGGCATCGCCTTCAGCGGCCTGGCCTGGATCGTGGTCGGCGGCATCCAGGTGGTGATGGACGGCGGCAACGCCATGTCGATCTTCTGGCAGATGCTGCCGTATGCGCTGCTGACCTTCGGTGAGGTGCTGGTCTCGGCCACCGGCCTGGAGTTCGCCTACAGCCAGGCGCCGCAGGCGATGAAGGGCGTGGTGATGAGCTTCTGGAACCTGACCACCACCATCGGCAACCTGTGGGTGCTGCTGTCCAACGCGGCGGTGCGCAACGATGCGGTGACCCACAAGATCGCCAGTACGGGCCTGAGTGAAGCGGCGTTCCTGATGTTCTTCTTCGCCAGTTTCGCCTTCGTCGCGGCGTTGGCCTTCGGTTGGTATGCGAAACGCTATCGTATGGTCGACAACTACCGTAGCGCCTGAGCCTGACATGACCCCCGTCAATCTGCTGTTGATCGCCATCACCGCCATCCTGTCGTGGATGGCGTTCAACAACCGCAAGCTGGCCGACCGCCTGATCCTGTGGCCGCCAGCCGTCGACCGTCACCGCCAGTACGACCGGCTGGTGACCTATGGCTTCATCCACGCCGACTGGTCGCACCTGATCTTCAACATGATCACCCTGTTCTTCTTCGGGGGATTCATCGAGAGCGTGATGGTGCAGCTGACCGGCAGCTACCTGACCTACCCGGCGTTCTACATCGGTGCGCTGCTGGTCTCGATCCTGCCCAGCTACCTGAAGAACCAGAAGAACCCGAACTACCTCAGCCTGGGTGCGTCCGGTGCGGTGTCGGCGGTGCTGTTCGCCTTCATCCTGATCAAGCCGTGGTCGATCATCCTGGTGTTCTTCATCCCGGCGCCGGCCATCGTCTACGCCGCGTTCTACGTCGGCTACAGCATCTGGATGGACAAGCGCGGCGGTGACCGCATCAACCACAGCGCGCACCTGGCAGGCGCGGCGTTCGGCGTGATCTTCATGCTGGCCATGCAGCCGAGCATCTTCACTCACTTCCTGCGCGAACTCTCCAACCCGACCTTCCGCCTCGGCGGCGGTTGATGACGGGAGCGGGGCGGATCGGCAGCGATCCGCCCCCGCTGTTTCAGAGCGTGGGCTGCTGACCGTAGGTATCCAGCAGGCGGGCGAACACTTCTTCGCCGATGCGCTGGAAATCCTGGTCCTGGGTCTGCCCCTCCACGGCCAGTTGCAGCAGGCCCTCCAGCAGGGCGCGGTCGGTATCTGAATGGGAATCGCTGGGGTGCATCGGAGCCTCCGCGGTGGTGCGCATGATCAACGGTCGCAAGGGCCGTGCCAGCCTGGCCGTACCCCTCCACAGGCGATAGCGGCCGCCAGCGCTCCAGCTTGAGGGTCGCAAACTGACGTGAATGGAACGGACTTGCCCCTGTTCAGGCTTCACGCGATCATGGCGCCCGGCTGCGCACCATCCACGCAGTCGCCGCAGGAGACAGTTCCATGGCTTCGGTCACGCCCCCCGGTCTGGCCTACGAGGTCGAACACGACCTGGCCAACCATCGCTTCACCGCCCGTGTGCGCGGACAGCTGGCGGTGCTGGACTACCAGATCAAACGCAGGCGCATGGTCATCACGCATACCGAGGTGCCCGAGCCGATTGCCGGCCGAGGCATCGCCGGTGAGCTGACCCGTGTGGCGCTGCGTTTTGCCCGTGAGCAGAAGTACAAGGTGGTGCCGGCGTGTTCCTACGCCGAGGCCTTCCTGCAGCGACATGAGGAGTACCACGACCTGCTCGTTGGCTGAATGCCAGCGGGCCACGCTTCAGCCATGGCAGGCGATGATGTACAAACATGAACAGGGGATCCCGATGAAGATTGGAAACAACCGGCCATTGCACGGCAGCGTGCTGGCCGGCGTGGTGGGCGTGCTGTTGCTGGCCGGTTGCCAGCGTGAAAGCGAGCCGGCACCGGCGACCGACGCTGCGCCTGCCGCCGAGGCCACCGCCGCAGGTGAAACGCCGGCCACGGAAGCGCCGCTGGACCTGCGCGACGTGATCGAGAACAACGAACGCGAAGTGGTGGGTATCAGCTACCCGGCCGGCATCGACCGCTACCCGGGCCTGGCCCGCGCGCTGCAGAGCTATGCGACGAGTGCGCGCAGTGACCTGCAACAGGCGCTGGACGGGCTGGGCAATGACAAGCCGACCATGCCGTACGAGCTGTCGCTGAGCTTCGAGAAGCTGCTGGAAACCCCGCAGCTGGTGGTGGTCAGTGCCGATGGCAGCCGCTACACCGGTGGCGCCCATGGCGAACCGCTGGTGGCCCGCTTCGTGTGGCTGCCGCAGCATCAGCAGATGCTCAGCGCCGAAAAGCTGGTGGCCGATGCCAAGGGCTGGAAGGCGATCAGCGATTTCGTCGCCGACCAGCTGCGTGAACGCGTGGCCACCCGCCTCAGCGGTGAGGACATGGATCCGGCCCAGCTGCAGGAATCGCTGCGCAACGCATCGCGCATGATTGCCGACGGCACCGGCCCGCAGGCCGACAATTTCAGCCAGTTCCAGCCGCTGACCGACGACAAGGGGCAGATCACCGCGCTGCGCTTTGTTTTCCCGCCGTACCAGGTGGGTCCATACTCGGACGGCACCCAGACCGCCGATGTACCGGCGGCGGTGCTGTTGCCGCACGTGGCCAAGGACTACGTGGAGCTGTTCGCACGCGGTTGACCGCAGTCGAGGAGGTGGCGTGGATACAGGGTTGCAGGAGCGGGTCGCCGGCCTGCTGCAGGAAGCCGGGGTCCGCATCGGCGGTACCCAGCCACAAGATATCCAGGTGCATGACCCGCGCTTCTTCGCGCGGGTCATGGCGCACGGCTCGCTTGGCCTCGGCGAGAGCTACATGGACGGTTGGTGGGATGCCAACGTCCTGGACGACTTCCTTGTCCACCTGATGCAGGCGCACCTGGACGAACGGGTGCACGGTTGGCGCGAAGTGGCCGATGCACTGAAGGCGCGCCTGTTCAACCTGCAGGTGGGACAGGGCAGCTACGAGGTGGGCCGCCGCCACTACGACCTCGGCAATGATCTCTACCAGGCCATGCTGGGCCAGCGCCTGGTCTATAGCTGTGGCTACTGGCGCAATGCCGGCGATCTCGACGCCGCGCAGGAAGCCAAGCTTGACCTGGTCTGCCGCAAGCTGGGCCTGCGCCCGGGGCAGCGTGTACTGGACATCGGCTGTGGCTGGGGCGAAGCCCTGAAGTTCGCCGCCGAGCGCTACGGTGTCAGTGGCGTCGGCGTGACCATTTCGCAGGAGCAGGCCGAGTTCGCCCGCGAACTGTGCGCCGGCCTGCCGATCGAGATCCGCCTGCAGGACTACCGCGAACTGCACGAGCCGTTCGATGCGATCTTCTCGATCGGCATGTTCGAGCACGTCGGCGACAAGAACTACGCCAGCTTCTTCGAGGTGGCCAGGCGTTGCCTGTCACCGCGCGGCCTGCTGCTGCTGCACAGCATCGGCACCAACATCTCGCGGCATCGTACGGACCCGTGGATCGCGCGCTACATCTTTCCCAACTCGATGCTGCCATCGGCGGTGCAGATCACCAAGGCGTTCGAGGGCCGCTTCGTGCTGGAGGACTGGCACAACTTCGGCACCGATTACGACCTGACCCTGCAGGCCTGGCGGCGCAACGTGGAAGCGGCGTGGCCGCGGCTGGATGCGCGCTACGACGAGCACTTCCGGCGCATGTGGCGCTTCTACCTGGCCGGGTCGATGGCCACCTTCCGTTGCCGGCACGCGCAGCTGTGGCAGCTGGTGCTGTCGCCGGAAGGCGTGCCAGGTGGGTACGTGGCGCCACGCTGAAGCCAGCACGGGGCGGAGACCCCGGGGTCAGATCCCTTTTCGCAGAAAGGGCTCTGACCCCAACCACAACAAAAAAACCGCCCGGTCTCCCGGGCGGTTTTCGTTTCAGGCGACTGCGCTGGCGATCAGTTGCCGGCGCCGGTCAGGCCACGCTTTTCCAGCAGCGGTTCGATCTGCGGCTCGTGGCCGGCGAAATCGCGGAACAGCTGCATGGCATCCACGCTGCCGCCCTTGGACAGCAGGGTGGCGCGGAAGTGGTCGCCGTTCTTGCGGCTCAGGCCGCCGTTGTCCTTGAACCACTTCTGGGTGTTGGCGTCGAGCACTTCCGACCAGATGTAGGCGTAGTAGCCGGCCGAGTAGCCGCCCATGATGTGGCTGAAGTACGGGGTCTTGTAGCGGGGCGGGACCGGCGCGTAGTAGATGCCGTCCTTCTCCAGCGCGGCGCGCTCGAAGGCCATCACGTCCTTGGCGGCCGGCACCTGGTCGGCGCCGATCTGGTGCCAGCGCTGGTCCAGCATGGCCGCACCCAGGTACTCGGTGGTGGCGAAGCCCTGGTTGAACTTGGCTGCCGCCAGCACCTTGTCCAGCAGTGCCTGCGGCATCGCCGAACCATTCTGGTAGTGCTTGGCGTAGTTCTTCAGGATGACCGGGTTGTCGGCCCACATCTCGTTGACCTGCGAGGGGAACTCGACGAAGTCACGCGGCACCGAGGTGCCCGAGAAGTACGGGTACTTCACGTTGGAGAACATGCCGTGCAGGGCGTGGCCGAACTCGTGGAACGTGGTGTTCACCTCGTCCCAGGTCAGCAGGGTCGGCTGGCCGGCCGGCGGCTTCGGAATGTTCAGGTGATTGGCGACCACCGGCTTGAAGCCGGTCAGCTTGGACTGCGAGACGTAGGAGTTCATCCACGCGCCACCGCGCTTGGAGGCGCGTGCATACGGGTCGAAGATGAAGATCGCCAGCTGGCTGCCGTCGGCGTCGAACACGTCGTAGACGGTGACGTCATCGTGGTAGACCGGCAGGTCGGTGCGCTGCTTGAAGGTCAGGCCGAATTCCTGGCCCGCGGCGTAGAACACGCCGTTCTCCAGCACGTTCTTCATTTCGAAGTACGGCTTCAGCTGCGACTCGTCGAAGTTGTACTTGGCCTGGCGCACCTTCTCGCTGTAGAAGGCCCAGTCCCACGGTTCCAGCTTGAACGTCGGCTTGCCAGCGGCCTTCTGTTCCTGGTCGATCATCGCCTGCAGGTCGGCGGCTTCACGCTTGGCGTTGGCCACCGCGGCCGGGGCCAGCTTGCCCAGCATCGCGTTGACCGCTTCGGGGGTCTTGGCGGTCTGGTTGGTCAGGTTGTAGGCGGCGAAGTTCGGGAAGCCCATCAGCTTGGCCTTGTCGGCGCGCAGCTGCATGATGCGCGAGACCAGAGCGGTGTTGTCGAACTCACCGCCGCGGCTGCCGCGGCTCACCGACGCTTCGTAGATCTTCTGGCGCAGGGCGCGGTTGGCCAGGTTGGTCAGCGGCGGCTGGCCGGTGGTGTTGAGCAGGGTGATCACGTACTTGCCGTCCTGGCCGCGGGCCTTGGCGGCTTCGGCGGCGGCGGCGATCTGCTCCTTGGACAGGCCGTCCAGTTCCTTGACGTCGTCGACGGTGATCGCCGAAGCGTTCACTTCCGACTGCACGTTCTGGCTGAACTTGGTGCCCAGGTTGGCCAGCTCGGCGTTCATCGCCTTCAGCGTGGCCTTGTCAGCCTCGGACAGCTTGGCGCCGGCGCGCACGTAGTTGTCGTAGTACTTCTCGACCAGGCGCACGCCTTCGGCGTCCAGGCCCAGCTGGCTGCGGGTGTCGTACAGCGCCTGGATGCGGGCGAACAGCTTGCCGTTCAGCGCGATCGCATCGCTGTGCGCGGCGAACTTCGCCGAGTAATCAGCCTGCAGCTTCTTGCGGGTGTCGTTGGTGTCGGCGCCGACCAGGCTGAAGAACACGGTGGTCGCACGGTCGAGGATGTCACCGCTCTTTTCCAAGGCGATGATGGTGTTGTCGAAGGTCGGCTTGGCCTTGTTGTTGGCGATCGCCTCCACTTCCTTCAGCTGCTGCGCCATGCCGGCGTCGAAGGCCGGGGCGAAGTCGCTGTCCTTGATCTTGTCGAACTGCGGGAAGTGCAGCGGCAGCGGGCTTTCGGCGAAGAACGGATTGGCCTGCTGGGCATGGGTGCTGGCAGCCGGGGTGGCGGCGCCGGCCGAGAAGGCGGGCAGGGCAAGGCCGAGGGACATGGCCACGGCAAGGGCAAGGCGAGTGGTCAAGGTAGGAACTCCGGTAAGGCAAACAAGGGCCCGAGGGTAACCCGGCCGGCCGCGCCCGCACTTGTGTCAAAAGGCATGTTGCCGGGGCCGGGCGCGGGTACCATGCATTCATCGCCCACGGCCCGCTGCCATGACCACTGCCTACGACTTCAGCTTCCGCGACCTCGACGGCCAGCCGCAGGCCCTGGCCCGGTACCAGGGGCACCCGATGCTGCTGGTCAATGTCGCCAGCCGCTGTGGCTTCACCCCGCAGTACACCGGGCTGGAACAGCTGTGGCAGGAGTATCGCGAGCGTGGCCTGGTGGTGATCGGGTTCCCATGCAACCAGTTCGGTGCACAGGAACCGGGCGACGCCGCGCAGATCCGCCAGTTCTGTTCGCTGGACTACCCGGTCAGCTTCCCGCTGTCGGAGAAGATCGAGGTCAACGGCGACGGGGCTGATCCGTTGTGGGCATGGCTGTC
The DNA here is from genome assembly GCF_054473855.1 of Stenotrophomonas genospecies 3. NCBI lineage: Bacteria > Pseudomonadati > Pseudomonadota > Gammaproteobacteria > Lysobacterales > Lysobacteraceae > Stenotrophomonas > Stenotrophomonas genospecies 3. The sequence continues at coordinate 341,943 of NZ_JBTMUR010000003.1, forward strand.
ACGCGAGAAGCGCGGCCTGCTGGGTAGCGCCCGCATCAAGTGGAATTTCAGCAAGTTCCTGGTCGACCGCCAGGGGCAGGTGGTGTCGCGTCACGCGCCCACCACCAGGCCGGAGCAGCTGCGCGGCGAGATCGAAGCGCTGCTGTGAGACGAACCCGAAAAGGGGACGGAGGGGATTAAGTCGTTTGTGCACAAACGACTTAATCCCCTCCGTCCCCTTTTTGCTTATTTCTCGACGAACGCGCGCTCGAACACGTAGTGGCCCGGCTGGCCGATGCGCGGCGAGACCTGGAAACCACGGGCATCGAGCACGCTGCGCAGGTCGGCCAGCATCTGCGGGCTGCCGCAGATCATCGCGCGGTCGTTCTCCGGGCTCAGCTCCGGCAGGCCGAGGGTGCGCTGCATCTCGCCGCTTTCCATCAGCTGGGTCAGGCGGCCCTGGTTGGCGAACGGCTCGCGGGTGACGGCCGGGTAGTACAGCAGCTTGTCGCCGATCATCTCGCCCAGGAACTCGTGCTCACGCAGTTCCTTCTCGAAGTAATCGCGGTAGGCCAGGTCCTTCTCGTAGCGCACGCCGTGGCAGAGGATCACCTTCTCGAAGCGCTCGTAGGTTTCCGGGTCCTTGATGACCGACAGCCACGGCGCCATGCCGGTGCCGGTGCCCAGCAGGTACAGGTTCTTGCCGGGGTGCAGATCGCTGATCAGCAGGGTGCCGGTGGGCTTCTTGCCGACCAGCACCTTGTCACCCGGCTTGATGTGCTGCAGGCGCGAGGTCAGCGGGCCGTCCTGCACCTTGATGCTGAAGAACTCCAGATGCTCTTCCCAGTTGGCGCTGGCGATGGAATACGCGCGCAGCAGCGGCCGCGCCTCGGTTTCCAGGCCGATCATCACGAACTGGCCGTTCTCGAAGCGGAAACCGCTGTCGCGGGTGAGGGTGAAGCTGAAGTAGGCATCGGTCCAATGACGGACCTCAAGCACCGTTTCGGCGCCAAAAGCGGAGGACATGGGCGTATCTATCGGAAGTCGTCGGGGTGATTCTATCTCAAATGAGACAGGTTCTCATTAGGCGGAACGAGAGGCGTTCTCAGCGGTAGCCGGCCGCCTGCAGCTCGAACAGCTCGGCGTAGCGGCCGCCCTGGGCCATCAGCTCTTCATGGGTGCCGCTGGCCTCGATCCGGCCATCGGCCAGCACCAGGATGCGATCGGCCATGCGTACCGAGGAGAAACGGTGGGAAATCAGCACTGCGGTGCGATTATCCGCCAGTTCCCTGAACCGCTGGAACACCTCGAACTCACTTCGCGCATCCAGCGCTGCCGTTGGCTCATCCAGGATCATCACCTGCGCATTGCGCATCCATGCGCGGGCGATGGCGATCTTCTGCCATTGGCCGCCGGACAGGTCCACGCCCTGCTTGAAGCGGCGGCCGATCAGCTGGTCGTAGCCGCCGGGCAGGTCGTCGATCACTTCCTCGGCCATTCCGCGCCGTGCGGCGTCGGCGATGCGCGCCTGGTCGTCCATCGCCTCGACCTGGCCGACGCCGATGTTCTCGCCGGCGCTGAGGTTGTAGCGCACGAAGTCCTGGAAGATCACCCCGAGATTGGCGCGCAGGTCGTCCAGGTCGTAGTCGCGCAGGTCGCGCCCATCGAGCAGGATGCGGCCCTCGTCCGGTTCGTACAGCCGCGCCAGCAGCTTCACCAGCGTGGTCTTGCCGGCGCCGTTTTCACCGACCAGGGCCAGTACTTCGCCGGCCTGCAGCTGGAAATCAAGGTGGCGCACCGCCCATTGCTCGGCATCCGGGTAGCGGAAGCCGACGTTCTCGAACACGAAGCCCTGCCGGATCGGCTGCGGCACGCGCACGGCCCCTTCGCGCGAGTGGATTTCCGGCTGGATCTGGAAGAACGAGAACAGGTCATCCAGGTACAGCGCCTGGCTGGCCACCTGCGAGAACCCGATCAACAGGCCCTCCAGCAGCTGGCGCAGGCGCAGGAAGCTGCCGGCGAGGAAGGTCAGGTCGCCGATCGAAAAGTCGCCGCGCACCGTGCGCCAGGCGATGTAGGCGTACGCTGTGTAGTAGCCCAGTGTGCCCAGTGCGGCCAGCAGCGTGCCCCAGAACGCACGCCGCCGGGCCAGGGCGCGGTTGGCCTGGAACAGCGCCACCGACAGGCGCCGGTAGCGCTCCACCAGGAAGCGGTGCAGGTTGTAGATCTTCACTTCCTTGGCCGTTTCCACGCTGGCACCGAGCTGGCGCAGGTAGTCGAGCTGGCGGCGCTCGGGCGTCCACTGGAAGTTGAGGCTGTAGCCGGCCGCGTTGAAGTGCGATTCGCCGATGAAGGCCGGCACCAGGGCCAGCGCCAGCAGCAGGATCAGCCACGGCGCGTAGACCAGCAGGCCGACGGCGAGGCTGGCCACGGTGATCGCGTCCTGCACCTGGCCGAACAGCTGGCTCATCAGGTTCATCCGGCCCATGGTCTGGCGTCGCGCACGGTCCAGCTTGTCCTGCAGGTCCGGGTCCTCGAAGTCCTCCAGATCCAGCGTTGCCGCGTGTTCCATCAACCGGATGCTGGTGACGTTGGCGAACAGTTCCGAGAGCAGGGCATCGGCGTAGCTGACCAGCCGGCCGAGCAGATCCGAGGCGATGGCCAGGCCGAATTCCAGCGCCAGCAGGCCCAGCAGCGGATTCAGTATGCCGCTGGACAGTGCTTCGCCCAGCGGCGGGAAGCCAGCGTCGTGCTGGCTCAGGTGCAGCGCGCTGTCGATGATCAGCTTGCCGACGTAGAGCATCGCCACCGGCAGCAGCGCACGGATCAGGCGCAGGCCAAGGCTGGCCAGGGTGAGCGCGGGGCTGGTCTTCCAGACCATGCGCAGGAACGGTGGCAGGTTGCGCATCGCCCTGAAGCGCTGGCGCAGGCTGGGTTTCTTCGCGGCGGCAGCGCCAGCGGTGGGGGTAGCAGGCATGTGCGTATTGTGCGCGCCCTGCGCGTGGCGGAGGCATGAACGGGGCGCATGCCTGCCATGCGCCGGCAGGGCAGCGCGTCGGCGCCGCCTGCGCGCTCAGTCCAGCGCAGCCAGCAGCGCAGGATGGTGAGCGAACCAGAAGCGCAGGGCCCCGCTGTCGATGCCGTAGGCGCCTTTCCAGAAATCGACGGGATAGCTCCAGTCCGAAGAGCGCGAGGTGCGCGGTGCCAGGCCGACCCGGGTGAAGCGTTGCGCCAGGCCGGGATGCTCGGGGGTCTGCAGCAGCCCGGCATGGCCCAGGGCATCCAGCAGGTGACGCGCCTGCTCGACGGACAGTTTCAGGCCCGGCAGCGCGCGCACGCGTTTGACGATGGTCGACGGGGTGTCCTTGGCGTCGCTCTCGTGGTGCAGCAGCCGCAGCAGTGCCACCAGTGTGCTCATGTCGCCGGGCGCCCGTCTGGGCGTCAGATTGTGTTGTTCCAACAGGAAGGTGATGGCGTTTACGCTTCCGCCGAGCACGACCCCGATGTTGTGGCGGACGCGCGCCCAGCTGGTCGGGTCGAATCTGCCTTCGCGGACCTGGCCGCAGACCGCACAGGCGAGGCTGGGGTGTGGCTGCTCCTGATGCCTTGGGAAGTGCACCATGAACGCATACGCCGACAGCCCGGCGCGCAGGTCGCTGCGGTTCTCCTGTACGCCGAGGATGAAGTTGTCTGCCACATGCTGGCGGTCGGCGCGGGCATAGGCGGCGAACATCCGCACCTGGAGGGCCTCATGGCCCGGATGTTCGACGGGCCACAACAGTCCATGCCGTTCAAGCGTCGACAGGAGTTCGGGCGGCGCGGTGTCCCGCTCCCGGTACTGGGTCAGCGCCTTCAGCGCCTCCTTGCTGGGCGTGTCGGGGGCTTCGTCGGCCATGACGTTCGGATGCTTCCTGCGGGGCAGGCACAGTGCCCGGCGGTCCAGGCACTGTCAACGAAGCGCTTAGGGCAGCGGCGGCAGCAGCCCGGCGCCCAGCCGGTTCCAGGCATTGATCACCGCGATGCCCATGCTCAGGTCGCTGATGCCCTTCTCATCGAAGTGCGGTGCCAGTGCATCGAACGCCGCCTGTGACGGTGCACCGTCGGTCAGCCGGGTCAGCGCTTCGGCCCAGCCCAGCGCCGCACGCTCGCGGGCATCGAAGAAACGGCTTTCGTGCCACGCGGGCAGCGTATCCAGCTTGCGCGGCTCGATGCCGCCCTTGCGCAGCGCCGTGCCGTGCATGTCCATGCAGTAGCCGCAGCCGTTGAGCTGGGACACCCGCAGGAACAGCAGTTCCATCAGGGTCGGATCGATCGAGCTGTCATGCACCGCCTGGCTGGTGGCCAGCAGGCCCTTGAAGGCTTCGGCGGCCAAGCGGGTGTAAGGGACGCGGGGAGAGGCGTGGTCGGACATTTTCGGCTCCACGGCGGCCACGATGGCCGCCTTTCATTACAAGGACGCCGTGCCGTCACCGCGCGTGACAACGTCCGGCAACTTTTCCGGATTCAACACGCTGTACACGTTGGCGATGCGGCCATCGACCACCTCGATGGTGGTGACCGAGTGCAGGCGATCGCCCTGGAAGCGCAGGATCGCAGGCTCGCCGTTGACGTAGCCCAACTGCGCCGGATGCGTCGCGCCACGGCGGGCGATGGCCCAGAACAGGCGGCCGATGCGCTCGGCGCCCAGCAGGGGCCGCACCGCCGCGGTAACCACGCCACCGCCGTCGGAAACCAGTACCGCGTTGGCGTGCAGCAGGGCCTGGATCGCTTCGCTGTCGCCACGCTGGGAAGCGTCCATGAAGCGCGCCAGCAGCTGCCGGTGCTGGCTGGCGTCGGCGTTGAAGCGCGGCCGCCCGGCCTGCAGGCGCTGCCGGGCACGATGCACCAGCTGCCGGCAGTTGGCCTCGCTGTGGCCGATCAGGTCGGCGATCTCACGGTAATCGTGGTCGAAGGCTTCCTTCAGCAGGAAGGCGGCGCGTTCCTCGGGGCCGAGCTGTTCAAGCAGGGTCAGGAAAGCCACCGAGACATCGTCGGCAAACGCATGCAGCTGGGCGGGGCCGGGCGCTGGGTCGGGCTCCAGGGCGACCGCCAGTGGCTCGGCCAGCCACGGGCCGACGTAATGCACGCGCTCGCGCTTGGCTGCGCGCAGCCGGTCCAGGCCGAGCCGGGTGGTGGTGGTGACCAGCCAGGCTTCGGGGTCGCGGACGGCCGCCGGGTCGGCGCCGGACCAGCGCAACCAGGCATCCTGGACCACGTCTTCGGCGTCGGCGCGACTGCCGAGCAGGCGGTAGGCCAGCGCCATCAGGCGCGGACGGTGGGTCTGGAAAGCGGTTTCAGCGTTCATGTGGGCAAGGACGCGCCAGCGGGGCGTCGCGTGACAGAGGGTTCGGGGTCTGATCTTGCCGGCCAGCGGCCGGCACTACCACCCCGCGGCCGGGGGAGGGGGTAAAATGGGGGGATTACCCCCGCCAGCCTCCAGCAAGCGAGCAAGTCGTGACATCGATCAAGCAGGAAGACCTCATCCAGTCCATCGCCGACGCGCTGCAGTACATCTCGTACTACCACCCGGTCGACTACATCAAGAACCTTGCCGCCGCCTACGAGCGCGAGGAGTCGCCGGCCGCGAAGGAAGCGATGGCGCAGATCCTGATCAATTCGCGCATGTGCGCCGAAGGCCACCGTCCGATCTGCCAGGACACCGGCATCGTCACCGTGTTCCTGGAAATCGGCATGGACGTGCGTTGGGACGACGCCACCATGGGCGTGGAAGACATGGCCAATGAAGGCGTGCGCCGCGCCTACATGCACCCGGACAACAAGCTGCGCGCTTCGGTGCTGGCTGATCCGGCCGGCAAGCGCATCAACACCAAGGACAACACCCCGGGCGTGGTCAACGTCAAGGTGGTGCCGGGCAACACCGTCGACGTCATCGTCGCCGCCAAGGGTGGTGGTTCGGAAGCCAAGACCAAGTTCGCCATGCTCAACCCGTCCGACTCCATTGTCGACTGGGTGCTGAAGACCGTGCCGACCATGGGCGCCGGCTGGTGCCCGCCGGGCATGCTCGGCATCGGCATCGGCGGCACCGCCGAGAAGGCGATGCTGCTGGCCAAGGAAGCGCTGATGGAGCCGATCGACATCACCGAGCTGCAGGCCCGTGGTGCGTCCAACCGCATTGAAGAGCTGCGCCTGGAGCTGTACGAGAAGGTCAACGCGCTGGGTATTGGCGCGCAGGGCCTGGGTGGCCTGACCACCGTGCTCGACATCAAGATCAACGACTACCCGACCCATGCGGCCAACCTACCGGTGGCGATGATCCCGAACTGCGCCGCCACCCGCCATGCGCACTTCACCCTGGATGGCAGCGGCCCGGTGATGCTGGACCCGCCGTCGCTGGAGGACTGGCCGAAGCTGACCTACGATTCGTCCAAGGGCACCCGCGTGGACCTGGACACGATCACCCCGGAAGATGTGGCCAGCTGGAAGCCGGGCCAGACCCTGCTGCTGAACGGCAAGCTGCTGACCGGCCGCGACGCCGCGCACAAGCGCATGGTCGACATGCTCAACAAGGGCGAGGAACTGCCGGTCGATCTGAAGGGCCGCTTCATCTACTACGTCGGCCCGGTCGATCCGGTGCGCGACGAAGTGGTGGGTCCGGCTGGTCCGACCACGGCGACCCGCATGGACAAGTTCACCCGTCAGGTGCTGGAGCAGACCGGTCTGCTGGGCATGGTCGGCAAGGCCGAGCGCGGTCCGGCGGCGATCGAAGCGATCCGTGACAACAAGTCGGCCTACCTGATGGCCGTCGGTGGTTCGGCCTACCTGGTGTCCAAGGCGATCAAGGCGGCCAAGGTGGTCGGTTTCGCCGACCTGGGCATGGAGGCGATCTACGAGTTCACCGTGCAGGACATGCCGGTGACCGTGGCGGTGGATTCCACCGGCGAATCGGTGCACAAGACCGGCCCGCGCGAGTGGCAGGCCCGCATCGGCAAGATTCCGGTGGTGGTGGAGTAATTCCTCCCGTTCCGGTCGAGACAACGGCGCCCGTGTGGCGCCGTTGTTGTATGCAGCCTGCCCGTGGATGGCATGCTCTGCTAACGTGCGCTGTCTGACGTATTGGAAGGGAGTCCATCGTGCTGCAGTGGTCGCGTGTTTTCGTGTTGCTGGTCGCTGCGCTGGCGTGCAGTGCCTGCGGGCCACGTTATTTCGTCGAACCGCCAACCCACGAAGCGGGGAGGATCTGCGCGGCGGTCTGCGAGAGCCAGAAGGCGACGTGCGACTTCCACAACCGCGCCCGCGCGGAATCGGATCAGCGCAGCTGCGAAAGCGAGAAGAGCCGGATCATCAGCCGTTGCAGTGGTATCGCCGACGACAAGCAGCGGCACAACTGTGAAGGGGGCAACGGCGCCGGCACCTACTGCGGTTCCCCGGCGCTTCCTTCATGCAGTGCTCCGTACGCCCAGTGCCTGCTCTCCTGCGGCGGCACCGTGAATGAAGTCCGCACCGACACCGGCATTCCCGTGTACTGATTCGGGGGCGCGCGTCGCTGCCTGCACGAGTAACCGTAGTCTGCTAAGGTCGGAACACCCCTGCACTGGATGTGCCCATGCGCCTGCATCGATCCGTCGCGGCTGTGTTCCTGCTGCTCCTGGCCGGCTGCAGCACAACGTCATCCTATGAAGGTGCGGATTTCTCCGCCTCCTCGCAGTGCCGCATGCAGTGCCAGGCCGACTATCGCAGCTGCATGGCGCGGGGCAGTATCGGCAGCAACGACTTCAGCTGCGAACAACAGATGGTGCCGGCGCCGGACAAGCGCTGCAAGGACATTGCCAACCCCGAGCTGCGCCGTTCCTGTGAACTGAAGACGCACGACTGCGCGATACGCACGCCGATCATGTCCTGTAGCGAAGGCCGCGATACCTGCATGAGCCGCTGCGGCTGAGCAACGATTGCGCGCGTGGGCGCATAATCGGCTGATCCACCTGCACAGGATCTTCCGCATGAGCACCACGCTGTATGGTTCAACCAGTACCGCCGCGCTGGTGGTGCACTGGCTGCTGATCGAGCTGGGCATCGAGCACGAACTGGTGCTGCTGGATTTCGACGCGCGCGAGCACAAGTCGGCGGAGTACCTGGCGCTGAATCCGGCCGGTGTGGTGCCGACGCTGCTGATCGATGGCTTGGTACTGACCGAAGCGGCGGCGATCGCGCTGTATCTGGCTGACCGCCATCCGGAGGCCAACCTGCTGCCCGCACTGGGCACGCCGCAGCGCGCCGATGCCTACCGCTGGATGTTCTGGTGTGCCAATACGCTGCAGCCGGCCTATCGTGCCTGGTTCTATCCGCATGAAATGGCGGGCGAGGCAAATATCGAAGCGAGCCGCGAGATGGCCCGTCAGCGCCTTGAGGCGGCCTGGCAGCAGGTCGCCACGCACCTGCAGGCGCATGGCCCCTACCTGCTGGGCACCACGCCCTGCGTGGTCGACTACATGCTGGTGATGCTGATGCGCTGGTCGCGCAACATGCCGAAGCCCAGCGACACCTGGCCTGTGCTCAAGGCACATGCCACGTCGATGAAGGCGCGCCCGGCGTTCGCCGAGGTGTACCGCCGCGAAGGCATCACCGACTGGCGGTAACCAGAAAAGGGGACGGAGGGGATTAAGTCGTTTGTGCACAAGCGACTTAATCCCCTCCGTCCCCTTTTCCGTTACAGGATCTCCAGCACCGTTTCCGGTGGACGGCACAGCCGGGTGCCCTTGGGCGTGCGCACCACGGGGCGGTTGATCAGGCGCGGGTGTGCGGCCATCGCGGCCAGCAGCGTGGCCTCGTCCGCATCTTCCAGGCCCAGTTCGGCGAACTGCGCTTCCTTGCTGCGCACCAGATCACGTGCGCTCAATCTGGATTCGGCCAGCACCTGGCGCAGTGTGGTCACATCGGGTGGATTGCCCAGGTACTCGATCACCTCCGGATCGAAGCCCGCATCGCGGATCAGCTTCAATGCGCCACGCGAGTTGCTGCAGGCCGGGTTGTGCCAGATCGTCACGTCCATCAGAACCACTCCAGCAGGGACACGCCCACGCCCACGTAGGTGGCCTTGTGGTTGTAGTCGATCAGGCTTTCGCCGTAGCCGTCGAAGATCTGCACGTGGCCGCGCAGCAGGTTGCTGATCGGGAAGCCGTAATCCAGCTGCAGGGCACCGTGTGAGCGGCTGCCGGTACGCAGCGAATGGCGTGCCATCAACGAGACTTCGTGGCCGTTGCGGTTCCAGGTCAGGGTCGCATCACCGCGGCCCATGTAGTCCTCGATGTCCGGATTGTTGTCGTCGCTGCGGGTCTCGGGAATGCGGTACCACGGCCGCAGCACCAGCGCCCAGTTCTCGCGGTCCAGGCCGATGTTGAGCATGACCCGGTTCCAGCTGCGCGACAGCGGATCGGCGCGGCCGTTGGACTGGTGGTTCAGCGCGATGCCGGTCATGCGGCCGCGCCAGCCACCGATCGAGTAGCCGTTGCGGAACACCATCATCACTTCCGGCTCGTAATTGGTTTCGCGGAACGGGCGCGAATCCTCGCCGTTGTAGGCCTGCCAGCGCGAGCTCTGGGTATAGCCGGCCCAGATGTCGCCGTTGTCGCCAAACAGGTTCTCGGCGATCTTGGTCTTGAAGCTGATCTGGAACTTCAGTTCGGCGCTGTCCAGCACCTGCGGCGTGGTGACCGTGTTGGCCGGGTTCGGCGAATGCGGCGTGGTGTTGCGGTCGCTGGTCCAGAACGCCGGCAGCAGGTACACCGGCTTGTAGGCACGCAGCTGGAATGGCCCGAGCTTGGAGTCCTCGGCCAGTTCCCAGCGGCTGTCCAGCAGCGAACCGCGGCCGGCATTGGCCAGCGCGCTGTCGGGCGCAGCGGGGCGGAACAGGTCGCTGACCCGCTCGCGCAGTTTCTCTTCGCCCTGGCTCACGCGTGCGGTCTGGCGTTCTTCGCGACGGGCCTGCGCGGCCGCCTCGGCAGCGGCATCGGCGGCGGCCGTGGCCTGCGGCGTATGCGCGAACAGGCGGTCATAGCAGGCCAGGCGCGCCGCGTCAGTGGTGATGGCGGCACACGCCGCAGGCGAGGTATCGGTGCTGGGCACGAATTCCTGCGCGGCCAATGGGGCACTGGCCAGGGCCAGCGCCAGCGGCGCAAGGCGGGGAAGCAGCGGGGGGAGGGTCATTCCAGCAGGCCCTTCGGTGAATACGGGAATCGCACAGTGTGGCGGCTGTACCGCATCGCGGCCAGCCCCCACGGTTTATGCACGGCCACCGCGTGCGCGCTGCGTGAAGACGGTGCGACTTACAGGAACCAGGCGAAGGCGAACAGGCCCAGCATCGCGATCACCACAGCCAGTTTCAGCGCCAGGCCGAGCAGGATGCCGAGCCAGGTGGCCAGACCCACCTTGGTCGAGCGGCCCAGTTCACGGGTGTGCCAGTACTCGCCGGCCAAGGCGCCGATCAGGGGCCCGGCAAAGAGACCGATCGGCATGAAGAACAGCCCGACGATGCTGCCGACGAACGTGCCCCACAGCGCCTTGCGGCTGGCACCGACCCGCTGCGCACCCACCACTGTGGCCAGTACGTCCACCAGCAGCGAGAGCAGGGTCAGTACGCCCAGCGCGACCAGGGTCGGCCAGCCGACGTGGGCGAAGCCGTCGGCCCATGCCGCCAGCAGCAGTCCGATGAATACCAGCGGGATGCCGGGGAGGGCCGGAAGGATGATTCCGGCGATGCCGACGAGGACAAAAATGACCGCTAGCAGATATAAGATGAATGAGAGTCCCATGCTGTCCCGTATGGTGGTCGTTTTGGGGTTGACAGTGAAAGATTTTGCCAGTTGATTTTTCGTTTTGGGCGGGTTAAGTTGCAGTCGCTGAGCTTGGCAAGGTCACCGTGGATCGTGGCCTGATGAAGCAAGATCTTCCCGATCCGCTGCATCGATGCACCTCGCTTCCCCCTTGCTTGTCAGCCGCCCACCAGGCGTTTCCTACAACAAGAGAGAGTCACCAGGGAGTTAGTGAGATGTCTGATCGCGAGACCGGTACCGTCAAGTGGTTCAACGATGCAAAGGGCTTCGGCTTCATCAGCCGTGAAAACGGCGAAGACGTGTTCGTGCACTTCCGTGCCATCCAGACCCAGGGCTTCAAGAGCCTGAAGGAAGGCCAGAAGGTCACCTTCACCGTCGTGCAGGGCCAGAAGGGCCTGCAGGCCGACGCCGTTCAGCCGACCTGATCGCGCTGCATACCGTCAAATGAAAAGGCCCGCGCAAGCGGGCCTTTTCTTTGCCATCGGCCCGATGCAGGTCAGCGCAGGATGACCTTGCCGTTGACCACGCGCACGTAGGTGTTCTCGCGGATGCCGCCGAGGTCGCGCTGGTTGACCACGATGGTGCGGCCATCGTCCATGCGCACGCTGATGTCGTAGGTGTCGCTGGTCACGTTCTTCTGGATCTGGTTGCCGGCCAGTGCGCCACCGACCGCGCCCGCAGCGGCGGCGATGTTCTTGTTGCCACGGCTGCCGCCGGTGTGGTCGGAGATCTCGTGGCCGGCCACGGCGCCGACGATGCCGCCCAGGATCGCGCCGGTCGCGCTGGGCGCGGTACGGCCGGACTGCACGGTGTTGATGCGGGTCACGATGCCGCAGTCGGCGCAGCGGCCCTGGTTGTAGCCACCATTGTTGCCGTAGCCGCCATTGTTGTAGCCGTTGTTGTAACCACCACCGCCGTAGCCGGGCGAGGTGGCACAGCCAGCCAGGGCAAGGGTAGCGATGGCGCTGGCGGCGATGAGCTGGATCTTCATGGGGCGTCTCCTGGCCGTGTAGGCGGGTGTCTGGGGTGGTACTGCGTCATGCAGCAGGGTGGACGAATCGTCCCCTTTTGAACGTGAACAAGGCGCCAACCGCGCAGGCCTTGTCCGGCTGCAGGATGAATGCGGCTCAGCGGAAGTCCTGGTGGCAGGCGCGGCAGTCGGCCTGCACCGTTTCCACCACCCGGGCCAGGGCCGTGCAGTCGCTGGGCGGCGCCGCCAGAGCGGCGTTGAGGTTGCCGCGCAGCTGGCTGGCATGCTGCTGGAACTGCGCGCTGTCCTTCAGCCCGGGAAAGGCCAGGTCCAGGTCGTTGGACAGCAGGCGCATCGCCTGCAACCGCGGCACGCTGTCGGCCAGGCTGCAGCGGTTCTGCTGCTGGGCCTGCTGCAGCAGCTGTGATTGCCGTTGCATCACCTGCATCAGGCTGTCCGGGAACGGATCGCGGCGGGCCTGCAGGGCGCGGCCGACCATCACCGTGGCGATCAGGCCGATCAACAGGCCCAGGCCGAGCACGAACAGATAGCGGTAGGCGGTGGACGGGCGGCGGGGCGGGCTGGCGTTCATGGCGGGCTCTCCGGATGGGTTCGATGCCGGCGCGCTGCAGGCGCTGGCGCCTGCACGTTAAAATAGCCGGATGAACGAACAGGTCAAACAACGCTTCGCCGGCATCGAACGGCTGTATGGCGTGGGCGCACTCGAGCGCCTGCAGAGCAGCCGCGTGGCGGTGGTGGGCATGGGTGGCGTTGGCTCGTGGGTGGTGGAGGCATTGGCCCGTTCGGCGGTCGGTCACCTGACCCTGATCGATGCCGATGACATCTGCGTGTCCAACACCAACCGGCAACTGCCGGCGATGGAAGGCAACTACGGCCGCAACAAAGCCGAGGCGATGGCCGAACGCTGCCGCGCGATCAACCCGGACATCGAGGTCGATGCCGTACAGGCGTTCCTGACGGTGTCGAACATGGCCGAACTGCTGGACCGTGGCTTTGATCTGGTGATCGATGCCTGCGACAGCTTCCGGGTCAAGGTCGAGACGATTGCCTGGTGCCGCCGCCGCAAGCTGCCGCTGCTGACCGTGGGGGCTGCCGGTGGTCGCACCGATCCCACCCTGGTGCGCATCCGCGATGTCTCGCGCACCGAGCACGACGCCATGCTGGCGTTGATCCGCAAGAAGCTGCGCAGCGAGTTCAACTTTCCGAAGAATGCCAAGCGCTACTTCGGCGTGCCGGCGGTGTATTCGCTGGAGAATGTGAAGTACCCGCAGGCCGATGGCAGCGTCTGTGGCATCCGCCCGAACCTGGGCGCTGATGCGGCATTGAAGCTGGACTGCGGCGCGGGCCTGGGTGCGGCGACCCACATCACCGGTGCGTTCGCGTTCGCGGCGGTCGGCAAGGCGCTTGAAATGCTGCTGGAGCCGAAGAAGGTGAAGGCCGAAGTGGTCGAGGATCACGCTGACGCGTGATGGCAGTGCCGGCCGCTGGCCGGCAACCCGGAATGATTGAATCAGCGCAGATGCCGGCCAGCGGCCGGCACCTACCGTTGCATTGCGGGCAGCGCGAACAGCCGCCGCGCGTTCTCCGTCGTGGCCTGGGCCACCGCGTCCAGCTCCATCCCGCGTAGCGCCGCCACGTGGCGGGCGATGATCGCCAGCCGTGCCGGTTCGTTGCGCTGGCCGCGGATGCCGGCGTCAGGCTGGTCCGGAGCGTCGGTCTCCAGCAGCAGCTGTTCCAGCGGCATCTCGCGCACCAGCCGCTGCAGGCGTTGCGCGCGTTCGTAGGTCAACGGGCCGCCGAGCCCGAGCAGGAAGCCCTGCCTGTGCAGTTGCGCTGCCTGTTCTGGACTGCCGGAAAAGCTGTGCACCACGCCGCGCAGGCCGCCGACGCGACGGATCGCGGCGATCACCGCATCCACCGCGCGCCGTGCATGCACGATCACCGGCAGCTCGAACTCACGGGCCAGTTCCAGCTGACCGATGAAATATGCCTGTTGCGCCTCGGCATCCAGGCCTTCAACGAAAAAGTCCAGACCACATTCGCCGATCGCGCAGGGGCGTTCGCGTTCGATCCACTCGCGCAGCAGCGGCAGGTGCCCAGGCTGGTGCTCGGCCAGGAACATCGGATGCAGGCCGTAGGCCGGGTACAGCCCCGGCGCCTGCTGGCAGACCTCGCGCAGCTTCGGCCAGCTGGCTGCGGTCACCGCCGGCACCACCTGCAGGTGCACGCCAGCGGCCTGCGCACGCTCGACCACCGCGGCGCGGTCGCGGTCGAACTCGCTGGCGTCCAGATGGCAGTGGCTGTCGACCAGCAGGCTCAATGCTGCTCCAGCGGCGGAGGCGTGGTGGCGTTGCGGCGCTTCCAGTTGGCCAGCAGCAGGGTGCCGAAGCCGAGCACCAGCTCATCGACGAACGGAATCGGGTCCGGGATGAACAGGGTCAGCGCGAACAGGCCCGCGGTGAGCTTGAACAGGGTGGGGTAGCGCAGCCGGCGCGCCCATTGCAGTACCGGCAGCAGCATCGGGTTGGCCATGGCGGGAGTCCTCCTGGGGGATATGCAAACGCTACCACGGGCCCAGCATTTCCCGATGCTGAATGGGTTACGGGAATGAGCAGGAAATGTGGAGATTCCGTTCAGGCAGCGCATGCTGCAATCTGGTTCGAGAACGTTGCGGATGGTCCGCAAGGAGCAGGTCATGAAAAGCACAACTACAACTGTCCTGGTCGCAGCGGGCGCGCTGCTGGTCGGTGGCATCGCCACTGCCGCCTTCATGAAGAGTGGCGACAGATCGCCCGATTCCATCAGCGCCGGAACCCCCAATGGTGAATCGCGCCTGGTCGATGGCAACGCCACCGACGATGGCGCGCGTGGTGACACTCTCGACCCGACCGCACCGCGTGGGCTGGAATATGCCGATGTGCTGAAGGTCGACCCGATCACCGAGAAGCAGAAGGCCTACGCCACCGTGATCGGCACCGACGCGGTGCGTGAGACCTCCACCACCCAGACCCCGCATGAAGTCTGCCAGGACGTGACGGTGCAGGAGCGCCTGCCGGAACGTGACGGCAACGTCGGCGGTACCGTGGTCGGTGCTGTGGTGGGTGGCCTGCTGGGCAACCAGGTCGGCGGCGGCAATGGCAAGAAGGCCGCCACTGCGGCCGGCGCGGTGGCCGGTGGCTTCATCGGCAACCAGATCGACAAGCGCCATGTGGGTGGCCGCGTGGTCAACCGCACCGAGCGCCAGTGCCACACCGAGACCGCGACCTCCGAGTCGAGCCGCGTCACCGGCTACAACGTGACCTACCGCAACGAGGATGGCACCACCGGTACCATGCGCATGGCCAGCAAGCCGGGCAACCGCATTGCCATGGGTACCAACGACGTGGTGAAGGGCTACAACGTGACCTACCGCTACGACGGCGCCGAGAAGACCGTGCGCATGGACAACAAGCCGGCCAGCGATCGCCTGCCGGTGGTCGACGGCCAGCTGGTCACGCAGACCGCTGCTGCCGGTGCCACGGCGGCCAGCACGCGCCAGTAATCCAGACGCCGCATGCAGTGCCTGACGGGCCGGCTTATGCCGGCCCGTTTCGTTGCAGCCGGCGAAATTCATCCGCGCGGGGCGCGAATCCACCATCATGGACGCTTCCTTCGACATGGAGCCGGCATGAGCATCTTCGACCTGCGCATCGAAACCGAACGGCTGATCCTGCGGCCGCTGCTGCGCGAGGACTACGAGCCGTATCTGGCGTTCTGCGCCGACGAGGAAACGATGCGCACCCTTGGTGGCGTGCAGCCGCCTTCGGTGGCCTGGCGTGGCTTCTGCAGCCTGGCTGGCGCCTGGCAGCTGTTCGGCTTCTCGATGTTCAGCGTGATCGAGAAATCCAGCGGTGACTGGATCGGGCGGATGGGGCCCTGGCAACCGCAGGACTGGCCCGGTACCGAGGTCGGCTGGGGCATCCGTCATGCCAGCTGGGGCCGGGGCTATGCGCCGGAAGCGGCGGTTGCAGCAATCGATTGGGCGTTCGACATGCTGGGCTGGGACGAAGTGATCCACACCATCGCCGAGAACAACGACAACTCGCGGGCCGTGGCGCGCAAGCTCGGCAGCACGCTGCTGCGGATGGGGGAACTGCCGCCGCCGTACAACGACAAGCCGATGCAGATCTGGGGCCAGTCGCGCGAGCAGTGGCGTCAGCGCGCGCGCTGAGCCTTGCCCGGTAGTGCCGGCCGCTGGCCGGCAACCGCGTTGCGGCAGATTCGCGCGATTGCCGGCCAGCGGCCGGCACTACCGGGTTGCCATGCTGCACCCGCGCTTGGCATTCATCGGCGCGCTTGCCAGACTGCACGCAGCTGGCCGCCGGCCGGATCCGATGGAGCAGGCGATGGTGGAAGAGCGCGTCCCGTTGACGGTGCATGGCATGTCGGTCTCGGGTAATTGCCACAAGGTGCGCCTGCTGCTGGAGCAGCTCGGCAGCCGCTACCGCTGGGTGGAAGTGGACAGTGCCCATGGCCAGACCCACACCCCCGAATTCCTGGCGTTGAATCCGAATGCCAAGGTGCCGCTGATCGTCCGCGACGATGGCCGCGTGCTGACCGAATCCAACGCGATCCTGTTCTGGCTGGCCGAGGGCACGCCGTACCTGCCCAGCGATGGCTGGGAGCGCGCGCAGGCGTTGAGCTGGATGTTCTTCGAGCAGTACACGCACGAGCCGTGCGTGGCGGTGGCGCGCTTCATCCGTGGCTGGACCCCCGCTGATTCACCGCGCCGCGCCGAACTGCCGCGCCTGCACGAGCGCGCCGCCACCGCGCTGGCGGTGATGGAGCAGCATCTGCGCCAGGCGCAATGGTTCACCGGCAACGGATATGGCATCGCCGATATCGCGCTGTTTGCCTATACCGACGTGGCGGGAGAGGGCGGTATCAGCCTGGAGCCATTCCCGGAAGTGCGTGGCTGGCTGCAGCGCGTGCGTGAACAACCGCGCTTCCTGCCGATGCCGGCCGTGACCGCCGAGGTGCGCGCTCGCTTCGAAGCTGCGTGACTCTCACCAGGGTGACCCCCACAGGGTAGCGTCTGGCCAGCGCCGGGCGGAATGCAACAACGACACGGAGGGTGTTCGATGTTCGCTGTGGTTCCAGATCCGATTCCCGCACGCATGCGCGTGCTCAACCGCGCCGAAGTGTGCGACGTCAACTTTCTCGATGCGGTGCGTGGCTGGCGTGGAACCCCGCGTCCGCGCCCGGCGCCGGATGCGCCGATCCTGCCGGGCAGCACGCTCACTGCCGCAGCGTTTGGCGAACTGTTCGATTCGCAGCTGGCCAGCCGCCAGCTGGACCTGATGGCACGCGTGCTGCGCGTGCAGAACAAGGTCTTCTACACCATCGGTTCCTCCGGCCACGAGGGCAACGCGCTGCTGGCGCGGGCCTGCCGGCATACCGATCCAGCCTTTCTGCACTATCGCTCCGGTGCCTTCATGGCCGAGCGTTCGCGCCAGGTGCCGGGCATCGATCCGCTACGCGATGCCGCGCTGTCTTTCGCCGCCAGCGCCGATGACCCGGCCAGCGGGGGCCGCCACAAGGTGTGGGGCAGCAAACCGTTGTGGGTGCTGCCGCAGACCTCGACCATCGCGTCGCACCTGCCGAAAGCGCTGGGCACCGCGCTGGCCATCGAGAGCGGCAAGCGCCTGGGGCAGCCGTTGCCGATCCCGGCCGACGGCATCGTGCTGTGCTCGTTCGGCGACGCCTCGGCCAACCATGCCACCGCGCAGACCGCGTTCAACACCGCGATGTGGTCGGCCTACCAGAAGCTGCCGGCGCCGATCCTGTTCGTCTGCGAGGACAACGGGCTGGGCATTTCAGTGAAGACGCCGGAAGGCTGGATTGCCGAGCGCTTCAGCCGCCAGCCGGGGCTCGACTATTTCTTCGCTGATGGTCTCGACCTGGCCACCGGGCACGCCCAGGTGCAGGCGGCGGTGGAGCACTGCCGGCGCACGCGGCGGCCCACCTTCCTGCATCTGCGCACCACCCGCCTGATGGGCCACGCCGGCACCGATTTCGAGGTGGAATGGCGCGCGCTGCCGGAGCTGTGCGCGGCCGAGGCGCAGGATCCGCTGCTGCGCTCGGCGCAGATCGCGATGGAGTCGGGCTGGATGGATGCGGCCACCATCGAGGTCGCCTACGAAACGATGCGCGCGCGCTGCATGGCCGCGGCGGCGGATGCCGAAGGCCGCCCGACGCTGCAGTCGCTACAGGAGGTGATGGCGCCGCTGGCACCGTACACGCCGGCGGCGGTGCAGGCCGAGGCGCGGCGCGAGGTGCCCGCCGATGCGCGCGAAGCGCTGTATGGCGGTGTGGAGGCCCTGCCCGAGCGGCAGGCACCTCGGCACCTCGCCATCCAGATCAACCATGGGCTGCAGGAACTGCTGGCGAAGTATCCGCAGAGCCTGCTGTTCGGCGAGGACGTCGCGCAGAAGGGCGGTGTCTATACCGTCACCAAGGATCTGCTGCGCCGCTTCGGCCCACGCCGGGTGTTCAACACCCTGCTGGACGAGACCATGATCCTGGGCATGGCGCAGGGCCTGGCCAACATGGGCATGCTGCCGATCCCGGAGATCCAGTACCTGGCCTACCTGCACAACGCCATCGACCAGGTGCGCGGCGAAGCGTGCTCGCTGCAGTTCTTCTCCAATGACCAGTACCGCAACCCGATGCTGGTTCGGGTGGCCGGGCTGGGCTACCAGAAAGGCTTCGGCGGCCACTTCCACAACGACAATTCGATCACCGCGCTGCGCGACATTCCCGGCCTGGTGGTCGGTTGCCCGTCGCGCGGCGACGATGCGGTGATGATGCTGCGCTCGTTGGCCGCGCTGGCGCGGGTGGACGGGCGGGTGGCGGTGTTCCTGGAGCCGATCGCGCTGTACATGAGCAAGGACCTGCATGCGCCGGGCGATGGCCAGTGGCTGTTCGACTACCCCGCCCAGGGCCAGGCGCTGGTGCCGGGCGAAGGGCGGGTCTATGCGCCGGAGGCAGGCGACCTGGTGGTCTACACCTATGGCAACGGCGTGCCGATGGCGCTGCGCGCGGCGCGGGCAATCGAGCAGCAGCTGGGCTGGCAGGTGCGGGTGGTCGACCTGCGCTGGCTGGTGCCGCTGGATGCCGGCTTCATCGCCAGTCAGGCGGCCAGTGCGCGGCGGGTGCTGGTGCTGGACGAGGGCCGCCATAGTGGCGGGGTGGGCGAGGGCGTGGTCACCGCCCTGGTCGAGGCCGGTTTCGGCCACCTGCCATTGCGCCGGGTCTGCGGTGCCGATACCTATACGCCGCTGGCGGGGGCAGCAATGTTCGGGCTTCCAAGCGACAATGCGGTGATTGGCGCCGCCCTTGAACTGGCGCAGGAACCCTGATGTATGTGTGGATTGGCGGGAATGTTGTTGCCGGCGCCGGTGGCGTCGGCCGAGGTGCTGCAGGCGCAGGTCCTGGCCATGGGCGAGGCGCTGCACCACCGCGGGCCGGATGATGGCGGCAGCTGGGTGGATGCCGGGGCCGGCATCGCGCTGGCGCACCGTCGGCTGAGCATTCTCGACCTGTCGCCGCTGGGCCACCAGCCGATGGCCTCGTCCGATGGCCGCTACGTGATGGCCTACAACGGCGAGGTCTACAACTTCGCCGCCCTGCGTGCCGAACTGGAGCCGCTGGGGCATGTTTTCCGTGGCCACTCGGACACCGAGGTGCTGCTGGCAGCGATCCTGCAGTGGGGCATGGAAGACACCCTGCAGCGCTGCAACGGCATGTTCGCCATTGCGCTGTGGGACCGCCAGGAGCAGTGCCTGTGGCTGGCCCGCGACCGTGTCGGCAAGAAGCCGCTGTACTACGGCTGGGCCGGTGACACCCTGGTGTTCGGTTCGGAACTGAAGGCGCTGTGGCAGCACCCGGCCTTCGACAACGACATCGACCGTGACGCCCTGACCCTGCTGCTGCGGCTGGATTACATTCCGGCGCCGCACAGCATCCACCAGCGCTGCTACAAATTGATGCCGGGCCGCGTGCTGCGCCTGGATGCGGAAGCCGTGGCGGCGGGTGCGGCAGCGCACCGGCCGGAACAGGCGCAGCGCCCATACTGGGATGCCCGTGCACGCATGCAGGCGGCGCTGGCTGCGCCGTTCCAGGGCCGCATCGAGGAAGCCGAGGAGCAGCTGGACGGGCTGCTGCGTGACGCGGTCGCGCTGCGCATGGTGGCCGACGTGCCGGTGGGCGTGTTCCTGTCCGGCGGCACCGATTCGTCGCTGGTTGCCGCGCTGATGCAGGCACAAAGTGGCCAGCCGGTGCACAGCTTCAGCATCGGGTTCACCGGTTCGGGCCACGACGAGGCGCCGCTGGCCAAGGAACTGGCCGCGCATCTGGGCTGCGACCACACTGAACTCTACGTCAGCGGTGCCGATGCGTTGGCGGTGGTGCCGCAGTTGCCGGCGATGTTCGACGAACCCTTCGCCGATGCCTCGCAGGTGCCGACCGCGCTGGTCGCCCGCCTGGCGCGGCAGGGCGTGACCGTGGCGCTGTCCGGCGATGGTGGCGACGAGCTGTTCTTCGGCTATACCCGCTATGTACGCGCGCTGCGCAACTGGCAGATGCTGGGCCGTGTGCCGGGGCCGCTGCGGCGCTGGATGGGCGCGCGCTCCCAGCAGCAGGGCGAGGCCTCGCGTACCGGCGGCCTGGCCGCGCTGCTGGCCGAGTCCGGTGCGCGTGGCATCGGTGACGTGTACCGCAACCGCATCTCGCGCTGGCGCGACCCGGCGGCGGCAGTGCCCGGGGCGCAGGCCGCGGGCAGCTTCTACGACCTGGCCGACCCGTTGCACGGTGCCGGCACACCGGCCGATGCGATGATGCTGGCCGATTACGTGACCTACCTGCCGGACGACCTGCTGTGCAAGGTCGACCGCACCTCGATGGCGGTCAGCCTGGAAGCCCGCGCACCGTTGTTGGATTCTCGCGTGGCCGAGTTCGCCTGGTCGCTGCCGCTGGGCTTCAAGCGCAGTGAAACCACCAGCAAGGTGCTGCTCAAGCGCGTGCTGGGCCGTTATGTGCCGCAGTCGATGGTGCACCGGCCCAAGCGTGGCTTCGGCGCGCCGGTCAGTGACTGGCTGAAGGGCGACCTGCGGCCGTGGGCCGAAGACCTGCTGCAGCCCGCGCGGCTGGAGCAGGAGGGCGTGCTGTCGGCGGCCGCGGTACAGCCGCTGTGGCAGCAGTTCCTCGGCGGCCAACGCAAGTGGCATACCCATCTGTGGAACGTGCTGATGTTCCAGGCCTGGCAGGCGCATTGGCGGCAGGTGCGCGCGGGCGTGACCGGCGGCTGATCTTCACCGGCATGCAAGGGCCCGGCGACTAGGCTGGGCCTCCCGCACCGTGAGGAGTATGTCCCGATGTCCGTCCCCACCATCGCCGTGTTCGTCGGCAGCCTGCGCAAGGATTCCTGCAACCGCAAACTGGCCCATGCGCTGGAGAAGATTGCCGGCGACCGTGCGCGCTTCCAGTACGTGCAGATCGGTGATCTGCCGCTGTACGACCAGGACTTCGATGGCCACTATCCGGCGCAGGGTACCCGGCTGAAGGACCAGGTCCGTGCCGCCGATGCGGTGCTGTTCGTGACCCCGGAATACAACCGGTCGGTGCCGGGCGTGCTGAAGAACGCCATCGATATCGGCTCGCGCCCGTACGGTGACAGCGCGTTTGCCGGCAAACCGGCGGCGGTGATCGGCGCCTCCATCGGCCAGATCGGCACCGCCGTGGCCCAGCAGCACCTGCGCAACAGCCTGGCCTTCCTGGATATGCACGTGCTCGGCCAGCCCGAGGCGTTCATTCATTTCAAGGACGGCCTGATCGATGCCGATGGCACGGTCCACAATGAAGGCACGCAGAAATTCCTGCAGGGCTACGTGGACCGGTTCCTGGCGCTGATCGCGGTTCACGTCAAGGGCGATTGACGCCAGCGGTTGCCAGCCCCATCTGCGATAATGTCCGCTCGGGTGCCGCAATGGCGCCCGTCGCAGGCAGTGCGACGCCCCCACGCCAGTCTGGCCAGGCACCGGCGGATATCCCCCGTTTCTCCACGGCTTATCCACAGGCTTGTCCATGGCCGCCGGGGTCGGCGCATGCCTACACTCGTCCGGCCCACTTTCGCAGGAAACACCGCAGCATGTCCGCTCGCCCCGGCTTCCGTTCCAACCGCAGAGAGCGCGGTGAAGGCTTCGATCGCGATCGCGACGAGTCGCGCATCGACCAGTTGCGGGTACCGCCCCATTCGGTGGAAGCCGAGCAGGCGGTGCTGGGTGGCCTGATGCTGGCCCCGGAGGCCTATGACCGGGTCAATGACCAGCTGACCGAAGGCGATTTCTACCGCCGCGACCACCAGATGATCTATCGCGCGATCCGTGAGCTGTCCGAGCGCGAGCGGCCGTTCGATGCGGTGACCCTGGGCGAGTGGTTCGAATCGCAGGGCAAGATGGAACTGGTGGGCGATGGTGCCTACCTGATCGAACTGGCCAGTACCACGCCGTCGGCGGCCAACATCGTGGCCTACGCCGAGATCGTGCGTGACAAGGCGGTGCTGCGGCAGCTGATCCAGGTGGGTACCGACATCGTCAACGACGGCTTCCAGCCCGAGGGACGAGAGAGCAGCGAGCTGCTGGCCTCGGCGGAAAAGAGCGTGTTCGCCATCGCCGAACAAGGCGCACGCGGACGTACCGATTTCGTGGCGATGCCCGGTGCATTGAAGGATGCCTTCGAAGAGCTGCGCAGCCGCTTCGAGAACGGCGGCAACATCACCGGCCTGCCGACCGGCTACAACGATTTCGATGCGATGACGTCCGGCCTGCAGCCGACCGATCTGATCATCCTTGCCGCGCGCCCGGCCATGGGCAAGACCACCTTCGCACTGAACATCGCCGAGTACGCGGCGATCAAGTCGAAGAAGGGCGTGGCGGTGTTCTCGATGGAAATGTCGGCATCGCAGCTGGCGATGCGCCTGATTTCCTCCAACGGCCGCATCAACGCACAGCGCCTGCGTACCGGCCAGCTGGAAGACGAGGACTGGAGCCGTGTCACCAGCGCGATCAAGATGCTGAAGGAAACCAAGATCTTCATCGACGACACGCCTGGCGTGTCGCCGGAAGTGCTGCGTTCCAAGTGCCGCCGCCTCAAGCGCGAGCATGATCTGGGCCTGGTGGTGATCGACTACCTGCAGCTGATGAGCGTGCCGGGCAACAGCGAAAACCGCGCGACCGAAATCTCGGAGATCTCGCGTTCGCTGAAGGGCCTGGCCAAGGAACTGCACGTGCCGGTGATCGCGCTGTCGCAGCTCAACCGCTCGCTGGAAACGCGTACCGACAAGCGCCCGGTGATGGCCGATCTTCGCGAATCGGGCGCAATCGAGCAGGATGCGGACATGATCGTCTTCATCTACCGCGACGATTACTACAACAAGGAAAATTCGCCGGACAAGGGCCTTGCCGAGATCATCATCGGCAAGCACCGTGGCGGCCCGACCGGGTCGTGCAAGCTGAAGTTCTTCGGCGAGTACACCCGCTTCGACAACCTGGCCCACGACTCGGTCGGTTCATTCGAATAACCGTAGTGCCGGCCGCTGGCCGGCAACCACCCCACGGCCGGCAAACCATTCGAAACGCCAAACGTCCGTATGTGGCGTGTAAATGACATGTAACGCGACGCTTCTACGATTCCGCCGCTGCTGCCCTTCGACGCCGCCCTTCGGCGTCCAGCGTGCCCAAGGAATCCGCCTCCATGCCGTCCCACGCTCCGCTCCGCCGCAATCTGCTGGCCCTGTTGGTCTGTGCTTCGCTGCCGTCGCTGGCTGCCGCTGAAACCGCCCCCGCCACCGACGCACAGTCGGCCACCACCCTCGATTCGGTCTCGGTGATCGGCCGCGGTGAAGCGCGTCAGGTGCAGCGCGTGACCGCCGAGGACATGAAGGTGCTGCCGCCGGGAGCCAATCCGCTGAAGCTGCTTGCAACCAAGCCGGGCGTGCATTTCGAATCGGCCGATGCCACCGGCGCCTACGAATGGTCCACCACCATCAGCCTGCGTGGCTTCAACCAGAACCGCCTGGGCTACACCCTCGATGGCATCCCGTTGGGCAACATGGCCTATGGCAACAGCAACGGCCTGCACATCAGCCGCGCGGTGATCAGCGAGAACCTGGGTGGTGCGGAGGTCTCCACCGGCATCGGCGCACTGGGTACACCGTCCACCAGCAACCTTGGCGGCGTGTTCCAGTTCTACTCGATCGATCCGTCCACCGAGTATGGGGTCGTGCTGGCACAGAGCTTTGGTAGTGACAGCGCACGCCGCAGCTATGCACGCCTCGATACCGGCGAGCACCAGGGCTTTGCCGCCTACCTGTCCGGCGTGTATTCGGAAGGTGACAAGTGGAAGGGCAAGGGCTCGCAGGAGCTGAAGCAGTTCAACGGCAAGGCCACCTACAACTTCGGAACGGACAGCAAGATCACCGCGCTGTTCAACGCCTCGCGCCGCGTCGAGGCCGATTACCAGGATCTGTCGCTGGAAATGATCGATCGCCTCGGCTGGGACTGGGACAACTACGCGCCGGACTGGGATCGCGCCGTCGCCGCCGCACGCGGCAAGTTCAGCGGCGGCGTCAACAGCCCGTGGGATGCGTACTACTCCGGCCACGGCCTGCGCAACGATGACCTGTCCAGCATTGCCGGTGATTTCGGCCTGAACGAGTCGATGCGCTTGAAGGTCAATGTCTACAACCACAGCAACCGTGGCCAGGGCCACTGGTTCAGCCCGTCCAATCCGTCCAACCCGGGCACCAGCCGCGAGATTCCGATCTCGATCCGCACCACCGAGTACGCGATCGACCGTACCGGCGTGACCTCGGCGTTCACCTGGAACGTCGGTGGCCACGAACTGGAAGCGGGCCTCTGGTACGAGGACAACGGCCACAGCGTGCAGCGCAACTTCTACTACATCGACGGCCCGATCACCGACGACTTCTTCCTGCGCAACCCGGACCAGCGCGTGTGGCACCAGCGCTACACCACCATCACCCGCCAGTTCTACGTGCAGGACCGCTTCCGCCTGTTCGATGATCGCCTGAACATCGACATCGGCGCGAAGTCGCCGCATACCCGCACCAGCGTGCGCACGCCGCTGGGCAGCTATGCCAACAACAGCAGCCTGACCTCGAAGAAGGGCCTGCTGCCGCAGGCCGGCTTCAACTTCAGACTCAACGAAGGCAACGAGATCTTCGGTTCGTTCGCCAAGAACATCGCCGCCTATGCGCTGGGCGTGGGCAGCCCGTTCAATGTGCCGCAGGCCGCCTTCGATGCCAGCGCGAAGAACCTGAAGCCGGAACAGTCGCGCACCATCGAGCTGGGTTGGCGTGGCTACGGCCGCGGCTATGAAGCCTCGGTGGCGGTGTACGACGTCAAGTTCGACAACCGCCTGCTGGCCATCGCGCAGTGCGTGGGCATCCTCGGTTGCCCGGCACTGTTCTCCAACGTCGGTTCGGTGACCAGCCGCGGCGCCGAGGCGACCCTGCAGCTGAAGCCGATGCAGGACCTGACCTGGTCCAATGCGCTGTCCTGGAATGACAGCACCTACGACAACGACTACGTGAACAACGGCGTGGTGCCGACCCGCGGCAAGACGACCGTCGACACCCCGGAATGGATGTTCGCCAGCACCCTGGCGTGGACCCCGGGCCCGTGGGACCTGCGCCTGGCCGCCAACCATGTCGGCAAGCGCTACGTGACCTATACCAACGATGTGTCGGTGCCGAGCTACTGGCTGGTCAACGCCTCGGCGGCCTATGACTTCGGCACGCTCGGCCCGGCGCAGAACCTGACCGTAGCGCTGAACCTGACCAACCTGACCGACAAGCGCTACCTGTCCTCGATCAACACCAATGGCACCTACGCCGCTGACCCGACCCGCAGCCTGGCGACCATGCAGGTCGGCGCGCCGCGCCAGGTGATGGCCACCGCTACCGTGCGCTTCTGATGCGCGGGCCTGTCGATCCGGAAAGCCGTCGTCGCCTGCTGCGCATGGCGTGGCAGGGCACGGGGGCGGCGATCGCGCTGGCGGCGATGCCGGGGTTGGCCACGGCCGGCCCACGGCCGCGGCTGGGGCGCGATCCGTTCACCCTCGGTGTCGCCGCCGGTGATCCGGATCCACAGGGGGCCGTATTGTGGACGCGGCTGGCACCGGACCCGCTCAATGGAGGCGGCATGCCATCGCGGGCGGTGCCGGTGCGCTGGTTCGTGGCCGAAGACCCGGGCATGCGCCGGCTGGTGCAGCGTGGCGTCGCCGCGGCGGTGCCCGAGCTGGCGCATTCGGTGCACGTGGAGGTCAATGGCCTGCGCCCAGGCCGCGACTACTACTACCGTTTTGCCTACGACGGTGACGAGGAAAGCGCGGTCGGCCACTTCCGCACCGCGCCGCTGCCCGACACGCAGCTGCAGCAGCTGCGGCTGGCCCTGTGCACCTGCCAGGCCTGGAACAGTGGCTACTACCCGGTGCTGCGCGATATCGCGAAGAGTGATGTCGACCTGGTGCTGCATGCGGGTGACTACCTGTACGAATACAGCCCGCTGCAGAACGCGCGTGGTCGTGCGCTGGATGCGCAACGCTTCAGTGGCGAGACCGTCAGCCTGGAGCGCTACCGTGACCAGTACGCGCTGTACAAGCTCGATCCGGATCTGCAGGCCGCGCATGCCGCACACGCGTTCGCGGTGATCTGGGACGACCATGAAGTACAGAACGATTACTCCGGCGTCCACCCGGAAAAGCCCGGCGTATCAACGGAGGACTTCATCATCCGCCGCGCCGCCGCCTACCGCGCGTTCTACGAGCATCTGCCGATGCGCAGCACACCTGCGGGCAACGGCGGCCTGCGCGTGCATCGGCGCCTGCGTTACGGCGATCTGGCACAGCTGACCCTGCTCGATTGCCGCCAGTTCCGCCCGGCCAATCCCTGTGGCGTGGGCGAGTCGCCACGCTGTGATGCTGCACTGGACCCGCGCATGAGCATGCTCGGCACGGGCCAGGAGGCGTGGTTCGCGCAGTCGATGGCGGCCGCGCAGGGCACGCGCTGGAACGTGGTGGTGCAGCAGTTGCTGATGGCGCAGCTGCGGCTGGACGGTGGCACGCCACGCGAGCGCTTCTGGAATGACGCCTGGGATGGCTATCCCGCCGCACGTAACCGGCTGCTGCAGGCGATGCAGGCAGGCGGGCAGGGCAATGCCATCGTGCTGGGCGGCGACTGGCATTCCACCTTCGTCAACGACCTGAAGCTGGATTTCGACGCGGCCAGTGCGCCGGTCGTAGCCACCGAATTCATCGCCCCGGCGATCAGCAGTGGCGGCGACGACACGCCGTACGGGCCGTACTACGGGCCGTCGATACCGCAGAACCCGCATATCCGTTACTTCGACGGTGACCGCCGTGGCTGGTGGAAGCTGCAGCTGAACCGGCAGACCGTGGATGCGGAACTGCGCTTCGCCGACAGTGTGCTGCGTGCGGACGCTGCGGTGCGCACCGCGGCGCGCTTCCAGGTGACCCACGGCCGCCCGGGCGCAGTCCCGGTGTGAATCCATTCGGTAGTGCCGGCCGCTGGCCGGCAACCTGATCAATCTTCGGTTTCCCCACCACCGGATTCATCGCCCCGAGCCGGGTTTCGTCGCAAACCGTTTGCGGGCGGCCAGAGCGGGGCGCCAAGGTGTCCGCAGGCGGCAAGGTGCCGCCACAAGGAGACCGTGATGAAGACCCTGTTCGCGCTCGGTGTGTGGTGCCTGCTGTTCGTGCTGTGCTGGCCGCTGGCGATCCTCGCCCTGATCGCCTGGCCGTTCGTGTGGCTGCTGAGTCTGCCGTTCCGCCTGGTCGGCATCACCTTCTCGGCGCTGTTTGCCTTCCTGCGCGCGCTGTTCATGCTGCCCGCGCGCCTGCTCGGCGGCGGCCCGGTGGCGGCATGAGGGCTGTGTTGCTGGTCGCGCTGGCATTGCTCACGGGGCCGGCACTGGCCACACCGGTGCCGCCGTCCGCATGGCTGGAACGCCAGCAGACCGCCGCTGCCGATGAGGCGGATGCTGCAGCGGCCAAGGCGGTCAAACCCAAGGAGCGCTGCCGGGTGGTGAAGGAGTGGAAGGCCGGTGAAACCCTGGTCCAGCACCGGATCTGTGATGATCCGCCGAAGAAGCCGGCTGGAAAGGTGTAGCGCCGAGCCGATGCTCGGCTCTTTTCCCGGGATAGCCGAGCGTGGGCTCGGCTCTACATCATCAGCGCAATCAAAAAACCCCGCCGAGGCGGGGTTTTTTGTTTGCTGGAGTGTGCCGGCCAGCGGCCGGCACTACCGGCGAACGATCAGTTCGCCTTGTGGATGGCGCGCTTGCTGACCGCCATTGCTGCGTCGTGGATCACTTCCGACAGCGACGGGTGAGCGTGGCAGATACGGGCCAGGTCATCGGCCGAGCCGCTGAACTCCATGGTCAGCACGCCTTCGTGCACCAGTTCGGAGACGTTGGCGCCGACCAGGTGCATGCCGAGGATGCGATCGGTTTCGGCATGGGCCAGGATCTTCACGAAGCCCGCCGGCTCGATCATCGCCACGGCACGGCCGTTGGCGGCGAACGGGAAGCTGCCGGCCTTGTACGGAATGCCTTCGGCCTTCAGCTGAGCTTCGGTCTTGCCGACCCAGGCCAGTTCCGGCTCGGTGTAGATGACCCACGGGATGGTGTCGAAGTTGACGTGGCCCGGCAGGCCGGCGATCAGCTCAGCCACCGCGATGCCTTCCTCGAAGCCCTTGTGCGCCAGCATCGGGCCACGCACGCAGTCGCCGACCGCCCACACGCCGTTGACGCCGGTGTGGCAGTGCGCGTCGACTTCGATCTGGCCGCGCTCGTTGATCTTGACGCCGGTGCCTTCGGCCAGCAGGCCCTTGGTGGCGGCGCGACGGCCAACGGCCACCAGCAGCTTGTCCACGGTCAGGGTCTTTTCGCCTTCGCTGTCGGTGTAGGTGACAACGACTTCCTTCTTCTTGCCCTTGCCGGTGATCTCGGTCTTGGAGACCTTGGCGCCGAGGCGGATGTCCAGGCCCTGCTTCTTGAATTCCTTGGCAGCGGTCTTGGCCACTTCGGCGTCGGCCACGGCCAGGAACTCCGGCAGTGCTTCCAGGATGGTGACTTCAGCGCCCAGGCGCTTCCACACGCTGCCCAGTTCCAGGCCGATCACGCCGGCGCCGATCACCGCCAGGCGGTTCGGCACTTCGGTGAAGTCCAGGCCGCCGACGTTGTCGACGATGGTCTCGCCGTCGAACTTGGCGAACGGCAGTTCGATCGAATCCGAACCGGCGGCGATGATGACGTTGGTGCCCTTCAGCTCGACGATGGAACCGTCATGCTGGGTGACCTTGACCACGTTGCCCGGCTGCAGTTCGCCGAAGCCGTAGTAGGCGGCGACCTTGTTGGCCTTGAACAGCATGCCGATGCCGCCGGTGAACTGCTTGACGATCTTGTCCTTGCGGCCAACCATCGCCTCGACGTCGATCTTGGCATCCTTGAAGCTGATGCCGTGGTCGCCAAAGATGTGGCCCATGTTCCAGAACTGGCGCGAGGAATCCAGCAGCGCCTTGGACGGGATGCAGCCCACGCGCAGGCAGGTGCCGCCCAGCGCCGGCTTGCCGTCCTTGCCCAGCGCTGCGTCGATGCAGGCGGTCTTCAGGCCCAGCTGGGCCGCGCGGATGGCAGCGTGGTAACCGGCCGGGCCGGCACCGATGACGACGACGTCGAATTGTTCAGCCATTGAATTATTCCTTGATGCATTACCAGAACCCCTCCGCGCGGGCGCGGAGGGGCGGGAGGTGTCTTACAGGCCGAACAGCATGCGGCCCGGGTTTTCCAGCTGGTTCTTGATGTCCACCAGGAACTGCACCGAGTCCTTGCCGTCGATGATGCGGTGGTCGTACGACAGCGCCAGGTACATCATCGGCGCGATCACGACCTGGCCGTTCTGGGCGATCGGACGCTCCTTGATGGCATGCATGCCCAGGATGGCGCTCTGCGGCGGGTTGATGATCGGGGTCGACAGCAGCGAACCGAAGGTGCCGCCGTTGGTCACGGTGAAGGTGCCACCCTGCAGTTCCTCCAGGCTCAGCTTGCCGTCACGGGCCTTCTTGGCGTAGTCGGCGATGGTCTTCTCGATGTCGGCGAACGACATGCGCTCGACGTTGCGCAGCACCGGCGTGACCAGGCCCTTCTCGGTCGACACGGCGATCGAGATGTCCGAGTAGCCGTGGTAGATGATGTCGTCGCCGTCGATCGAGGCGTTGACCAGCGGGAAGCGCTGCAGGGCATTGGCAGCGGCCTTCACGAAGAAGCTCATGAAGCCCAGCTTGATGCCGTGTGCCTTGACGAACTCGTCCTGCAGTTCCTTGCGCGCCGCCGAGACCTTGGACAGGTCGACTTCGTTGAAGGTGGTCAGCATGGCGGTGGAGTTCTTCGACTCCATCAGGCGCTCGGCGATGCGCTTGCGGATGCGGGTCATCGGCACGCGCTCTTCCGGACGTGCGCCACCGGCCTTGCCGGCGCCGCCGTTGCGGGCGAAGTTGACGATGTCTTCCTTGGTCACTGCGCCGCGACGGCCGGTGCCGTCGACGTCGGCCGGGTTCACGCCTTCGGTGATGGCGGTGAAGCGGGCGCCCGGCGGCAGGGTGTCGGCGGCCGACTTGGCAGCCGGGGCCGGAGCGGCGGCAGCGGCCGGCGCAGCGGCGGCCGGAGCGGCCTCGGCCTTCTTCTCTTCAGCGGCCGGAGCCGGGGCAGCAGCGACGGCGCCTTCCTCGATGATCGCCACGACCTGGCTGGAGGTCACGGTCGAGCCTTCGGCGAACTTGATTTCCTTGAGCACGCCGTCGACCGGCGACGGCACTTCCAGGACGACCTTGTCGGTTTCCAGGTCAAGCAGGTTTTCGTCGCGCTTGACGGCGTCGCCCACCTTCTTGTGCCAGGTGGCGATGGTGCCGTCGGCGACGGATTCGGGCAGTACCGGGGCTTTGACTTCGGTGGCCATTGCGGGAGCTTCCTGGTTTGTCTTCTAAATAGGGGGAGGATTATTCAGCGAACGTGTCGTTGAACGGGTTGACCAGTGCATCGGCGACCAGCTGCTGCTGTTCGCGGACGTGGTCAGCCATGTGACCGGCAGCCGGCGAAGCCGAACGTGCGCGACCGGCGTAGTGCAGGTTCTGGCCATCGGCCAGGCAGAACTGCAGGTGGTGGCGGATCTGGTACCACGCACCCTGGTTCTGCGGTTCTTCCTGCGTCCACACCACGTCGGTGGCCTTGCCGTACTTCTTCAGTTCGGCAGCCAGCAGCGCACGCGGGAACGGGTACAGCTGCTCCACGCGGATGATCGCCACGTCGTCCTGGCCACGCTTGGTCTGGTCTTCCAGCAGGTCGTAGTAGACCTTGCCCGAGCACAGCACCACGCGCTTGACCTTCTTGGCGTCCGCGTTGGCGTCGCCGATCAGGTGCTGGAACTCGCCGTTGGCCAGTTCGTCCAGGGTCGACACGGCCAGCTTGTGGCGCAGCAGCGACTTCGGCGACATCACCACCAGCGGCTTGCGGGTGGTCAGGTGCTGCTGGCGACGCAGCATGTGGAAGGCCTGTGCCGGGGTCGACGGCACCACCACCAGCATGTTCTCCAGCGCGCACAGCTGCAGGAAGCGCTCCAGGCGCGCCGAGCTGTGTTCCGGGCCCTGACCTTCATAGCCATGCGGCAGCAGCAGGGTCAGGCCGGAGATGCGGCCCCACTTGGCCTCACCGGCGGCGATGAACTGGTCGATGACGACCTGGGCACCGTTGGCGAAGTCGCCGAACTGGCCTTCCCAGATGCACAGCGTGTTCGGATCGGTGGTGGAGAAGCCGTACTCGTAGGCCATCACCGCTTCTTCGCTCAGCAGCGAATCGATGACGGTGGCCTTCTCCGGCGAATCCACCAGCTGCCGCAGCGGCATGTAGTAGTTGTCGGTCTTCTGGTCGTGCAGGATCGCGTGGCGGTGCGTGAACGTACCGCGACCCACGTCCTGGCCGACCAGGCGCAGGGCACTGCCTTCGTCGAGCAGGGTGGCGTACGCCAGGTTCTCGGCAAAGCCCCAGTCGCCCGGGATCTCGCCAGCGGCCATCTTGCGGCGGTCGTCGTAGACCTTGGCCACGCGCGAGTGCAGCTGCACTTCGTCCGGAATGGTGTTGATCAGCTTGGCCAGTTCGACCAGCTTGTTCTTCTCGACCTTGGTCGAGATCGGGTCGGACAGCTTGCCTTCCAGCAGCTTCGGCCAATCGACGAACAGCGGGCTGGTCGGCGGGGTCTTCTCGACCTTGGCCAGCTCGGTGGTCACTTCACCGGCATCCAGCTTCTCGCGGTAAGCATCGACCATCGCCTTGCCGGCACCGGCGGCGATCACGCCCGCCTTTTCCAGCTGCTCGGCGTACATCTCGCGGGTGGTGGCGTGCTTGCGGATCACCTGGTACATCAGTGGCTGGGTGATCGCCGGTTCGTCGGCCTCGTTGTGGCCCCAACGGCGGTAGCACATCAGGTCGATGACCACGTCCTTGGCGAACTTCTGGCGGAACTCGAAGGCCAGCTGAGCGGCGAACACAACGGCTTCCGGATCATCGCCGTTCACGTGCAGCACCGGGGCGGCGATCATCTTCGCCACGTCGGTGGCATAGCGCGTGGAACGCGTATCCAGCGGGTTGGAGGTGGTGAAGCCGACCTGGTTGTTGACCACGATGTGCACGGTGCCGCCGACGGCGAAGCCGCGGGCCTGCGACATCTGGAACAGTTCCATGACCACGCCCTGGCCGGAGAAGGCCGCGTCGCCGTGGATCAGGATGGGCATGACCTGCTTGCGCGCGGTGTCCTTGCGGCGCTCCTGGCGCGAACGCACGGAACCGGCCACGACCGGGTCGGCGATTTCCAGGTGCGACGGGTTGAACGCCAGCGCCAGGTGCACCGGGCCGCCATCGGTGGCGACGTCGGCGGAGAAGCCCATGTGGTACTTCACGTCACCGGCCGAGGCGTGCTCGTCGTGCTCGAACTTGCCTTCGAATTCGTCGAACAGCTTGCGCGGGTTCTTGCCCAGGGTGTTGACCAGCACGTTCAGGCGGCCGCGGTGGGCCATGCCGATCACCACGTCCTTGACGCCATCCTTGCCGGCGCTGCGGATGATGGTGTCCATCATCGGGATCAGCGAGTCGCCGCCTTCCAGCGAGAAGCGCTTCTGGCCGACGTACTTGGTGTGCAGGTAGCGCTCCAGGCCTTCAGCCGCAGTCAGGCGCTCCAGGGTGCGGCGCTGGGTATCAGCGTCCAGCTGGTAGTTGCCACCGGCCAGTTCCAGCTTCTTGTAGATCCACTGGCGCTGCTCGACCTCGGAGATGTGCATGAACTCCGCACCGATCGAGCCGGTGTAGGTCGCCTTCAGGCGTGCCAGCAGGTCGCGCAGCTTCATGCGCGGCTGGCCACCGACGCCGCCGGTGCTGAACTCGCTGTTGAGGTCGCCATCGGACAGGCTGTGGAACGGCAGGCCCAGGTCCGGGGTGTTGACCGGTGCGGCCAGGCCCAGCGGATCGAGGCGGGCGTCCAGGTGGCCGCGCGAACGGTAGGCAGTGATCAGACGACCGACATTGCGCTCGCGCTCGTCGCCTGCACCGTTGCCGGTACCGGCCTTCAGCGCATCCTTGGCCGCGTCCGCAATGTGGGAGATGACGGCCGAGTGCGGAATGTCACCTGCTTCACGGCCCTTGAAGCCGTCGAAGTAGGCTTTCCATTTGGGATCGACACTATCCGGGGAGACCAGGTACTGCTCGTACAGGTCCTCGACATAGGAGGCGTTGCCGCCGGCGAGTTGCGAAGATTGCGCAAACTGCTTCAGTTGATTGTCCACGATGGAGGGTGTTGATTCGCTTTGTGGGGTATGGCTTCAGAAGGACCCGGCAGGAAGATGAATAGCCCTGCGCGGGCGCGTTCAAACAGCCAAATTGTACCCCCAACCGGACACGAAGGGGCACCACCAGAGGTATCGCGCGTCCCCCGGTGCCGGTTCCAGACAGGTTGAGTCAGCCCGCTCCGCTCAGATGCCGAGCGCGCGCAGTTCGCTGCAATCACGCGAACGGTCCCAGACGCGCTGCAATTGCTGCTCGAACGGCTGCGAACGTGTCGGCAGCGCGATGCCGGCTTCGCCGTCGAGGCGATGGCCGATCAGACGAAAGTAGAAGTCGCCCGCATCGTTGAGCAGACAGGCCGAGGCCAGTGCACGGTCGACCGGGTCGGTGACCTCGCGGAACTGGATCACGCTGGGCAGGCGCTGGGCCAGCGCCAGCAGTGGCGCCCCGGCAGAGGCGATCGCGGCGGCGTCGTGCACGATCACCCGCAGCTGCTTGTCGTGGCGGGCGGTGACGAAGCGGCGCAGGGCGGCCTGTACCGGGGGCGCGTCGAGCAGCCCGGGGTCCAGCTGGCGGCTATGCAGCCACAGCTGGCGACGGGCGCGGTGGATGATGGCCGTGGTGATGGCCACCGCCTCGGCGCGGCTGTCGATGGCGCTGGCCGCGCCCAGCCGGCGGCGCATCTGCTGGTGGCCGATGCCGGCCTCCTCGAACACCTCGCCTTCGGGCAGGAAACCCTGGCGGGCATAGAAGTCACGGGCGGGCAGCTGGGCGTGCAGATGCAGCTCGGCCAGGCCGAGCCGGCGCCCGGCCTCGACCAGTGCTTCCAGCAGGGCCCCGCCGACCCCGCGGCTGCGATGGCTGGCCAGCACCGCCATGCGGCCGATGCGGCCATCCGGGGCCAGCCGGCCCGTGCCGACCGGCTGGTTGTCACTGTCCAGCGCCAGCACATGGGCACTGACCGGGTCCAGCGCATCGCGTTCCAGCTCGGCGGCGATGCCCTGTTCCTGCACGAACACGCGTTGGCGTACCTCGTGGATGGCTGCGTGGGCATCGGCGTGGCTGACCTGCTGGACCCGGATCATGGTGGCGACTCAGGCGCGGCCAGCACCGCTGTCGTCTTCCTCGTCGTCCTCGAAGTTGACGATGACCTCGATGCCGTCGTCGTGCACGGTCACGGAGTGGACATCGTCGGACACCGCGTCGGCGTCGATCGCATCCACGCGGTCGCGGCCTTCGACGACCTCGCCGAGCACCACGGCATCTTCGCCGTCGTCCTCGTCTTCGGCGTCATAGATCTCGTTCGGGTCGATCAGCTGGAACACGCCGCCGACCAGCAGCTGCTGGACCACGGCACGGCCCTTGTCGGACAGGCCGCGATAGGCGGCGGCGTCCAGCTGTTCGGCGCCAGCCAGGCGCTGCGCGTCCTTCACCGGCAGCGCGAAGTCCTGGCCGCTGACGTACAGGCTGGCGCCGCGCTTGGCCCGGCGCCAGGCCAGGCGGGCCCACGGGTGGCGCTGCAGCAGCAGGCCCGAGGCCAGGGCCTGGACCACTTCTTCCTGTGCCGGTGCGGCCTGGTGGGCCATCACTTCGCCGGCCGCGCGGTAGGTGGTGATGAAGCGGCCGAACCAGTCGCCCAGCTTGTCCGGGTCGTTCATGCGGATGGCGTTGAGCGCGGTGATCACCCGCGCCATCGCCACCGTGTCGATTTCGTTCGGGTCGGCCGGCACCTTCAGGTCGGCATCCTGGTAGCGGATGTTCTCGTCGGCATCGGCGATCAGGGTGTCCAGGTAGTCGCTGATCAGCTCGGCCGAGGACGGCGCGCGCATGCCGAACGAGAAGGTCAGGCAGGGATCTTCGGCGACGCCGTGGTGCGGCACGTTCGGCGGCAGGTACAGCATGTCGCCCGGCGCCAGCACCCAGTCGTGGGTCGGCTTGAACACCTTCAGCAGCTTCAGTTCCACGTCCGGGCGGAAGCCCAACGGCGGCTGCTTGCCCTTGATCGATTCGCTGGCATCGATCTGCCAGCGGCGATGGCCATGGGCCTGCAGCAGGAATACGTCGTACTGGTCGACGTGGGCGCCGACCGAGCCGCCGGTGGCGGCGAAGCTGATCATGACGTCATCCATGCGCCAGCGCGGCAGGAAGCTGAAGTGCTCGATCAGGGCGCGCACGTCCGGGTCCCACTTGTCCACGTCCTGTACCAGCAGGGTCCAGTCGTGGTCGGGCAGGGCGGGGAACACGTCTTCCTGGAATGGACCGGTGCGCACGCGCCAGCCGTCCTGGGTCTTGTCGTGCTCGATCAGGCGTGCCAGCACGCCTTCCTCGCAGGCCAGCCCGGCCAGGTCTTCCGGCTGCACCGGGGTCTGGAAGTTGGGGAAGGCGTTGCGGATCAGCAGCGGGCGTTTCTGCCAGAAGTCGCGCAGGAAGGTGGCCGGCGCCATGCCCAGCGGCTGGCCGGGGCGGGCGGTGACTTCGATCAGGGGGGCGGAGGACTTGCGGGCAGCCATGGGGGAATCCTTGCAGCGGAAAGCGGGAGGGGCGGCGCGGCGGGCCGCCTGAGATCTCCATTGTCCGCCGTTCGTGGGCATTGCGCACGTGCGCGGGTTTGTCGCGGGGGTTCCGGCCAACGGCTGAGCCCCTCGTGGCGGGGTCTGGGTTGGTCGCTGAAAGCAAAAGCCGCGCTTGGCCGGGCGGGTGGGCCATGCAGGGGACGCTGCAAGTACGTCCTTGTAAGCTCGATGGCGCCATCCATGGCGCCAACGCCCCTGCATGGCCCACCCGCCCGGCCCCTGACAGTTTCCTGCGCGGCCCGCCACGGAATGGAAGAAGAAGATCAAAGGCAAAAGCGGGTCGCGCGCTGCGCTTGCTCATGCTCCTGTAGAGCCGAGCCCATGCTCGGCTTGCTGTTGGAACAAGCAGCCGAGCATGGGCTCGGCTCTACAATCAGCCAAAAACAACAGAGGGACGCGGCGAAGCCGCGTCCCTCTTCCAAATTCCGTCCCGACAACCCAAAGCTCTTCGATCCGTCACCAGGAATCTGTCAGAGGTGGGACGGGATGGGCCAGCGGGACCGTTGGCGCCATGGATGGCGCCATCGAGCCCCCATGGACGGGTTTACGGCGTGTCCCGCTGGCCCATCCCGACCCGCCCAGCTAGCAGCAATCCAGAGCCGCTCTTGACGTTGCTGTTGCCGTTGCCGTTGCCGTAGAGCCTGCCGCAGGCAGCGCCCGCGGCCGCCGCCGCAAAGGAAACCCCTTAGATCTTCTTCGCCAGCGACTCGGCCAGACCGGTGTAGCTGCCCGGGGTCATCTCCAGCAGGCGCTGCTTCGCATCCGCCGGCAGCTCCAGCCCCTGCACGAACGCGCGCATCGACTCGGCGGTGATGCCCTGGCCGCGGGTCAGCGCCTTCAGCTGCTCGTACGGGTTCGGCAGGCCGTGGCGGCGCATCACCGTCTGCACGGCTTCGGCCAGCACTTCCCAGGCCGCGTCCAGATCGGCATCCAGGCGCTGCGGGTTCACTTCCAGCTTGCCCAGGCCCTTGGCCAGCGAATCCAGCGCCACCTGGCTGTGGCCGAACGCGGTGCCCAGCGCACGCAGCACGGTGGAGTCAGTCAGGTCACGCTGCCAGCGGCTGATCGGCAGCTTCGCGCTGAAGTGCTCGAACAGCGCGTTGGCAATGCCGAAGTTGCCTTCCGCATTCTCGAAGTCGATCGGGTTGACCTTGTGCGGCATCGTCGACGAGCCGACTTCGCCTTCCTTCAGGCGCTGCTTGAAGTAGCCCAGAGAAACGTAGCCCCAGATGTCACGGGCCAGGTCGATCAGGATGATGTTGGCGCGGCGTGCGGCATCGCCGATTTCGGCGATGTTGTCGTGCGGCTCGATCTGCGTGGTGTACGGGTTGAACACCAAGCCCAGGCCGGTCACGAAGCGCTCGGCGAAGGCCGGCCAGTCCACGTCCGGGTAGCTGGCGATGTGGGCGTTGTAGTTGCCCACCGCGCCATTGATCTTGCCGGTCAGTTCGACCGCAGCGATCTGCCTGCGCTGGCGCTCCAGGCGGGCGACCACGTTGGCCAGTTCCTTGCCCAGGGTGGTGGGCGAGGCGGTCTGGCCGTGGGTGCGCGACAGCATCGGCTGGCCGGCCTGGGCGTGGGCCAAGCTGCGCAGGCTGTTGGCGATGCCGTCCAGGGTCGGCAGCAGCACCTCGCGGCGGGCCTGTTCCAGCATCAGGCCGTAGCTGAGGTTGTTGATGTCTTCGCTGGTGCAGGCGAAATGCACGAATTCCAGCGCCGGGGCCAGCTCGGCGTCGTCCTTCAGCTGTTCCTTGATGAAGTACTCCACCGCCTTGACGTCATGGTTGGTGGTGCGTTCGATCTCCTTCACGCGCGCGGCCTGGACCGGGCTGAAGCTGGCGGCCAGGGCGCGCAGGCGGGCGACGGCGGCGTCGGAGAACGGGGCCAGTTCGACGATGCCCGGCTCGGCGGCCAGGGCCAGCAGCCACTCCACTTCGACCGTGATGCGGGCCTTGATCAGGCCGTACTCGGAGAAGATCGGGCGCAGGGCGTCGACCTTGCCGGCATAGCGGCCATCGAGCGGGGACAGGGCGAGCAGGGCGGAATCGGACATGTCGGCAGGGCTGGGGCGAGCGGCGGGGGCCATATTCTACGACGTGCCGGTGAGGTAGTGCCGGCCGCTGGCCGGCAACCACGCCCGGCCCACGCTTCCATGGATTGCCGGCCAGCGGCCGGCACTACCCTTGCGCGTGCAGATCGGCCCTGCGGATGAAACGATCTGGCCCGCCCTCGTCATCCCACGCTGCGGGCAAGGGAGTATCGTTGGCGCAGCCGCCAGCCCGGGAAGCGACACCCTGCCAGCCGCCGCTTCCCTTTCCCCAACTGAAGTAGTGCGGAGTTGATGCAATGAGCAAAGCTGCAAGCAAGGGTTTCAGAATCGAACACGACAGCATGGGCGAGCTGCAGGTGCCTGCGGACGCCCTGTGGGGCGCCCAGACCCAGCGTGCCGTGCAGAACTTCCCGGTGTCGGGCCAGCGCATGCCGCGCGGTTTCATCCGTGCCCTGGGCCTGGTCAAGGGCGCCGCCGCGGGCGTCAACGCAGAACTGGGCCACCTGCCGAAGAACGTGGCCAAGGCCATCCAGACCGCTGCCGCCGAAGTGGCCGCCGGCAACTGGGACGCGCAGTTCCCGATCGATGTCTATCAGACGGGTTCTGGCACGTCCTCGAACATGAATGCCAACGAGGTCATCGCCACCCTGGCCAACCGTGCCGGCAAGGCGGGCAAGACCAGTGTGCACCCCAATGACCACGTCAACCAGGGGCAGAGCTCCAACGACGTGATTCCGACCGCGTTGCGGGTGTCGGCGGTGTTGGCGACGCATGAGCAGCTGCTGCCGGCGCTGGTGCACCTGCGCAAGACCCTGGACAAGAAGGGCCGCAGCCTGCGCAAGGTGGTCAAGACCGGCCGCACCCACCTGATGGATGCGATGCCGCTGACCTTCGAGCAGGAATTCGGCGCGTGGTCGGCGCAGCTGGCGTCGGCGCAGGAGCGTATCGAAGACAGCCTCAAGCGCGTGCGCCGGCTGCCGCTGGGTGGCACCGCCATCGGCACCGGCATCAATGCCGATCCGCGCTTCGGTGCACAGGTGGCCAAGGCACTGAAGCAGCAGACCGGTTTCAAGTTCGACAGTGCCGAGAACAAGTTCGAAGGCCTGGCCGCACAGGACGACGCGGTGGAGCTTTCCGGTCAGCTCAATGCGCTGGCGGTGGCGCTGATCAAGATCGCCAACGACCTGCGTTGGATGAACGCCGGTCCGCTGGCCGGGCTGGGCGAGATCGAACTGCCGGCGCTGCAGCCGGGCAGCTCGATCATGCCGGGCAAGGTCAACCCTGTGATTCCGGAAGCGACGGTGATGGCCTGTGCACAGGTGATCGGTCACCACACTGCGATCACCGTGGCCGGGCAGACCGGCAACTTTCAGCTCAACGTCACCCTGCCGCTGATCGCAGTGAACCTGCTCGATGGCATCGGCCTGCTGGCCAATGTGTCCAGGCTGCTGGCCGACAGCGCGATCGCCGGGCTGAAGGTGCGCGAGGATCGCGTGGCCGAGGCGCTGGCGCGCAACCCGATCCTGGTCACCGCGCTGAACCCGATCATCGGCTACGAGAAGGCAGCGGCGATTGCCAAGCGTGCCTACAAGGAACAGCGCCCGGTGCTGGACGTGGCGCTGGAAGACAGCGGGCTTGACGAGGCCGAGCTGCGTCGCCTGCTGGACCCGAC
This sequence comes from Stenotrophomonas genospecies 3, assembly GCF_054473855.1. NCBI lineage: Bacteria > Pseudomonadati > Pseudomonadota > Gammaproteobacteria > Lysobacterales > Lysobacteraceae > Stenotrophomonas > Stenotrophomonas genospecies 3. The sequence continues at coordinate 381,996 of NZ_JBTMUR010000003.1, forward strand.
TGCGCTGACCGCCGGTGGCATCCAGGCCGGTGGGGGCGGCGCCGGCGGTTGATCGGCCGGTTGTAGAGTCGAGCCACGCTCGACGGTTGTTCCGGAGTCGAGCATGGCTTGTATGTTCCTCCCGGCTCCTACGCGGTATGTAGGAGCCAGGGTGGAGGGACCGTCAAGCATGCATCTGCGGATACTAGCCGACAGACGAGTCGAGCGATCC
>NZ_JBTMUR010000040.1:0-1079 GCF_054473855.1 Stenotrophomonas genospecies 3
CGCACCAAGCCGCACGTCAACGTCGGCACCATCGGTCACGTCGACCACGGCAAGACCACGCTGACCGCCGCACTGACCAAGATCGGTGCCGAGCGCTTCGGTGGCGAGTTCAAGGACTACTCCTCGATCGACGCCGCGCCGGAAGAAAAGGCGCGTGGCATCACGATCTCGACCGCGCACGTCGAATACGAATCCCCGATCCGTCACTACGCCCACGTTGACTGCCCGGGCCACGCTGACTACGTCAAGAACATGATCACCGGTGCCGCCCAGATGGACGGCGCGATCCTGGTGTGCTCGGCCGCTGACGGCCCGATGCCGCAGACCCGTGAGCACATCCTGCTGTCGCGCCAGGTCGGCGTGCCGTACATCGTCGTGTTCCTGAACAAGGCCGACATGGTGGACGACGCCGAGCTGCTCGAGCTGGTCGAGATGGAAGTGCGCGAGCTGCTGAGCAAGTACGAGTTCCCGGGCGACGACACCCCGATCATCGCCGGTTCGGCCCGTCTGGCGCTGGAAGGCGACCAGAGCGACATCGGCGTGCCGGCCATCCTGAAGCTGGTCGACGCGCTGGACAGCTGGATTCCGGAGCCGGAGCGTGCGATCGACAAGCCGTTCCTGATGCCGGTGGAAGACGTGTTCTCGATCTCGGGCCGCGGCACCGTGGTGACCGGTCGTATCGAGCGCGGCGTGATCAAGGTTGGCGACGAAATCGAAATCGTCGGCATCCGTCCGGTGCAGAAGACCACCGTGACCGGCGTTGAAATGTTCCGCAAGCTGCTGGACCAGGGTCAGGCAGGCGACAACGCTGGCCTGCTGCTGCGCGGCACCAAGCGTGACGACGTCGAGCGTGGCCAGGTGCTGGCCAAGCCGGGCACGATCAAGCCGCACACCAAGTTCGAAGGCGAAGTGTACGTCCTGTCGAAGGACGAGGGCGGCCGCCACACCCCGTTCTTCAACGGCTACCGTCCGCAGTTCTACTTCCGCACCACCGACATCACCGGCGCCGCCAAGCTGCCGGAAGGCGTCGAAATGGTGATGCCGGGTGACAACGTCAAGATGGAAGTCACCCTGATCAA
>NZ_JBTMUR010000041.1:0-1067 GCF_054473855.1 Stenotrophomonas genospecies 3
TCAGGCCGTGCCGCGCATGGATCTTCTGGTAGTAATCCGAGCAGTACTGGATTCCACGATCAGAGTGATGGATCAGCTTCTGCGGTGTCTTTCTCCCTTTCAGCGCCATCTCCAGCGCCTGAGCTACCTGCTCTGTCTGTAGCGTTTCATGCACGCTCCAGCCCACGATCTTGCGCGACCAGGCATCGGTGACCAGGCTCAGATACACGAACTTCCCCTGCGTCGGCAGATAGGTGATGTCCGCCACCCACACCTGCTCGCTACCGGTTGGTATTACGCATCCTTGGCCAGGTTTGAGCAGATTCGGATGCCTGCGAAAGCGATGATGGCTGTCGGTAGTCTTGTGATAAGCCCGACGTTTCGGTACCAGCAGGCGCGCTTCCCGAAGTACGTCAAACAACCGGTCACGTCCCATGGTGATTCCCGCCGCCTGCAGCTTCGGTCCGATCAAATAGTGCAACTTGCGCGTCCCGATCCGTGGCTGCCGCACGCGGCAATCGCTCACCAGCGCCAGTGCTTTGGTCTCGCTGGCGCGTCGTCGTTGATGCCGGCACCCCGCTTGATAGAACGCCTGTCGACTGATGCCGAAATGGCGGCAAGCCCTTGCCACGCTTACGCCTTTGAGGCGCCCTTGCGTGAGGACTTGCCTGAAGGCTTTTTTACGATGCGCACCCCGTAATCCTCTTTGAGGACATCCACGATGGCTTCGAAAAGCTGTGCTTTCTCGTTGGCCTCCCGCAACTGGACCTGCAGGGCCTTGATCTGTTGTTCCGGCGTCAGCGGCGTGGCCGGTCCACTTTTGGGAGAAGTCGTCATGGGGGCAGATGATGCACCACCTGACCAATCCTGCCGACCATGGCGGCGAAGCCACTTCAGAACCGTGCTGCTGCCTTGGATACCGTATCGCTCCTGAGCCTTCTTATAGGTCAGTTCTCCACGCTCGACCTGATCGACCACGGACAACTTGAAGGCCAGCGAGTAATCCCGCTGACTGCGCCTGATTGTTGATTTCATTGAACATTCCTTTTCCAGAGGGAAAAGGTGTCAACCCAATTCAGGACGGGTCA
>NZ_JBTMUR010000042.1:0-507 GCF_054473855.1 Stenotrophomonas genospecies 3
CGGGCGATCGCTTCGGCGTCCATGGCGTCCGTCTTGCCACGCGAGCCCGTCGCCCGGCCGTAGTGCTTGATCAGACGTGGATTGATCACATAGACAACGTGGCCTGCCTGGCCAGCCATCCGAGCCAACAACTCGTAGTACCGCCCCGTCGCCTCCATGCCAATCCGGCATCGCTGGGGCAAGGTGTTGAGCCACTGGGCTATGCCGGCCCGGGTGTTGGCGATCCTGTCGCCGGCCTTGCGGTCGGCCACTGCCGGTACGAACTCCTTGGAGTCCACGTCCACGCCAATATCGAGAGAATCAGACATTTGTACGGCTCCCAGCTATCTTTAAGGGGCTGGGGTGGTACCGCACCGACGTTAGCTTGCCTACATCGACGATCCCCTTTGGGGGCCGTACGATCCTTTATCGACGTTCGTGTGCGGGATGGGGATCGCTCGACTCGTCTGTCGGCTAGTATCCGCAGATGCATGCTTGACGGTCCCTCCACCCTGGCTCCTACATACC
>NZ_JBTMUR010000043.1:0-369 GCF_054473855.1 Stenotrophomonas genospecies 3
GCTCAGACCTTTCAGTTTCAGTTTGATGCGTTCTTCGTTGTAGTACTGGATGTATTCCACCAGCCCAGCCTCCAGACCCTCGAGGCTGTCAAAGCTGTTCAGGTAGAAGAATTCCGACTTCAGCGTTCCAAAGAAGCTTTCCATCGCCGCATTGTCCAGGCAGTTGCCGCGCCGGGACATGCTTTGTTTCAACGAGTGCTTTTCCAGCATGTGCCGGTAGTTTTCATGCTGGTACTGCCAGCCCTGGTCGGAGTGGATCATGGGGCGCTCATCCAGGGAAAGCTTCTTGATCGCCTCCTCCAGCATTTGACCCACCAGATCAAATACGGGCCGACGCTTGATCTGATAAGCCACGATTTCGCCGTTGTA
>NZ_JBTMUR010000044.1:0-352 GCF_054473855.1 Stenotrophomonas genospecies 3
AGTCCCATCTCCCCCATCAGGCGCTGAACCCGCTTGTGATTGGTCCGATGACCCTGATTGGCTAATTCCAGCGTCACCGTGCGATAGCCATAGCGCCCTTGGCTTTGATCGTAGATTGCACGGATGCGCTCGCACAGGGCTGCCTCATCCTGATCCGGATGGGCCAGGACATGGTTCTGGTAATAGAACGTACTGCGTGACAGCTCAGCTGCTTCGAGCAGAAGCGACAGCGTATGAACCTGCCTCAATCCTTGGACGGCTTGCGCTTTGCGTCCTGCGCCGCCTGCTCTTCCCGGATCAAGGCATCGAGTTTTTTTAGGTAGTCGGTCTCCGCACGCAGATAGGCGACTTC
>NZ_JBTMUR010000045.1:0-341 GCF_054473855.1 Stenotrophomonas genospecies 3
CGGTAAAGTACCGGGAGCAGGCCCAATCGGCCGCCTGACCCCGTCCAAGTCTCGGGGGTCACTTCACCATGGGGGCTTGGCCGCGGCATCCATGCCGCGGACACTCCCGCCACCGGACCCACCCCGCCTTCGACAGTTTTCCGCAATCGGTTGGAACGACCTTGGGGTCGGATCCGTTTTCCTCCGGAAAACGGATCCGACCCCATTTTGATTGTCGATATCTGACAGAGGTGTCGACCAAGGTCGACACCTACCGACAGCGCACGGAATCTGTCAGAGGTGGGGCGGTGTCGGAGTGCGGGGTGTCAGCCGCATGGATGCGGCTGCCAAGCCTACAAGGA
>NZ_JBTMUR010000046.1:0-335 GCF_054473855.1 Stenotrophomonas genospecies 3
TCGTTGTAGTACTGGATGTATTCCACCAGCCCAGCCTCCAGACTCTCGAGGCTGTCAAAGCTGTTCAGGTAGAAGAATTCCGACTTCAGCGTTCCAAAGAAGCCCTCCATCGCCGCATTGTCCAGGCAGTTGCCGCGCCGGGACATGCTTTGCTTCAACGAGTGCTTTTCCAGCATATGCCGGTAGTTTTCATGCTGGTACTGCCAGCCCTGGTCGGAGTGGATCATCGGGCGCTCATCCGGGGAAAGCTTCTTGATAGCCTCCTCCAGCATTTGACCCACCAGATCAAATACGGGCCGACGCTTGATCTGATAAGCCACGATTTCGCCGTTGTA
>NZ_JBTMUR010000047.1:0-328 GCF_054473855.1 Stenotrophomonas genospecies 3
CGCCGCAAGTACGTCCCTGTAGGCTTGGCAGCCGCATCCATGCGGCTGACACCCCGCACTCCGACACCGCCCCACCTTCGACAGGTTCACGCGGCTGTTGGTAGGTGTCGACCTTGGTCGACACATCTGTCAGATATCGAATGAATTCATCCACGCATGGCGTGGATCTACCGTGTCGACCAAGGTCGACACCTACCAGAGCAGTACGCCGTTCCGACAGATCGCGGAAAACTGTCGAAGGCGGGGTGGGCCCGGTTGCGGGGGCGTGAGCCGCATGGGCCCGAGGCATGCCTCGGGCGGGTTGGGCAGGACGCCCAACCCCGGTCTT
>NZ_JBTMUR010000048.1:0-324 GCF_054473855.1 Stenotrophomonas genospecies 3
CGCCCGTAGCTCAGTTGGATAGAGTACCTGGCTACGAACCAGGCGGTCGGGAGTTCGAATCTCTCCGGGCGCACCATTACACCGAAACAGCAGGCCTCGGCCCGCTGTTTTTTTATGTGTGTTTTTCGGCAGGGCTGCGCCCTGCACCCCTGGTAGTGCCGGCCGCTGGCCGGCAACCTCAACAGCAAAACCAAAAGCAAAAGCAAAAGCTGGCATTCCGTGGGTTGGCGGGGCGGTGTCGGAGTGCGGGGACGCCGCAAGTACGTCCCTGTAGGCTTGGCAGCCGCATCCATGCGGCTGACACCCCGCACTCCGACACCGCCC
>NZ_JBTMUR010000049.1:0-320 GCF_054473855.1 Stenotrophomonas genospecies 3
CTTCGTCAACACCTTTTTTCAAGGCCGTCTCACCGGGGTGGACGTTGTTGTCGATGCCGCTTCGTCGTTGGACCCGAGGGTCTTTCGTCGTTGCGAGCCGCCTATTATGGCAGGCCTTTCAGCTTTGTCAACAACTTGTTTGAGGAACTTGAAGCTCTTCGTGAAGTTGTTGCCGCAAGTCCAGGTCGAAACCGGGTGCCTGCAAAAAAAGGAAAACCCCGCTGCGCATGCAGCGGGGTTCTCGGGTGTAAACCCTGGCGATGACCTACTCTCGCATGGCTTGAGCCACACTACCATCGGCGCAGCTGCGTTTCACTTCC
>NZ_JBTMUR010000004.1:0-279831 GCF_054473855.1 Stenotrophomonas genospecies 3
GAGTCTGGACCGTGTCTCAGTTCCAGTGTGGCTGATCATCCTCTCAGACCAGCTACGGATCGTCGCCTTGGTGGGCCTTTACCCCGCCAACTAGCTAATCCGACATCGGCTCATTCAATCGCGCAAGGCCCGAAGGTCCCCTGCTTTCACCCGTAGGTCGTATGCGGTATTAGCGTAAGTTTCCCTACGTTATCCCCCACGACAGAGTAGATTCCGATGTATTCCTCACCCGTCCGCCACTCGCCACCCAAGGAGCAAGCTCTCCTGTGCTGCCGTTCGACTTGCATGTGTTAGGCCTACCGCCAGCGTTCACTCTGAGCCAGGATCAAACTCTTCACTTAAAACTACATGATCCGAAGATCAAAATTTAAAGCTGCAGATGATTGATTCTGGCAACGTATCGCTTGCTTTAAAACAATTAATAGTTGCTTGATCAAACGTCTGCAAGATGGACAATCATCCTTCCTGCAGGCGCCTTCACAAGATACCTGCGCATACTTTCAAAGATCGAGGGAAGTGGCCTCAGCGCCGTTCCCGTGTGCTGCGAAGTTTCCTTCGTAGCGAGCCGCCCATTATAGCCGGCCTTTCCGCTTCGTCAACACCTTTTTTCAAGGCCGTCTCACCGGGGTGGACGTTGTTGTCGATGCCGCTTCGTCGTTGGACCCGAAGGTCTTTCGTCGTTGCGAGCCGCCTATTATGCCGGACTTTTCGAGTCCGTCAACACCTTCGTTCGATCATCTCGTTCGTCGGTGGTGGCGTTGCTGTCTGCGTGCCGTTTCCGAAGAAGCGGTGCGCTGCAGCAAGGGAGCGAATTCTAGAGATCCTGCAGATTTCGTCAAGCATTTTTTTGCAGGGTGATGACAGAACCAAGGCGACGTCACGCATGGCATACGCTCGAAGATCACTGTGGCGTTGACCGCGCGTTGCGCGGTCAACGCCACAAGGGCTATCAATGCACGGATGCAAAGTGGAGAGACGGCAATGAACATGCAGGTGCGGCAAGCGTGGTGGCGCGACCTTTCAGTACCGGCCCTCGTTGCCGGCTTCATTACTGTGCTGGTCGGCTTCGCCAGTTCGGCCGTCATCGTGTTTCAGGCTGCACAAGCTGTCGGTGCCAATCAGGCGCAGATCGCTTCATGGATGTGGGCACTGGGACTGGGCATGGGTGTCACCTGCATCGGGCTGTCACTGCGCTATCGGGTACCGGTGGTGACCGCATGGTCGACACCGGGCGCGGCGATGCTGGTGGTCGGTGCCGGCGGCGCATCTCTTTCCGAGGCCACCGGTGCATTCCTGCTCGCTGCGGTTCTGGGCATGCTGGCTGGCTTCTCCGGCATCTTCGCCCGGTTGATGCAACGGGTACCGATGGCGCTGGCCGCCGGCATGCTGGCCGGGGTGCTGCTGCGCTTCGGTCTGGACGTGTTCGTGGCCATGAACACCCAGCTGGTACTGGCGCTGGCCATGTTCGCCACGTGGCTGGCCGGACGCCGCCTGTTCCCGCGCTATGCGGTCATCGCCACCCTGCTGGTCGGCATCGCGGTTGCGGCCAGCCGTGGCCTGCTGCACGCACAGCAGGTGCAGCTGCAACTGGCGGTACCGCAATGGGTGACCCCATCCCTGTCCTGGACCGCGGTGGCCGGCATCGGCCTGCCCCTGTTCGTGGTCACCATGGCCTCGCAGAACATTCCGGGCGTGGCGGTGATGCGGGCATCCGGCTACGACGCCCCGGTGTCGCCGCTGATCGGCTGGATCGGTGTGGTCAATACACTACTGGCGCCGTTCGGTGCGTACGCGCTGAACCTGGCGGCAATCACCGCCGCGATCTGCATGGGCCGTGATGCCCATGAGGACCCGGCACGACGCTATACCGCCGCCATGGCGGCAGGTGCCTTCTACATCGTCATCGGACTGTTCGGTGCCACCGTGGCCGCACTGTTCGCTGCCTTCCCCAAGGAGCTGGTGGCCTGCGTGGCCGGTATCGCGCTGTTCGGCACCATCGCCAACAGCCTGGCCAGTGCGCTGGCGGTAGAGCGGGACCGCGAGGCGGCACTGGTCACCTTCCTGGTCACCGCCTCGGGCGTCTCACTGGCCGGCATCGGCTCGGCGTTCTGGGGCCTGGTGGCCGGTGCGCTGTGCCTGCTGGTGCTGCGGCCCCGTCAGGGCCGCTGACCTGCCCTATCCCGCCAGTGCGGCGCCGACGGTGCTCAGCACCACCGCGATGACGATGGCGATCAGTGTGGCGACCACGCTGGTGCCGCCACGCGCTGTCAGCTCGCTGCGCAGCCGTGCATCATCGTCGCCGGTGACGGCACGGGCCTGGGCGATCAGGCGCTGGCAGTGCGCCAGGTACCAGCTGTTGCCAAAGATGCCGGTGGTGATGCTGAGCGCGAAGGTGATGACCAGCGACAGGCCATCCGGCACATCCAGCCAGGTCTCCACCACGCTGATCAGCAGCAGCAGGCCAGCCCACATCGCCGCCAGGCGGTACATCCTGCGGTACATCATCCAGATCAGGCCGAGCAGGAAGGCCGGCCAATGCCAGGTGCCACTGCCCGTGGCAACGCCCTGATCCAGCCGCCAGCGCTGGCGATAGATCGGGAAGTTGCCGCCGACCACGCTGGCGTACAAGGCCATCTCGCCCTCCAGCCCGGCAGCCGCAGCCCTGTCCGGTGCAGCGACCGGTGCACGATAGGGATCGGACGGGTCGCCGACATCCGGCGCGATGCCCTCAACCGCAGGGGCTGCGTCGATATCCAGGGCCGGAACCACCTCGACGGGGGTGGAAGCCTGCTCCAGTTCCGCCAACGGCCGCCATGAGGGCATACCTTCGCACCAGAGCAGGGTGTGCGCCGTAACCGTCCCTTCCTGCTGCAGCTGGCGAAGACCGGCCAGATCCACCGGCCCACTGCTCTGCCTGCCATTGGCGTACCACCATTGTGCTTCCTGCATGTTTTCCGTCCTTGCTACCTGCATCGACAAACTGAAATCGTTGCCCGCGCCTACAGCGCGGTACTGCCCAGGGTCTGCACCAGCTGATGGCGCGCACCCGGCGCAAGCGTAATCTGCTCCGGGCCTGCGTTGGCCACTTCCAGGCATACGTAATCGCGCCAGCCCTCGCCGACATCGGCCATTTTCGCTGCCGCCTCCGCACCGGGATTCCAGGCCACCAGCGTCTGGCTGCCTTCGCTGCGGATCTCGATCCGCCTCTGCAGTACGGGATCACGCAGCACGTAATGGCCGCCGGCACCGGTATAGATGCGATCGCTGCGACCGGGGTCACGCGGATCGCGCAATGACCACGGTCCCTGTTGCAGGCGAAGCTGCGCATAGTCCTCGTACTTGTCCAGGTACTGCAGGCCGTCAAGGCCCTCGACCTCGATCTGGTTGGCATCGCCCACCCGGAAATAGCTGTGCAGGGCCTGGGTGAAGGTCACCGGCGAGGTTCCGGTGTTTTCGGTGACGAGCTGCTGACGCAGCTGGCGGCCGATGCGCAACTGCATCTGCAGGCGCAGGCCGGGATCGGCGCAGGGTGCAGGTGCCAACTGCAGCTCGACCTCACCGTCATCGCTCTGGCTGGCCTGCAGAAGCTCCCAACGCGCGGTGCGCACCAGGCCATGCGCGGGCACATCATTGTTCTGGCCCTGGCGGCCGAACCACGGCCAGCACACCGGGACGCCACCGCGGATGGGCGTGGGCAGCTCGGCGCGCGTGGGCGAAAGCCACAGTACATCGGGCTGCCCATCGGGAATGAACGACAGCAGCTGTCCGCCGAACACGCTGATGACCGCCGTCGCGCTGGGGGTGCGCACGTGCCAGGCCTCCAGCCCGTGATACAGGCCGCTGCTGATGTCCGGATCCGACTGCATGCGATGACGCTCCTTGAAGACCGCGGCGATGATGTCGCGGTCAGCGTGCCTGGGGCAAGGCCTTCTGCGCAGCGGGTGCGATGGCGGCCGCCTCTTCCTGCAGCGCGCGCAGGATGCGCTGGCCGGCACGCCCATCGGCGTTGGCCCAGCCCAGGCGCTGCTGCTCGGACTGGATCGCGCGACGGGTGGCGGTACCGATCATGCCGTCGGCGGTACCGATGTCGTGGCCACGCGCCAGCAGCAGGGTCTGCAGCTGACGGCGTTCATCACGGCCGATGCCGGGATCATCCGTCGGCCAGGCGGTAGCCAGCCCGTTGCCGCCACGCAGCTGGTCGGCCAGCGTGGCGATCGCCAGCGCATAGCTTTCGGCGGCGTTGTAGCTGTAGATCGCGTCATAGTTGCGGAACACCAGCAGCGCCGGACCCTTGATCCCTGCCGGCAGCAGCAGGGCGGCGCGCGCATCCGCCGGCAGGTTGGCCGGAGCCAGCACACTGCCATCCAGCGCGGTCAGGCCCTGCGCACGCCAGTCGGCCAGGGCGCGACGCTGGGTACGTCCGGCCTGGCTGGCGTTGAAGCCAGCGGGAACAAGAACTTCCATGCTCCACGGCTCGCCACTGCGCCAGCCGGCGCGCTTGAGGTAGTTGGCAGTGGAGGCCAGCGCATCGGGAATGCTGCCGACCAGATCGCGGCGGCCATCGCCATCACCGTCCACGGCGATGCGTGCGTAGGTGCTGGGCATGAACTGCGTATGCCCGAAGGCACCGGCCCAGGAACCGGTGAGGCCCTGTGCCTGCAGGTCGCCGCGGTCGATCAGCTTGAGCAGTGCCAGCAATTCACCGCGGAAGAAGGGTTGGCGACGGCCGGCGCAGGACAGCGTGGCCAGTGACTGCAGCAGGGGGCGCTTGCCGAACACGCGGCCGTAGTCGCTCTCCACGCCCCAGACCGCGACGATGGTGGCGGCATCGACACCGTACTGCGCCGACACCCGATCGAGCAGGTCGCGATGCTGCTCCAGCATGGCGCGACCATCAGCCACGCGCTGGCGATCGACCAGCGCGGCCAGGTAGTCCCAGATCGGCGTGGTGAATTCCGGCTGCGCATCGAGCAGGCCAAGCACACTGGGGTCCGGGGTGAGCCCGGCGGTGATTTCATTGAAGCGATCGGCACTGATGCCCTGGCTGGCGGCCGTGGCCTGCAGGCCCGTCAGGCAGCGGCTGAAGGCCGGATCGACGCTGGCATCCGGTGCTGCAGGCAACGCGGGGGGCGAGGCGAGAGCGGCCGCCAGGCCGAGCGTGGTCAGAATGGGCATGGCGTCCTCCGTGTTGCCGTTGCACGGCCATCTTAGGGGCACCGGCGTCGCTGAACCTGAAGCGGCACCCGCTGGCCGTCCGCCCTAGACGGTGCGCAGCAGGCGCAGGCCATAGGCGGGACTGTCGGCGTCCCAGCGCTGCATGACCTGCAGGCCCGCCTGCTGCAGCAGCGCTTCGAAGCTGCCGTCGGTGTACTTGTGGCTGTACTCCACGCGGATCGGTTCGTCGGCGGCAACGTGGAAGCTGCGGCCATCCAGATGCACATCCTGCGCCCAGCGGCTGACCAGATCGGTTTCGATGCGCAGCCGCGCGGTGCTGTAGCAGGCACGGTGGTGGAAGCCGTCGAGGTCGAAGTCGCTGCCGATCTCGCGGTTGAGCCGGGCCAGCAGGTTGAGGGTGAATGCGGCAGTGACGCCCTGCGCATCGTTGTAGGCCGCTTCGATCAGCGCCGGGTCCTTGTGCAGATCGATGCCGACCAGGGCCAGGCCGTCGCGGCCCATCGTCTGGCGCATCGCCCGCAGCAGTGCGACCGCGTCTTCGCCTTCAAAGTTGCCCAGCGTGGAACCGGGGAAGAACAGCAGCCGTCGCGCGGGTTCGCGCTCGGGCATGGGAACGGCGACGGGGCGGGTGAAGTCGGCACAGACCGGCAGCATCTCCACCTCCGGCAACGCCGGCGCCAGATGATCGATGCTGGACAGCAGCGCGGCCCGCGAGATCTCGATCGGCGTATAGGCCACCGGGTCGTGAAGTGCGGCCAGCAGCAGCGCGGTCTTGCGTCCGCTGCCGCTGCCCAGCTCCACCACGTGCAGACGCGGGCCAACGCTGCGGGCGATGTCCGGCAGCACACGCTTCAGCAGGGCCAGCTCGGTGCGCGTGGGGTAGTACTCGGGGGTCTGCGTGATCTGCTCGAACAGGCGCGAGCCACGCGCATCGTAGAAGTACTTGGACGGCAGCTGCCGCGGCGTACGTGAGAGCCCGGCCACCACGTCGGAGAGGATCTGCTGCCGCCCGGGGGTGAGATCGGTCAATGCCTGCAGCGCGTCATGCACGGTGCTCATGTGAGGTCCCTGGCCAGGCGCAGCCCGGAGAACTGCCAGCGCGCCGGCGGCATGAAGAAGTTGCGGTAGCTGGCGCGCACATGGCCGCGGGGTGTCGCGCAGCTGCCGCCACGCAGCACCCACTGCCCGCACATGAACTTGCCGTTGTACTCACCGAGGTTGCCGGCGAAGGGACGGAAGCCCGGATAGGCGCCATACGCGCTGTGGGTCCACTCCCAGACATCGCCGAACAGCTGCCGCATTCCACTGCCCTGCGCTGCCAGCGGGTGCAGCCGGTCGTCGTCAGCGAAATGGCCGCGCAGCGGCTGCGACGCAGCGGCGGCTTCCCATTCGTACTCGCTGGGCAGGCGCGCGCCGGACCAGCGGGCGCAGGCATCGGCCTCGTAGTAGCTGAGGTGGCAGACCGGCGCGTGCGGATCCAGTTCGCGCCAACCGCCCAGGGTGTACTCGCGCTGCAGGGCGTCATCCCAGTACAGCGGGTGCTGCCAGCCCTCGGCTTCGCGCAGCGCCCAGCCTTCGCTGAGCCACCAGCGCGGTTCACGGTAGCCGCCGGCGTCGATGAAGGCCCGATACTCGGCATTGCTGACGGGACGCTCGGCCAATGCGTGCGCGGGGAGCAGCACGCGGTGCGCTGGCGATTCGTTGTCGTAGGCGAACGCGGCCTGCTGCGGCCATGCCGCGGCGCCGACGGTGACGATGCGCTCGGGTGATTCGATCCAGCCCTGCGCACTGGCAGCGCTGGTGGCAGGCTGCAGGTCCTCGCGGTAGGTGGGCTGCAGCGGGTTGCACCAGAACGCATGCTTGATGTCGGTGAGCAGCAGCTCCTGGTGCTGCTGCTCGTGCTGCAGGCCCAGCTGCAGATGTTGCAGTGCCTGTTCATCGAGATCGCCCGCCGCCAACCGCGATTGCACCTGCGCATCGACCTGCTGGCGGTAGTCGCGCACCTGCTGCAGCGAGGGCCGCGACAGCAACCCGCGCTGTGGCCGCGCATGCGCCGGGCCGATGCTCTTGTAGTAGCTGTTGAACAGGTAGTCCCAGGCAGGGTCATGCGCCGGTGCAGGTGGGAAGCCGGCCAGCACGAAGCGTTCGAAGAACCAGGTGGTGTGAGCCAGGTGCCATTTGCTCGGGCTGGCGTCAGCCATGCTCTGCAGCATGGCGTCCTCGGCGCTGAGCGGCGCGGCCAGCTGCAGGCTGCGCGTCCGTACATGGGCGAACTGGCGGGCGAGATCGTGCTGCGGGGCAGCGACGGCGGCGGGTACGCTGTCCATGTGGGCAGCATCGGCGCTGGACGGTGAGTGCGACGTCATGGTTCGGCGTCACTTCGTTCACATGGATGAGCCTGCCGCATTCAAGAAGCCACCACGAACGCCGCTAACGGCAATGCTGCGGCCGCGTCGTCACCGCGCTGGAATTCCTGCTTGCCCCTGCATCCGCTCCGCCAGCCTGCGCATTACCTGTTCGTGCTGCCTGCCGTGCTGGTTGCCGTGGTGGTGTGGACCGCATTGGATACCGCAGACGTAGCCAGCCCGGCGCAGCGCATCCTGCCCTGGCTGCTGGCCTGCCTCGGTGCCGGCCTGGCCCTGCTCTACCACCAGGTGCGCACGTTGTGCCTGCTGATGGTTGTGGCGGTGATGTTCGCGCTGCTGCACCAGGACGTCGCTGGCTACCTGCGCAATGGCCATGTCACCACGCTGACACCGCTGCGCTTCCACGCCATCTCGGCCTGGTTGCCGCTGTTGTCTGCCGGCCTTGCGTTGTGGCCGGAGCGCGGACGGCGGCGCCAGGACCTGCTGCTGCGCGGTATTGCCATCGGCACCGCGGTGATGATCTTCCTGCTGCTAGCCACACAGCAGCCGCGCGGCATGCACGATCTGCTGTCGAACCGTCACTGGGCCTGGATTCCCGCCGACTGGAACGCGCTGGCGCAGCTGCCGGCGCTGCTGTTCCTGCTGGCGACCGCAGCGTTGGGCTGGCAGGCGTGGCGGCACCCGCGCCCACTGCATACGGCGATGCTGCTGGCCCTGCTGTGCCTGTGGTGGATGCTGCCACGGGTGTTCCTGCACCCGGTGCTGCTACCGGCGCTGAGCAGTGCCGCCCTGCTGCTGATGCTGGGTGCGATGCTGCAGGAGTCCTTCCACATGGCCTTCCGCGATGAGCTGACCGGCCTGCCCGGACGCCGGGCATTCAACGAGACCCTGCAGCGGGCACGCGGCACCTACAGCATCGCGATGGTGGACGTGGACCACTTCAAATCATTCAACGACACCCATGGCCACGACACCGGAGACGATGTACTGCGCCTGGTGGCCTCGCGGCTGGCGCGGGTGGGCGACGGTGGCCGTGCATTCCGCTATGGCGGTGAGGAGTTCGCGGTGGTGTTCCTGGACCGCCCTGCGGCGGCCTGCATGGATGCCGTGGAGGCGCTGCGGCAGAGCATCGAGGAGACCCGCATGCAGCTGCGCGACCGCAGCACCCGCAGCCGCGATGACGAAGCCGGCCGCCAGCAGCGCGGACGCGGTGGCAGCGGCCAGGTGGTACAGGTGACGGTGAGCATCGGCCTGGCCGACAGCCATGTGGATCCGCGCCCGATGGCAGTGGTCAAGGCCGCCGACCAGGCGCTGTACGTGGCCAAGGACGGGGGGCGCAACCAGGTGCACGCGCACGGCGGTCAGCGCGTGCTGGCCGTGCGTGGCGGCTGAGGCTCAGACCGCGTCGAGGTAGTACCAGCGGCCGTCGATGCGCTGGAAGCGGCTGTGTTCGGTCATCTTGACCGCACTACCGCCGCCGATGCGATAGCGCGCGGTGAAGCGGACATCGGCGCTGTCAGCACCGGTGACGGTGTGCTCGTGCACGGTCAGGCCCAGCCAATGGGTACGCTGGCCGGGCGCATCATCCAGCGACAACTCGGCCGGACGCGTGTCCGGATGCCAGCTCTGGCGCAGGTAGTCAGCCAGACCGCGCACGTAGGCGCTATAGCGCGAACGCATCAGGCGCTCGGCATCGGGCGCGGGTTCACCGGCGTGGAAACGGCCGCAGCAGGCGGCATAGTCGGCGGGCAGGCCACAGGGACAGGGATCGGCGGGCTTTCGGCTCATGCCGGCATTGTCGCCGGGTTGCGCGGATTGATCCACGCGCGGCACGGGCCAGCTGAAGCAGGACAGGCGTATGCTGTCGCGCCCCCACCTTGATTGATCGCCGTGCTGGAACTGGTTCCCCCTGAGTTGTGGTGGCTGGTGGTGATCGCCTTCATCGCCGGCCTTGTGGATGCCGCCGTGGGTGGCGGTGGCCTGGTGCAGCTGCCCGGCCTGTTCACGGTGCTGCCGCAGCAGACGCCGGCGATGCTGTTCGGTACCAACAAGTTCAGTTCGATGTTCGGCACCGGTGCGGCTGCCTGGCGCTATGCGCGCAACGTGCGCTTCCCGTGGAAGCCGGTGCTGTTCGCGGCCGGCACCGCCTTCATCTTCTCCTTCGCCGGGGCCACCGCGGTGAGCCTGCTGCCCAAGGACGCGGTGCGCCCACTGGTGCTGGTGCTGCTGATCGCGATGCTGGCCTACACGTTGTGGAAAAAGGACTTCGGCGCGCTGCACCGGCCGCAGGAAGTCGGCCGCCGCGAGCTGGTGATCGCGCTGGCGATCGGTGCGGCGATCGGCTTCTACGATGGTTTCTTCGGGCCGGGCACCGGCAGCTTCCTGATCTTCCTGTTCGTGCGCTTCTTCGGCCTGGATTTCCTGCGCGCGTCTGCCGCGTCGAAGGTGGTGAACCTGGCGACGAATGTTGCAGCGATCTCCTTCTTCGTGCCGACCGGCAACATCCTGTGGCTGTTCGCGCTGCCGATGGCGGCGGCCAACATCATCGGTTCGGTGGTGGGCACGCGGTTGGCGCTGAAGGGCGGCACGCCGTTCATCCGCAAGCTGTTCGTGGGGCTGGTGGTGGTGCTGATCGCGCGGATGGCGTGGGATACGTAGCGCGGAGCGTGAGTGCGGTTGCCGGCCAGCGGCCGGCACTACCGGGTCATGAACCCCGCCCATGGGTAGTGCCGGCCGCTGGCCGGCATTCCCATTCAATCGGCCGGGTCAGGCCTCGGCTTCTTCCGGTTCGTTGGCCTGCTGGCGGCTGCGCTCGGGCAGCTTCAGGCGCTTGCCTTCTTCGTCGTACTCGATCAGCAGCACGCCGGAGTCGTGGCGGCCGCTGATTTCGACGAAGCAGGCGCCACCGATGAACGGCTCCAGCGTCATCACCGACTTCAGCGGGGTGGCCACCACCATCTGGAAGCCGAAGTTGTCGAAGATGTTCATCGCCAGCGCGGTGAACTCGTTGTCGGCCTTGTCGAAGGCTTCGTCAAGCACGACCGCGGCGTAACTGGGCAGCTGGCTGTCGGCACCGCCGAGCTGGTAGCGCAGCGCTGCCGCCAGGCAGGTGGTAGCCAGCTTCTGGCGCTGGCCGCCGGACTTGCCGGCGCCGCTGCGGTAGATCTCGACCTGCTGGCGCGTTTCCGCATCCAGCTCGACGCCGATGAACTCCACGTGCATGCGCACGTCCAGCACCAGTTCGCGCCAGCGCTTGTCTTCGCCTTCCTGTGAACCCAGGCGGTTGACCAGCTGGCGCAGCACGGTGAACTGCGATTCGGCCAGCTCGCGCTGCTCGGTCTGCTGCTGCGACAGCACCTCGCGCAGCTGCAGGTGGAACTCACCGACTTCCGGCAGGCGGCGGTCGCTCAGTTCAATGGTCAGCAGCGTGCCACGGTTGAACGGCACCTGTTCCAGGCTGGCGTTCACCTCGTCCAGGCGCTGGCCGATCGACTTGCGGGCCTCTGCACTGTGGCGCTGCAGGGCCAGCAGGTTGTTCTTGCTCTGGTTCTGCAGCAGGTCGAAGAAGCGCTCTTCGTGCTGCGGCAGGCCGTCGCGCTCCAGGCGTTCGAGGCGGGCGAGGAAGTCCTCGGCCGAGGCCACCGAGACGGTGAAGTCGCCCGATTCCTCCGGCCACTGCTGGATGAAGCGACGGAAGCAGCCGATCAGCTGGTTCTCGATGCGGTTGAGGTCCTGCTGCGAGGACGACAGCTGCTCGTTCAGCGCGTTGCTGACCTGGCGCATGTGCGCTTCCAGCGTTTCCAGGCTGAGCGGGCCCTGCTCCTGCAGGCGCTCGGCCAGCCCGGCTTCCTGCTCCTGGGCCAGGCTCGGCAGCACCAGCGCACGGCTCTGCTGGCGGGCGCGGTCGAGGCGATCGCGCTCCTTGACCAGCTGGCCACGCTCGACACGGACGTCTTCATAGGTGCGGCGGGATTGTTCGATGTCGGCGCGCACGGCGTCGATCTGCTTGGCCAGCTTGGCGAGGTCGGCGTTGCCTTCACGCAGGTCGCGCAGAGTCGCTTCGATATCGCTCAGGCGCTGCTGCGGGGCAGCGATGTCGATCTCGTTCCAGCTGATGCTGACCAGCTCGTGGCAGGCCAGGCGGCGTTCGTTGTCGCGGTCACGCTGGCCGCGCAGGCGCGCGATGTCGGTCTCGCAGCTGGCGATCCGCTTGGCCAGTTCCTGTGCTTCGCGCTCGAAGGCGCCCACCTTGTCGTGGTTGTTGAAGCCGAGGATCCAGCGGCGGCGGTCGCCCACCGCACTGCGGTCGTCCTTCTCGAAACGGTCGCCCGGATGCTTGACCTGGCCTTCGCGGGTGATGCCGCGGTCGACGTTGCGCAGCTGCTTGGCATCCACGCACTCGTAATCGAAGCGCTTGCCAAGCTCACGCCGCAGCCAGCTTTCGAACACGTGCTCGCGCAGTTCCAGCTTGTGCAGCAGCGACTTCGCCGACGGCTCGCGGGCGAACGCATCGTCGTTGCGGCGCACGCGGTAGTAGGTGAATCGCATGCCCAGGTGGGTGCGGTTCACCCACTCAGCGACGTCGTTGTAATGCTTGTCGTCGACCAGCAGTGACAGCGCGAAGCCACCCAGCACACGCTCGATGGCGCCCTGCCAACCCTGCTCTTCCGAGCGGACCTGGATCAGCTCGCCGACAAACGGCAGCGCCGCTTCGGCGATGCCGGTTTCCTCGGCCAGGCGCGCGCGCAGCTTCTGCATCGGCGCCGGGATGTTGGAGGGGGTGCGCTGCATCGCTTCAAGTTCGCTGCGCACTTCACCGAAGCGGCGCTCGTCATCGCGCTTGCCGCCGAGGCGATCGCTGATCGCGTCGTCCAGTGCCGCCGAGGCACGCTGGCGGTCCTGCAGTTCGTTCTGCGCGCGCTCGACCAGCTCGGCGAAACCATGGGCATCGTCGGGCAGTTCGGCCTGCAGCTGCTGTGCAGCTTCCTGGGCCTGGTCACGCTTGGCCTTGCGCCGGTCGCGCTCGGCTTCGGCGCGGCCCTGCTCGCGTTCCAGTTCCTCGATGCGCTCACCGCCCTGCTGGCGGCGCTGCAGTTCCAGTTCGGCCAGGCGCTCGGTGTGGTTGTCGAGCGCGGCGCGGCGCTGGGCCTCTTCGCCGAGCAGGCCACGGTCACGCACGTCCATCTCGCGCAGGCGCGCCTCGATCAGCGCCTGGCGGCGGCTTTCGCGGAAGCTGTCGACGCCGAGCTTCAGTGCTTCGTCGTCGCCGCGCTGACGGTGCATCTCTTTCAGATCGTTGTAGTAGGCGCGTGCCGGCAGCAGGGTTTCCACCTGACGGCGCGCGGTGACCACGGCCTGGTGCGCGCCATCGAGCTCGGCGAAGTCGCTGACCAGGCGCTCGGCGGCGTCGAAGGTCTTCGGCGTGTCGAGCATGAAGTCGCGCAGGAAGACGTTGAGGTCGCCCAGGTTCTTCGCCGACTGCGTCTTGTGCAGCAGGCGCAGCGCCATTTCGTTGTCGATGCCGAGCAGGTCGCGGAAGCGCTCGGCATAGCCGGAGAAGGTGTCGAAGTGATGCAGGTCGGACAGCTTCTGCTTGAGCTTGCGCAGGTCCAGGTCGAAACCGCCAAGATCCTTGGCGATGTCGAACGGGCGCTCGGCAATCATGTAGTGCTTGCGCACGTCACCGGCCGAGGTGCCGTTGCCGGAGATCCACAGCAGGCGCACCAGGCTGACCACGCGGCCATCGCCGGCGCGGTATTCCAGCACCAGTGCGGTCCAGGTCGCGCCCTTGCGCAGGTACTGGGTGGCGATTTCGCCGGTGCCGCTGTCCTGCTGGTCGGCCCACGCGCCACGCACGTAGGACACCAGGTTGCGGTCGCGGCCGCTGCGCTCGGCTTCACGCGCGGCGGCGTTGAAGTCGACGATGGCCGGCGGCGTCAGCAGCGCGGACATGGCATCGAGCAGGGTCGACTTGCCCGAGCCGGAACGGCCGACGAACAGGAAGCCGCGCTCGGCGATCGGCACTTCGGTCAGGCCGTTGAAGGTGCCCCAGTTGTGCACCTGCAGGCGGCGCATGCGGAACTGCTGCAGGCGCGGGTCCGGCAGGCCTTCGTTGAACAGTGCGGGAGTGTGCTTGGAGATAGCCATGCGATGGTCGGGTCTCTCAGGCCTCGGCGGCCGGGGTTTCGCGCAGCTGGCGGTACACCGCCGAAAGCTGGGACACGTCTTCGGCGGAGAACAGCAGCTTCAGCGCCGGCGAGACTTCGTGGCGGTCTTCCTGGCCGCTGAGGCGGGTCAGGATGTGGTTGTCCTTCATCTTCTGCACCGCCGAGGCGACGCGGCGGTTGAAGCCGGCGCGGTCGGTGGACAGGTTCTTCTCGTAGATGGCCAGCGCTTCGGCCATCTCGGCGTCGGCGACCACCGCGCGGTTGCCGCGCGCATCGGCCTCGGCCAGCTGCTGGCGCAGGTACAGCAGCAGCACCGAATCGATGAAGGTCAGCGGCGAGGTGCGCAGCAGCACCGGCGCATCCACGTCTTCGGTATCGGCCTGGCGGGTGAACGCCACGCCGCTGTCACGGTCGAGCACCAGTTCCAGGAACAGGTCCGCCAGCGACGAGCGGATGGCCGCCTCGCTGCGGATCAGCGCCGGCCACAGCTTGGCGTGGCGCAGCTGGTCGATGCTGGGGCCGATCAGCAGCTGGCACAGCGCACGGCGCGCATCCAGCGGCAGGCGCCCGGTATCGCCGAGGTAGTACACGTCGTTGCCACGGCGGGGCTGCGCCACGGCCGCCACCGGCTCGGCTTCGTAGGCGTCTTCCGCCACGTCGGCCTGCGCTGCGTCGATGGGATCTTCATGCCAGCTCATGGCGTCTCTCCTGGGTGAACCAAACCAGCGGGATGCGGGCGCGACGGATCTGGCCGTCGCCACCACGCCATTCGGCAAGCTCCTGCTCGCCGGCGACCACGTTGCCGAAGCGCGTGCCCAGCGACAGATAGCCGATGACGCTGCCAAGACCCTGCGGCGCCTCGCGCTGCGACAGGGCCTGGGCGATGCTGAGCCGCGGCTGTGCATCGAGCAGGTCGTGCAGGTCGCGGCGCAGGGTGCGGAAGTCGATTTCGGATGAAGCGACCAGATCGCCGACGCTCTCCAGGCTGATCGCGGCCGCGTCGTTGTATTCGACGTTGCCATCGACCTGGGCACTGCGTGGATCGTGCAGCCTCCACTGCGACCAGGAGCGCAGGCGGCTGGTGGTCAGCTGCAGGTCACGGCCGATGCCGCGTTGCGCGGGGAACTCGTCGCGCAGGGCCAGTGCTTCGGACTGCGCCTGCTTCAGCAGCTGGTTGAGGCGGCGCTGTTCCAGGTAGCCACGGCTCTGCACGAAGCCACGCAGGCTGCGCGCGAAGTTCTGCAGCACATCGTGCACCTGGCCACCGCGCTCGAGCATGGAGCTGGTAAAGCCGCGCAGGAAGTTGCGCTCGTTGCGGTCCAGGCGGCGCGCGAAACCACGCGCCAGCACCGCTTCCAGCGCAGCATCGAGCTGGGCGCTCTGTTCGGCGTCGTTGAGCAGTCGCCAGAACGCCTGGAAGCTGCGGCCGGCATCGCTCTCGCCGATCACGTCCACGCCTTCGAACAGCTGCGACAGCACATCGCCGCGCTCGCCCTCGTCGTCGATGATGCGTTCGCGGAAATCGCGGTTGAGCTGCTCGAAGTCGTCGCGCACGCGGCGGAAGTCCTCGGTCAGCTCGTCGGCCAGGCCGATGATCTGGCGCGCACGTTCCAGCGCGCGCTTGCCGTCCAGTGCGATCACACGGCCGGCACCAACGCGGGCGATCTCGGCGTCGATGCGGTCGCGCTCGTCGCGCAGCGCCGACAGGCGCGCGTCCGGATCGGATTCGGTCTGCGCGGCCAGCTGCGAGAGCTGTTCGATGACCAGCGCCAGGCGGCTTTCAGTGGCGGCCACGCGGGCCTGCTCGAGGCCATCGGCGAAGCGGATCGCCTGCAGTGCCGCGGTCGACAGCTCGTACTGCTCCTGGTCGGCACCTTCGGGCAGGCGGCGTTCCAGCCAACCCTGGGCCAGCCAGTGCGCGATGTAGGCCTGCGCTGTACGCGGCAGGTCGCGCGACAGTTCGTCGCCGTTGAGCTGGTCCAGCGCACGTTGCAGGCGCTCGTTGAGCACCGACGACGACAGCGTGCGCTCGCCGTCCATCAGCAGCCCCTGCAGCAGGCCGATGATTTCCGGAGCGTGGTCGGCGGCGAGCAGCTTCCATTGAGGCTGTTCGCGCAGATGGCGGTAACGGGAGATGCGTTCGCGATGCTTCATGCAGCGAAAGGAGTCATGAGGGCTGGCGGGGACGAGCAGCCACGCACGGCGGCCGCGCGGGCAGCCGTGGGCATGCCGGCCCGCAGGGGCCGGCGGAGTGCGGGCAAGCGGCTCAGCGCTTGCCGCCCACTTCGATGAAGCGCAGGAACTCGGCGCGGGTACGCGCGTCGTCGCGGAAGCTGCCCAGCATCTTGGAGGTAACCATGCTGACGCCGCGCTTGTGGATGCCGCGGGTGGTCATGCATTCGTGGGCGCCTTCGACGACCACGCCGACACCGATCGGCTGCAGTACATCCTGGATGCACTGGGCGATCTGCGCGGTCATCTTCTCCTGCACCTGGAAACGGCGGGCGTAGGCTTCGACGACGCGGGCCAGCTTGCTGATGCCCACCACCTTGCCGGCCGGCAGGTAGCCGACGTGCACGCGGCCGATGATCGGCGCCATGTGGTGTTCGCAGTGGCTTTCGTACTCGATGTCACGCAGGACGATCAGCTCGTCATAGCCGGCCACCTCCTCGAAGGTCCGCTCCATGTAGGCGCGCGGGTCGTCGCGGTAGCCGCTGAACCAGTCGCCATAGGCTTCGGCGACACGGCGGGGGGTATCCAGCAGGCCTTCACGGGACGGGTCCTCACCGGCCCAGCGCAGCAGGGTGCGCACGGCATCCTCGGCCTGGTCCTGGGTCACGTCGCCCTGCGGGGCGGCCTTTTCGTTGTTCTTGCTCATTGCGTACAGCGTCCCGAACGGGGGGCGAGCATCGTACCCGACCGGGGGGTGGGTCGTCCTGTTGGGACGGTTCATCGGGGGGTTCTTCCGGCGCGTGCTTGCTATCGGTCTGGAGGGGGAGAGGGGGCTGCGCAGGACACGCCGTAAACCCCCCTCCGGGGTCCGGCCCAGCCGCTGGCGGCTGTGCGTTCGAGCGCTTGCGAGGCATGCCTCGCAGGCAAAGCGCCCTCACCCATGGGGGCTCGATGGCGCCATCCATGGCGCCAACGGTCCTGCGCAGCCCCCTCTCCCCCTCCCTGACGGTTTCCTGCGGGCGCGGCCGGACCGCCCGAAAGCGGGGTCAAAAGCTGGGGTTCATGGCTTCGGAAACGGCTCGCGCCGCTGCCCTGGTGGGTGCGGACCGTTGGTCCGCACTGCTTCTGCCCTTGTCTTTAAAGAGCCAACCCACCGCGCCCGCGGGGTGATGGGCGGGCAGCGGGGGTCGGGCGGGGCAGGACCGTCCGCGGCATGGGCCCGAGGCATGCCTCGGGCGGGTTGGGCAGGACGCCCAACGCCGGTCTTGCCGTGTGCGCAGGACGCGCACACGAGCAAGCCGCGGCCGAGCTCCCAAGGATGGGTTCACGGCGCGTCCTGCCCCGCCCGGCCCCCGCTGCCCTACCCGTAGCAACGTGGCGCAACGCTTTCCTCACTACACCCCGCCCATTCAGAAAAACCAATTGATAGGAATGAAATTAGTAGTATCCTATCTATCTCTTATGGACCGACCCCTCGACGAACGCACCGTGCTGCAGATGCAGCTCAGCTCCGGCCTGCTTTACGCAGGGCGGCAGTGGCAGCGCCTGGCCGACAGCCGGCTCGGCAGCTACGGCATCTCCACCGCCTGCACCATGCCGCTGCTGATGATCGGTCGCTCCGGCGGTGGCATCCGCCAGGTGGCGCTGGCCCAGCAGCTGGGCATGGAGGGTCCTTCCCTGGTGCGCCTGCTGGACAAGCTGTGCGCCAGCGACCTGGTCCGCCGCGAGAGCGACGCCAGCGACCGCCGCGCCAACCTGCTGTGGCTGACCGACGCGGGACACGCGCTGGTCAGCGAGCTGGAAGACCAGTTGATCGGCCTGCGCCAGGACGTGTTCGGCGAGCTTTCCATGGATGAACTGCACGCCGTGCTGAAGGCATGGCGCCTGCTGGCCGAGGCCGCCGACCGCATCACGTAAGAGCGCTGCCCCCGAATACCGCCGCTGCCGTGCACACGCCAGCGGCTTTTGCCCGTTGCTGTTGTTTCGTTGTTCCTCCCCTCCCCCACCTCGCCCCCGCCCCTACCGATGCCCGGTGAATTCAGTCTCCACGGAGTGTTCGTCCCGACCCTGCTCGGGTTGATGTTGTTGGCCTATCTGGTCAACAGCGGCCTGCACGCGCTGCTGCAGCGTGTCGGCGCCTATCGCCATGTATGGCACCCGGCGCTGTTCAACCTGGCGCTGTACGGGATCGTGCTTGGCCTGCTGTTCCACCTCCTGCGTTGGATGCAATCGTGAACAAGATCGTGAAGAAGACCCTGCCGGTGCTGCTCACCAGCGCAGCCGTGATCGTCGCCCTGCTGGTGCTGCGCCAGCTGTGGGTCTATTACATGGATGAGCCGTGGACCCGCGATGCCCATGTCGGCGCCGACGTGGTGCAGGTGGCGCCGGACGTATCCGGGCTGGTGGAAACGGTGCTGGTGGCCGACAACCAGGCGGTGAAGAAGGGCGACCTGCTGTTCGTGGTCGACCGTGCCCGTTACCGCATCGCGCTGGAACAGGCCAAGGCCAGCCTGGGCGAGCGCCAGGCCTCGGTGGCACAGCTGCGCCGCGAGATCGGCCGTGACCGCAGCCTGCAGGACCTGGTCGCCGCCGAGGACGCCGAAGTACGCCGCGCCAAGCTGCAGGCCGCACAGGCCGCGCTGGCCACCGCACAGGCGGCGGTCGACCTGGCCGAGCTCAACCTGGACCGCACCGAGGTGCGCGCGCCGGCCGATGGCCGGGTCAACGACCGCACCCTGCGCGTGGGCGACTACGTGGTGGCCGGCAAGCCGGTGCTGGCGCTGCTGGATACCGGCTCGTTCCGCATCGATGGCTACTTCGAGGAAACCCGCCTGCGCGGCGTAGCTCCGGGGCAGAGCGTGGACATCCGCCTGATGGGCGAGTCGGCCCCGCTGCGTGGCCACGTGGAAAGCATCGCCGCCGGCATCGAGGACCGCTACCGCAGCAACGGCAGCACCCTGCTGCCGAACGTGACCCCGGCCTTCGACTGGGTGCGGCTGGCACAGCGCATTCCGGTGCGCATCGCCATCGACGAAGTACCCAAGGGCGTGGAACTGATCGCCGGCCGCACCGCCACGGTGACCGTGGACACCGGCCGCCATCCGCACAACGACAAGGCCGGCACTGCGCCGACACAGGCGGGCCTGTGAACGCCGCCCTGCCCCGTCTCGGTCTGATCGTTGCGCTGGCCAGCCTGGCGGCCTGCAGGACCGTCGGCCCGGACTATGCATTGCCGGAGGGCTCGGCGTTCAAGCGCCCGCAGGCCAATGCGGCCTTCATCGATACCCAGAACCCGCAGATCGCCGCCAACCAGGCGCTGCCCGACCGCTGGTGGTCGCTGTACAACGACCCGATGCTGGATGGCCTGATCACCCAGGCGCTGCGCGACAACGTTGAACTGAAAGCCGCCGATGCGCACCTGCGTCGTGCGGCGGCGGTGTACGAACAGGCGCTGGACGCCGGTGGCTTCGAGTACGAGGCCGAGGCCGGCGTCAGCCGCGCGCAGCTGTCGGCCGAATCGTTCCTGCAGGAACACGAGCTGCCGGTGATCAACCTGGCCGATGGCAAGTTCGCGGTCAGCTACCAGTTCGACCTGTTCGGCAAGCTCAAGCGCGGCGCCGAAGCGGCGCGTGCCGACGAGCAGTCGGTCGCTGCGGCGCGCGACCTGGCCCAGGTCAGCGTGGTCGCGCAGGTGGCCGACAGCTACCTGGAAATCTGCCACGCCAACCACGAACTGCACGTGGCCGAGCATTCGCTGCAGCTGCAGCAGCGCAGCCGCACGGTCACCGAGCGCCTGATCGCGGCCGGCCGTGGCACGCCGCCGGAACTGGCCCGCGCCAATGCCCAGGTGGCGCTGCTGGAAGCTGCACTCCCGCCGCTGCAGGCGCAGCGCTCGGCCGCCGCCTATTCGCTGGCCGCGCTGCTGGGGCAGACCCCGGGCCAGCTGCCGGCCGGTGTGATCGACTGTGCACATGCCCCCAGCCTGGCGCAGCCGCTGCCGGTCGGTGATGGCCGCGCGCTGCTGCAGCGCCGCCCGGACGTGCGCCAGGCCGAGCGCAAGCTGGCCTCGGCCACGGCGCGGATTGGTGTCGCCACCGCCGAGCTGTACCCGGACATCCGCCTGGGTGCCTCGCTCGGTGCCGCCGGCCTGCTGGAGGACTTCGGCACGCCGATGACCCAGCAGTGGTCGATCGGCCCGCTGATCTCGTGGACGTTGCCGTCGTCGGGCACCCATGCGCGCATCCATGCCGCAGAGGCCGGCGCCGATGCCGCACTGGCCGAGTTCGACCACACCGTGCTGCAGGCGCTGCGCGAGACCCAGACCGCACTGGACCGCTACGCACAGGACCTGCGCCGCCTGCAGTCGCTGCGGATCGCGCAGGAGCAGGCCGCGCTGGCCGCCGAGCAGAACCGCCGGCTGTACCAGGGCGGCCGCACGCCGTACCTGTCCAGCCTGGATGCCGACCGCAGCCTGGCCACCAGCGACGCCACCCTGGCCGCCGCCGAAGCGCAGGTCTCGCGCGACCAGATCCACCTGTTCCTGGTGCTGGGTGGCGGTTGGCAGGCCAGCGCCGCCGCGCCCAACGCCTCGACCGCAGCGAAGTAAGCC
Source organism: Stenotrophomonas genospecies 3 (assembly GCF_054473855.1). NCBI lineage: Bacteria > Pseudomonadati > Pseudomonadota > Gammaproteobacteria > Lysobacterales > Lysobacteraceae > Stenotrophomonas > Stenotrophomonas genospecies 3. The sequence goes on from NZ_JBTMUR010000004.1 coordinate 20,490, forward strand.
ATGAACGCGCTGACCGACCGCCAGGCCTGGCTGTTCTCGATCAAGACCTACCTGGCCGCGGTGGCCGCGCTGTACATCGCCATGGCCGGCAACCTGTCGCGCCCGTACTGGGCGATGGGCACGGTGTACATCGTCAGCCAGCCGCTGCTGGGCCCAACCCGGGCCAAGGGCGTGTACCGCATCGTCGGCACCCTGGTGGCCGGCCTGGCCACCCTGCTGGTGCTGCCGGCTCTGGTGGAGACGCCGCTGGTGCTGAGCGCGGCAATGTCGATCTGGCTGGCCGGCTGCCTGTTCATGGCCCTGCTCAACCGCGGGCCGCGCGGCTACGCGTTCCTGCTGGCCGGCTACACCACCGCCTTCATCGGCTTCCCGGCGGTGACCTCGCCGGAAACCATCTTCGACACGGTGGTGGCACGCAGCGAGGAGATCATCCTCGGCACGGTGGTGGCGGTGCTGTTCGCGTCGCTGCTGTTCCCGGCCTCGGTACGTCCGATGCTGCGCGCGCGCATCGGCAACTGGATGGAGGACGCTGCGCAGTGGTGCCGGCAGATCCTTGAACGTGGCCGCGCGCATGCGCCGCGCAACCGGCTGGCCGCCGACCTGGTGCAGTTCGAGGCGCTGATCGAGTTCCTGCGCCGCGATGATCCACGCCATGCCGGTTCGGCGGTGTCGATGGAGCGCCTGCGCGAGCGCATGCTGCTGCTGTTGCCAGTGCTGTCCTCGATTGCCGACCGCCTGAGCGCGCTGCGCAGCGATGGCCAGGCCCTGCCGGAAGGACTGCCGGCACTGGTCGACGATATCCATGACTGGCTGGACGGGCCGACCAACGCCAGCGAGTACGCCCGCCTGCGCGCGCGCATCAGCGCGCTGAAGCCGCAGGTGGACCGCGACCTGCAGCACCTGCAGCTGGCCAGCCTGCTGCTGCGCCTGGAGGAACTGGTGGACCTGTGGCAGGACTGCCGCACCCTGCAGCACGCGATCGACCACGGCACCGCGCCGCTGGACCGCGCGCACTACCGCATCCGCACCGAACGCGTGGCCGCCGACAAGCACGTCGACTACGGCATGGCGCTGTTCTCCGCGCTCAGTGCCGGCGTGGCGCTGATGAGCTACTGCGTGCTGTGGATCGCGCTGGGTTGGGAAGGTGGTGGCAACGGCGCGATGATGGCCGCGGTGACCGCTGCATTCTTCGCTGCACAGGACGACCCGGCACCGAGCATGGTGTCGTTCCTGGTGTGGGCGATGGTCGCCTCGGTGGTGGCTGGCGTGTACCTGTTCGGCGTGTTCCCGGCGGTGCACGACTTCGGCCTGCTGGCATTGGTGCTGGCGGTGGCGTTCCTGCCGCTGGGCTTGATGCTGCACCACCCCAAGAGCGCATTGTTCGCGTTGCCGTTGACGGTGAACCTGGCCGCGCTGCTGAGCCTGCAGAACACCTACAGCGCCAACATCCAGACCTTCCTCAACTCGTCGATTGCGATGTTCATCGGCATTGGCTTTGCGGTGGTGATGACCCGCCTGTTCCGTTCGGTGGGTGCCGAGTGGACCGCACGCCGCCTGGTGCGGCAGGGCTGGACCACGCTGGCCGAGGCCGCCGAAGGCCGTGGCCAGCAGGACCGCCAGCGCTTCGCCGCACGCATGCTCGACCTGCTGGGCCTGCTCGCACCGCGCCTGGCAGCGACGCCCGAGGGCAGCGACATCGCCTCGGTGGACATGCTCAACGAGGCGCGCATCGGCCTGAACATCCTGCAGTTGCGTCGCGCACGGCTGGAACTGCCCGAGCGCAGCCGCGAAGCGGTCGAGCACATCCTGGAAGAAATCGCCGTGCATTACCGCCGTCAGATCGCCGCGCGCAAACCGATTGTGGCGGCCGAGGCGCTGCGCGAGCGGCTGGATACCTCGCTGGGCCGGGTCGGCAGTGTGGCCGCCTGCAAGGCCCGCGATGAAGCCCTGATGGGCCTGATCGGCCTGCGCTTCGCGCTGTTCCCGGAGGCGAAGGCATTGGCGCCGGGGTTGGCGATGAGTGCGGACGCACAGCTGTAGCGCGATACCCTGTGCGTCCACAGGCCCCACGCCGGGGTCGGATCCTTCGCCCCGGGCGAAGGCTCTGCCCCCCGCTCTGCACAGGAAGCTCCAATGAGTTACGACATGATGGTGTTCGAGGCCAGCACCGCTCCACGTGAGGCGGCGGCCTTCATTGCCTGGTTCGAGAAGCAGACGCAGTGGAACGAGCGCCACGAGTACGACGACCCGGCGGTGAGCAGCCCGGCGCTGCAGGCGTGGTTTGCGGAGATGGCGCAGGAATTCCCGCCGTTGAACGGCCCATTGAGCAACGACGATGACGAACGTGCCGAGGTGACCGAGTACAGCATCGGTAGTCAGGTGATCTACGGCGCGTTCGCCTATTCGGTGGCCGAACGTGCGCACGGCCGCGTGCAGGACCTGGCCGAGAAGCACGGTGTGGGCTTCTTCGACGTGAGCGCTGATGAAGCGGCGATCGTTTTCCCCGATGGCCTGGTACTGATCGCGTAGATCCACGCAATGCGTGGATGAACCCCGAAGCGATCAGGACGCTCTTTTGTAGAGTCGAGCCATGCTCGACTCCATGGCCCATCAGCCGAGCATGGCTCGGCTCTACATTATTGCGGCGCAGTCGAGCATGGCTCGACTCTACAGGGGCGCATCGCGCCCGTTTCAGAACAACGTGCCCTGCACCGTGGGCTGTTCAATACGCGCCGGTGCTTCGGCCACTTCTTCCACACCCAGCCGCCAGGCCAGACCACCCAACCGGCTGGCATGGCGCTTCAACGCCGCCTGCAGCACGTCGGCGCTGCCGGCCACATGCAGCACCTGGCGGGCGCGGGTCAGGCCGGTATAGACCAGTTCGCGTGACAGCACGCGGCTGTCCTGGCGCGGCAGCTGCAACCACACTTCATCGAACTCCGAGCCCTGTGCCTTGTGCACGGTCATCGCGAAGGCGCTTTCGTGCGCGGGCAGTGCGGCCGGGTGGAAGGCGCGTGGCTGGTCGATGCTGTCTCCGGGGAACCAGGCCACCATCGCGCCGCTGCCATCGCGCAGGCAGATACCGATATCGCCGTTGAACAGGCGATGACGGTAGCTGTTCTCGGTGACCAGCAGCAGGCGACCCTGGAAGTAGCCGGGGGTGTTGCCGGCCAGCAGCTGTTCGATGCGGCTGTTGAGCCCGCGCGCGCCCTGCGGGCCTTCGCGCAGTGCGGTCAGCACGCGCAGGCGCCCGGCCTGCTGCAGGGCAAGCACTGGATCGGCCGCGTCGGCCAGTGCACGCCAGTGGCTCAGCAGGTGCTCGCGCTGGCCACGCAGCGGATCGGCTTCGCCTTCGTGGAAATGCACGCCGGCCAGTTCACCACTGCGCAGCAGCTGCAGCGCGGTGCTGCTGTCGCCCTCGCGCACGGCATGGGCCAGCGGTGCCAGGTCCAGCGCATCGCTCTGCCGGTAGCCGCGCTGCAGCTGCACGCGGCGCCCGGCGAAGGCGCGTGGTGCCGCCTGCGGCTGCAGCGTGGCCGGAAGCAGCAGATCATGCAGTGCCTGCGCGTCATCGGCGCGGGTGCCGATGCCATCACCGCTGGCACGCAGGATCGCGCTGAGCACATCACCGGCCTCGACCGACGGCAGCTGATCGGGATCGCCGAGCAGGATCAACCGGGTGCCGCTGGCGATTGCGTCGACCAGCTTGGCCATCATCGGCAGATCGATCATCGAGGCTTCGTCGACCACGACCACATCCACCGGCAGCGGATTGTCGGCGTGGTGGCGGAAGCGCGGTGAATCGGGAATCACGCCGAGCAGGCGATGCAGAGTGGTGCCGGTACTGGGCAGCGCCGTGCACAACGCCGGGTCCAGTCCTTGTTCCTGCAGCCGTTGCACGGCGACGCGAAGGCTCTCGGCCATGCGCTCGGCGGCACGCCCGGTGGGAGCGGCCAACGCCACCTCGGGCAGCGGCTGGCCAGCGTGCCGGGCCTGTGCGGCCAGCAGCAGCAACAGGCGCGCGATGGTGGTGGTCTTGCCGGTGCCGGGACCGCCGGTGACCAGCGCCAGCGGATGGCGCAGGGTCACGCCGGCAGCGCGTGCCTGGTGATCCTCGCTGCCCGATGCCTGCGGGAACAGCTGCGCGAACAACGGTGCCAGCGCGGCCATATCCGGCGCCGGCAGCGGATGCCGGCCGATGCGCTGCAGCCCAGCCGCCAGCTGACGCTCGTACTCGCGATAGCGGCGCAGGTAGAGCAGGCCGTTCTCCAACACCAGCGGCGCATCCTCGGCGATGGCGTCGGCCTGCTCCGGCGTCGCTACCCATGGCGATGCACGCAGCTGTGCCAGCCAGTCCTGTGCGGCAGGCCACTCGGGTACGCCTTCCAGCAACCGTTGCGGTTGTGCCGGATCGAATGCAGCGTGGCCTTGCGATACCGCCAGCGACGCAAGCGCAGCCGCCAGCGCCACGCTCTCGGGCGTGTCGTCGCGCAGCCGCTGCAGGCTGGTCGCCAGTGCATGGTCGAGGGTGCGCAGCAGGCCCTTCTGGTGCAGTTCCTTCAGCAGGCTCATGCACTGGCTCCACGGGCACGCGCAGCCAGTTCGGCCTGGGCCTGTTCGCCACCGGCGAACAACGCATCCAGGGCATCCACCAGCGCCAACGGGAAGCGGTCCACATGCACACCGTTGCCGGCGGCATCCAGGCCACGGCAGAACAGGTAGCGGATGCCGCCCATGTCGCGCTCGTAGTCGTAGGCCGCACCCAGGCGGAAACGCAGCCAGCGATGCAGGGCCACGGTGTAGATCAGCGCCTGCAGGTCGTACTCGCTGTGGCGCATGGCAATGGCCAGCAGGTCCGGGCTGTAACCAGGCAGGCGGTTGGACTTGTAGTCGAGCACGTACCAGCGCCCGTCGCGCACGTAGGTCAGGTCGATCATGCCGGTCATCAACCCTTCCAGGCGGCGGCGCTGGCCGAAGCCGCGTCGCGTGCTGGAAACACCGTGCGCATGCAGCACCTGCAGCAGCGCCGGCACCGTGGTCGGCTCGATGGCGAAATGGAAGTCGATTTCCGCGCGGCGCTCGCCTTCACCCAGGCTGTGCAGCGCGCCGCCTTCGGGCAGCGGCACGGTGAGCGTGTGGCCGACCAGCGGCACCAGCACCGCCACGCCATCATCCAGGTCGACGTCGGCATAGCCTTCGTCGTGCAGCGCCTTGCGCAGTACCTCGGCCTGTCCCTCAGGGGCTTGCAGACCTGGCTGCCAGTCACCCCATGCGGCGAAGTCGACGTTCTCCATCGCCTCGTGCAGCACATTGCCGAAGCGACTGCCCATGAAGCGCGGGTCGATCGGTGTGCTGTCTTCGGCCGCCGCGGCGGGTTCCGGCAACGCCGGTTCCAGTGGCAGTTCCGGGCCAGCGGGTTCGTCGGCAGCGGGCGCCGGCAGCTCGGTGGCGGCGGCTTCGATATCACTGCCCGCGCCGGCATCGGCGTGGGCCAGCTGGGTGAAGCTGTACACCCACCAGTCGTGCGGGACGCGCCGGGTCAGGGCACGCACCGCCGGAAGGTCGCCTTCCACTTCGGCCGCCAGCTGCGGCAGCGCGGCCGCTGCCTCACTGTCATCGATGTGCACATCGGCGCGCGCGCGCAGCGCCTGCAGGTCACCCAGCAGCGGCGCCAGCCGCGTCTTGCCGAGCCCGGCCAGATCACCCACGGCGATCCACAGCGCATGCTCGGCACGGGTCAGTCCCACATACAGCAGGCGTGCATCCTCGGCGCGCTGCTCGCGCTCGCGCTGGGCACTGGCCGCTTCCCAGGCTTCGTCCTTGTCCAGCTTCCAGTGCAGCTGGCGCTGGCCATCCACATGCACCGTGCAGTGCGACGCCGTGTTCGGCGCGCCGCCGTCGATGCCGACGAACGGCAGGAACACCAGCGGGTACTCCAGGCCCTTGCTCTTGTGCAGGGTGATGATCTGCACGCGGCGCGCATCCGATTCCAGGCGCAGCAGCTGCTGCTCGTCATCCTGGTCGGCGCTGGCCATCTGCCCCTGCAGCCAGTCCAGCAGGCCATGCATGCCCAGCGCCTGCGCCGAGGCTTCCTGCAGCAGTTCACCCAGCTGCAGGTAATTGGTCAGGCGGCGCTCGCCATCGATCAGCGCCAGCAAGCGTTCGCCCTGTGCAGCACAGACGTCGGCGATCACTGCGAACGGTCCGCCGCGCTGCCAGCGCTCACGCCAGTTCAGCAGCTGTGCCTGGAACTCGCGTTGCAGGTCGCCCTCGCGCTCCATCGCGGCGATCGCACTGGCCCGCTGGCCAAGCAGCACGGTGGCCAGCACCGCACGCAGGCGGCCTTCGTCGGCCGGTTGCAGCAGCGCCAGCAGCAGCGCGCGCAGATCACGCGCTTCGGGGGTGGCGAACAGGCTCTGCTTGCCGGCCGCCACGGCGGGAATGCCGACCGCGGCCAGCGCGCGCTGCACCAGCGTCGCCTCGCGATGCGAGCGCACCAGCACCGCGATGTCACCGGGCTGCACCGGGCGCCCACGCAACACGGCATTGCCCGCACGCGCCTCGACCAGGATCTGGTGAATCGCAGCCACGCAGGCCTGGGTCGCGGCATCACGCGAGGCGTCCGCACTCATCGCCTTGTCACCGCCACTGCGCAGCACGCGTAGGGTGAGTGCCGCGGCGGCATGGCCATCACGCTGGTAGTCCTCGTCGATGCGCACGCCACCGGGCCGCACCGGCTCGAACTGGATGTCGCGTTCGAGGAAGGCGTCTTCGCCACCGTTGTCGTACAGCGCCTGCAACGCGCGCAACACAGCCGGTCGCGAGCGGAAGTTCTGGTCCAGCACCGGCGCCTGCTGCGCCACCTGCTTGGCCTTCAGGTAGGTGTGGATGTCACCGCCGCGGAAACCGTAGATCGCCTGCTTGGGGTCGCCGATCAGGAACAGTGCCGGCGCCAGGCCGAGTTCGCGCACCTCCGGCGAATCGCCGAACACGGTGTGGAAGATGCCCCACTGGCGATCGTCGGTGTCCTGGAACTCATCGACCAGCGCGATGCGGTACTGCGCACGCAGTTGTTTCACCAGTGTCAGCCGTTGCGGGCCTTCCAGCGCCACCGCCACGCCATCGATCAGATCGTCGTAGGTCTGTACCCGGCGCGTGCGCTTCAGCGCCTGCAGGCGTTGCATGGCTTCGGCGCGAAGCGCGTGCAGGAAGTTCAACGCGGTACCACGCAACCAGGCATCGCGTTCGGCCAGCAGCGCGACATAGCGCGCCAACGGCGCCTGCAATGGCGACGATGGCGTGCGGTCGGGGAATTTCTTGTTGGTCTTGTCGGCCAGCACCTCCGGCAGCAGTGCCGGCAGGCGCTCGCTGACCAGCAGCTCGCGCGGGTCGCCGCGCTCGGCCCAGGCCAGCATCTGCCGGCCCAGCGGATGCAGCCAGCCCAGCTTGTAGGACACGCCGTTGAGCCACTTGTTGTCGACCGCATCGCAGAGATCGATGAAGAACTGCTCGCCATGCTCGCGCACGCTTGCGGACAGTGCTTCCGCCGCACTGTGCAGGGCCGGGTGTGGATCGGCCAGTGCCACCGGCTGTGGCAACGGGTGCAGTGGCGGCGTGCCCAGCAGCGCGCGCAGATCAGCGGCCAATGCATCCGGGTTGGACCACAGCCAGGTCAGCGGTTCCAGCGTGGCCGGGTCATTGGCATGCACGCGCCATAGATCAGCGGCCAGCTCCTCCAGCAGTTCACGATCGCTGGCCAGCAGTTCCGGCGGATCAAAGGTGTGGCCGCTTTCCAGCGCATGCTCGCGCAGCACGCGGGTGCAGAAGCCGTGGATGGTGAAGATGGATGCCAGGTCGATCTCGTCGGCAGCCACCTGCAGGCGGCGTTTCAGTGCGACCGCGCTCTCGGTTCCGCCCTGTAGATGACGCTGCAGCACGTCGCGGGTCAATCTCGCGTCGGGTGCTTCACCCTCGGCCGGTTCCAGATCGACCAGGCGCGCGGCCAGCGCCAGGCGCTCACGGATGCGCTTGCGCAGTTCCTGGGTGGCCGCATCGGTGAAGGTCACCGCCAGGATCTGGCCGATACGCAGGCCCTGCTCCACCACCAGTCGGGTGAACAACGTGGCCAGGGTGAAGGTCTTGCCGGTGCCTGCGCTGGCTTCAATCAGGCGGATGCCGTCCAGCGGCAGGGCCAGGTAAGGATCGCCCGCCATACGCTGGGTTTCCTGATCGGCGATGGCGGTGTTCATGCGTTGCCCTCCTGGCGTGCTTCGGTACCGAGAGTGCGGCCTTCGCGCACCGCGCTGAAGACCACCTGGCTGTTGCGCAGCAGCTCGGCATAGCTGGCATCGGTGGCGAACGGGTCGGCACCGCGCAGCAGCAGCTGCCAGGCGTCGCTGCTGGATTCGCCCCAACTGCGGTCACTGCCATGCCACTGCTTCCAGCCTTCGCTGCGCTGTTTTTCTGCCGGTGCGTTGTACAGCACCCAGCCGGTATACGGGGCAAAGCGCAGCGGCTCACGCAGGCCGCGCTGGCGCAATTGCAGCAGCGCACGCAGCGCGGCGCGTGCAGCGGGGGCGCTCAGTGCTGGCAGCACATGCGGGCCGGGACCGGCGTCACCGCCATCGTGGAACTGCACCAGCGGCAACGCATCGCCGGCGGCGTTGGCCAGCAGCCAGTCCAGGCCCTGGCGGATCACTGCATTGCCATTGAGCGTGCCGGCCCGCAGGCGCACCAGCCCTTCGGGATGCCGATCAGCCACGCGGCCGTGCAGGCGCACGCCGTCGATGTCCACTTCGTAGCGACGGCTTTCCAGCGGTTCGCCCTGCATCCAGCCCAGCAACGCACTGGCATACGGACGGGTCTTCAACTGCTCCACCTCGAACTGGCGCTCGCCCAATGGGCCCGACGGCAGCAGGCCACGCGCGCGCAGCCGCGGGTACAACGGCTCGGTATCGCCGCTGAGCGTGGCGCGCACCACCGCCGCCTGTACGCTGCGCTTCTCCGGGCCGCGCGATGACAGCACCAGCGGTTCCAGGTCATCGACCTCCTCGATATCGTCGGCCAGGCGCAGGCCCAGCGACTGCGCGAGGAACTGCCCGGCCGGATCGCACAGGAAACGGCGCAGGGTATCGAGTGCGACGTCGTCCTCCACCGCATCGTCGAGCGGCGGTGGCAGCGGTGCGTCGAACCACGGCTGCAGTCCACCGCGCTGGCCAGTGAGGCGACCGGCCGCCGGATGCCACTGGCGGCGATAGCTGAAGCGACGCGGATCGCCATCACCAAACGCCGCCGGTGAGAACGGCTGCAGTGCGTGGCGCACGGTGAAGTCGCGGACCGCCGCAGGCCGATCGAGGTGATACGCAGCGGCGGCATCGATCAGTTCACTGACCAGCACCGACGGCTCGCGCACGCTGCCATCGCGCGGATCGGCACCGAGGTAGCTGAGGTAGAACACCTCCTGCGCGGCGGCGAACAGCTGCAGGAACAGGAAACGGTCGTCCTCGCGGGTGGAGCGGTCGCCCGGCCGGCGGCGCGGCGTGTCCAGTTCGGCGGTGAGCTGGTTGAGACCGGCCGCCGGGTCACGGCGCGGGAAATCGCCATCATTGAGGCCCAGCACGCAGATCACCCGGAATGGCAGCAGTCGCATCGGCACCATGCGGCCGAAACTGATGCCACCGGTCAGCAGCGGTGCGCGCGTATCGGCCTCGCCCAGCGCGCCGGCGAAGTGCGCACGTACCACCTCCGGCGGCACGCCTTCCGCGAAGCCGGCCTTGGCAGCATCCTCGGCGAACTGGTTGAGCAGCTTGCGCAGGCGCTCCAGGGCACGCTGGCTGTTGGGTGAACTCGGCGCGGTGGGCAGCAGTGCATCCAGCAACGACAGCAGGCGCTGTCGCCACTGCGCCGGGGTCAGCAGCTCACCGAGGCGACGCTGATAGACCGCCAGCACGCGCAACAGGCGCAGCAGCCGGTCCAGCGCGTCCAGTGCACCACCTTCCAGTTCGATCCACGGTGCGACACCGGCCAGGTCGGCCTCGCTGCCGGTGGCATGGCCGAGCACCAGGCGGTCCAGTGCGAACTGCCAGGTGTAGGCGTCGTCCGCCGGCGCCTGGTGCTGGTGGCGGTGCTTCGCATCCAGGCCCCAGCGTGCACCGGCCTGCTGCAGCCAGCCATGCAGGCGGTCGAAGTCCACCGCTTCCAGCCCGGCCGCTTCGGCCAGCGGCGCGCTGGCCAGCAGGTCCAGCACTTCATTCAGGCCAAAGCGCGAGACCGGCAGGCCCAGCAGGTGCACGAACACATCAGCCAGCGGTTCACCGGCCAGCGGGCTGCTGTCGGCCAGCGCATAGGGGATGTGCTCCTCCTCGCCACCACGGCCGCCGAACACCGCTTCCAGGTACGGCACGTAGGGATCGATGTCCGGCGCCAGCACCGCGATCTCGCGCGCCTGCAGCGGCGGGTCGAAGCGCGGGTCCTGCAGCAGGCTGCGCAGCTGGTCGTGCAGCACCTGCAACTCGCGCAGGCGGGTGTGGCAGGCGTGCACCTGCAGGCTGGGGTCGTCGCTGCGCAGGCCGTCGCGCAGCTCGCCCGAGGGCAGCGCGCGGCGGTGGAACAGATCGCGCTGCAGGCGATGCAGCAGGCTGTCGGACAGGCCGCCTTCGTCCAGGGTCGGCCGGGTGTCGTCCTCCGGATCGGAATAGGCGGCGATTTCGCCGGCCGGGTGCACCACCTCGTAACTGCCCAGCACCGCCATGAAGTCGCGCCCGGCCGCGCCCCAGGCTTCCAGCAGGCGGTTTTCGCCGGCTGCTTCGCCGAAGGGATCGGGCGCGCCGCTGCGCAGGCGCTCGGCCAGGGTCTGCAGATCGCCCCAGTACGACTGCACCGGGGTGGGCATATAGAAATGCAGCTCGCCAACACGTGCCTGGGTGGCCATCACCCGCAGCACATCGGGCGAGATGTTGAGCGTCGCGAACGCAGACATGCGCGGTGGCAAGCCCTTCGGCAAGGGTTGGCCGGCCCCTTCGAAGCGGTCCAGGTATTCCTGGATGCGGCGCGCGCGGTAGTCGTGGCCGTGGGTGATGGTGCGCCACAGGATCGCCTGCGGATCGGACGGATCGGCACCGGCCGCCCAGCGCAGCAGCCAGTCGCGGCGCCACGCCTGGTACTTCTCGAACACCGAGGCCAGCTCGCCAGCCAGCGCCCACGGCTTCAATGCGTCATCGCCGGCAAGATAGGACTGCAGCGCGCGCATCGGGGGCTGCGCCAGCAGTACCGGGTCACGCAGTGCCTGGTACAGCTTCCAGTGCAGGCCGGCCGCGTCCAGGTCGTCCTGCTCGCCGCTGACGTTGGCCTTCAGCGCGCGCGCCACGAACTCACCCGGGGTGAGGAATTCGAGGTTCGCAGCCACACCGAACTCGGCGGCCAGTGTCGCTTGCAGCCAACGCCGCATTGCTACCTGCGGGATCAGCACCACTTCCGGTGCCAGCAGCGGCTGGCCAGGAACGGGCGCACGCACATTGCGCGCCAGCAGCGCGGCCAGCACGTCCAGGGAGTTGGAATGGTAGAGGCGGAAATCGCTGCCTGGGTCACTCATCATGCACAGTGTGCAGGACAGCAGGCAGTATTCAATGGTTGGGCCGCGAGCGGTACGGATTGTTCCGGGACGCCAGGCGATTGTCCCGGCCTCCGCCGAGGCTTGTCGTGCAACAATACTGCACCGTCCAGTCTGCTTATGTTCAGCCGACGGGCCCGATCCTTCGATGTCTAAAAAACGTTAATGGTGCCCATGTCGGCTTCCACCTCCAGTCTGGTGCAGTTATCCAACGTCCGCATCGACCGGAGCGGACGCACGATCCTGCGCGACGTGTCGCTGCAGGTGCCCAAGGGCAGCATCACCGCCGTTCTGGGTCCGTCCGGCAGCGGCAAGTCGACCCTGCTGGCGGCGCTGACCGGCGAACTGCGCCCGGTCGCCGGCGAGGTCACCCTGTTCGGCAAGCCGATTCCGCATGACAGCGGCGCGCTGCTGGAAATGCGCAAGAGCGTGGGCGTGCTGCTGCAGGGCAACGGCCTGCTGACCGACCTGACCGTGGCGGAAAACGTGGCGCTGCCGCTGCGTACGCACACCCGCCTGCCGACCGCCGTGCTGCGCCGGCTGGTGCAGATGAAGCTGCATTCGGTGGGCCTGCTGGCCGCCGCCGATGCCTGGCCGCGCGAGCTGTCAGGTGGCATGGCGCGCCGCGTGGCGCTGGCCCGTGCACTGGCGCTGGACCCGCCGCTGATGATCTACGACGAGCCGCTGACCGGGCTGGACCCGATCGCCTCGGGGGTGATCATGAGCCTGATCCAGCGCCTCAACCACAGCCTGGGCCTGACCAGCATCATCGTCAGCCACCACGTGCACGAGACCCTGCCGATCTGCGACCAGGTGATCGCGATCGCCAATGGCGGCATCGTGTTCCAGGGCACGCCCGAGGCACTGCAGTCCAGCCAGGACCCGCTGCTGCGGCAGTTCCTGCACGGCCAGCCCGATGGCCCCATCCCGTTCGATGCCGCGCCGCGCGCGAGGGTCGCCTGATGCCGTTCGTTCAAGCCACCCGCTCGCTGGGTCGTGCCGGCCTGTTCTCGCTGACCGTGCTGCGCGGTTCGCTGCCGACCCGTGATTTCCTGGCCGAGTTGACCCGCGAGATCTACAAGATCGGTGCGCGCTCGCTGCCGATCATCGCCGTCGGCGGTGCCTTCGTCGGCCTGGTGCTGACCCTGCAGGGCTACCGCACGCTGACCACCTTCGGTGCGGCCGACGCACTGTCGACCCTGCTCGGGCTGTCGCTGTACCGCGAGCTGGCACCGGTGCTGACCGCGCTGCTGTTCATTGGCCGCGCTGGCAGCTCGATCGCCGCCGAGCTGGGCCTGATGCGTGCCACCGACCAGATCAAGGCGCTGGAGCTGATGGCGATCGACCCGGTGGCCAAGGCGGTGGCGCCGCGCTTCTGGGCGGCGGTGCTGACCGTGCCGCTGCTGACCGGCATCTTCTGTTCGCTTGCAATCAGTGCCAGCTACTTCGAAGCGGTGCACGTGCTGGGCCTGGACAATGGCGTGTTCTGGTCGGCGCTGCGCAACAGCGTGGACTTCTGGGACGACTTCGGCGTGGCAATGCTGAAGTCGGCGATCTTCGGCGGCACTGCCGCGCTGGTTGCCGCCTATGTGGGTTTCCACGCCGAGCCGACCATTGAAGGCACTTCGGTGGCGACCACCCGTGCGGTGGTCAACGCTTCACTGCTGGTGCTGATGTTCAACTTCGTGCTGTCGGCAATGTTGTTCACCTAACCCCTCCACCGGCGGTGCGCAGGCGCGCGCGGCCACAACGACTCGATCAGGTAATCCACATGGCCATCCGCGGTCCCAGACTCGAATTTTCCGTCGGCGCCTTCCTGCTGCTGGCCCTGGCCTCGCTGATGGTGCTGGCGGTGGCCTCGACCAACCAGCGCTGGAGCTGGGGCAGCGAAGGCTACGACCTGAAGGCACGCTTCTCCCAGGTCGGCCAGCTGCGCAAGCAGGCGCCGGTGAAGATCGGCGGCGTCACTGTCGGCCAGGTCGCTTCGATCGACCTGGACCCGGTGAAGTTCGAATCGATCGTCACCCTGCGCATGGACAGCAAGGTCAAGGACCTGCCGGCGGACACCTCGGCCGGCATCTTCACCAGCGGTTTGCTCGGCGAGAGCTATATCGGTCTGCAGCCGGGCGGTGATCCGGACGTGCTGAAGGCCGGTGACGAGATCGTCTTCACCCAGCCGGCGGTGGACCTGATCCAGCTGGTCGGCAAGTACATGTTCAGTGGCGGTGCCGGTGGCGGCGCTGCTCAGAAGCCCAACGATGGCGCGCAGGCGCCTGCAACGGAACCGCAACCATGAAGATGAAACTGATCCCGGCCCTGCTCGCCTCGGCGCTGCTGGCGGCCACCCCGTTCCTGGCCCAGGCCCAGGCCGCTGCGCCTGCCGCTGCCGCAACGCAAAGCCAGGCCGGCAAGGTGGTGATCGATGCCAGCAGCCGCATCCTGTCCACGCTGCAGCAGCGCAAGAGCGAGTTCACCAGCAACCCGGCCAGCCTGCGCAGCTACATCGACAGCGAGCTGACCCGCACCTTCGACCGCGACTACGCCGCGCGCCTGGTGCTGGGCCCGCACGCCCGCGGCGCCTCCGACGCCGACATCAAGCTGTTCGCCGATGCCATGGCCGACAGCCTGATGCAGCGCTACGGCTCCACCCTGCTCAACATCCAGGGCAAGCCGAGCTTCCGCCTGAAGGGTGAAAGCCCGCTGCCGGGCAATCGTGGCGTGCGCGTGAGCACCGAACTGGTGCGCGCCGGCAACGAACCGACCCCGGTCGAGTACTGGATGCGCAACGTGAACGGCCAGTGGAAGATCTTCGACGTCAACATCGAAGGCATTTCCTACGTGCAGACCTTCCGCAACCAGTTCGACACCCCGCTGCGCCAGAAGGGCATCAAGCAGGTGGCCAACGAACTGCACAGCGGCAGCATGCAGGCCGGGCCCGCGGGCAATGGCAAGTAACGCACTGGCGCTGCTGGAAGGCGACACCCTGCGCCTGCGCGGGGTGCTCGACCGTGCCGCGGTGATCGCGCTGTGGCCGCAGCTGCAGGCCCTGCCGGCAAAGCTGTCACGGCTGGAGCTGAGTGAGGTCGAACGCGTGGACAGCGCCGGCCTGGCGCTGCTGGCCGAGCTGGCCGCACGTGCGCGCAAGAGCGGTCACCCGCTGGCAGTCTCCGGCGCGCCGGCCGGCTACAACGAGCTGAGCGCAGCCTACCGGCTGTCGCCCGACCTGGATTTCAACGCTACTTCTGCTGCGAGCTGACATGAACGTCGTACGCACTTTCCCCCTGATCGTCCTGGCCACCGCCCTGACCGCCTGCGCCGGCAAGCCCGCACGCAGCGATGCGCCCGCAGCCAGCACCGTGGTCCCGGCCAGCACCATCGCCGAGGCCTCTGCCCCCACCGCCGATACCGCTACGGTCGATGCCGCACCGGCAACAGCCGTGGTTGCCGCACCTGCGCCGGCCACGCCGCCATCCGCACCGGCCCGCAGCGCCGACACCGATGCGGCCAGGGCCGCGGCGGCGACCGCCCCCGGTGGTGACGACGACTTCGATGCCCTCTACGGCGGTGCCGGCAACACTGGCAGCGCGGCAGCCTACGATCCGTGGGAACCGTTCAACCGCAAGGTGCACACGTTCAACAACGCGGTTGACCGTGGCATCGCCCGCCCGCTGGCCACGGCCTACACCCACGTGGTGCCGCGCTTCGCCCGCACCGGCGTCAGCAACTTCTTCAGCAACCTGCGCGCACCGGTGACCATCACCAACCAGCTGCTGCAGGGCCGTGGTGCCGATGCGTGGGACAGCCTCGGCCGCTTCCTGATGAACAGCACGCTGGGTATCGGCGGCCTGTTCGATCCGGCCAGCAAGGCGATGGTGCCGCGTCGCAATGAGGACTTCGGGCAGACCCTGGGGGCCTGGGGCTGGCGTCGTTCGCGTTACGTGGAACTGCCGTTCTTCGGCCCTCGCACCGTGCGCGATGTGTTCGGCCTGGCCGGTGACATTCCGCTGTCGCCGATCCGCCGCATCGAAGAGGACAAGATCCGCATCGGCCTGCAGGGCATGCAGCTGGTCGATACCCGCGCGCAGCTGCTGGCAATCGACGACCTGCGTGACACCGCCGTGGACGAGTACTCGCTGGTACGCGATGCGTGGATGCAGCGCCGCAACTACCAGATCGAGAACGATCTGCGCAGCAAGCGCGACCGTGGCCACGACGATGCCAATTCGCCGATCCCGGTCGATGCGATGCCGATGCCGCAGTGGACGCACTGAGTCCGGTCTGCAGCGCATGAAAAACCCCGCCTCGGCGGGGTTTTTCTTTTCCGGTAGGTGCCAACCTTGGTTGGCACGCTTTCCTCAGGCTGCCAGCGCTGCCTCGATGGCCTCGCGCAGGCGCGCGTCATCGGCAGCCACGTCCGGGGCGAAACGCGCGATGACCTTGCCGTCGCGGCCAACCAGGAACTTCTCGAAGTTCCACAGCACCGCCGGTGCTGCGTGGATCGGGATCTCCTTGCTGGCCAGGCGCTCACGCAGCGGGCCTTCGCCGATCGACTGCGGCTGGGCGGCGGTCAGCTGCTGGTACAGCGGATGGGTATCGTCACCGGCCACGCTGATCTTGGAGAACATCGGGAAGCTGACGTCGTAGGTGAGCTGGCAGAACTGCTGGATCTCCGCCTCGCTGCCCGGCTCCTGGCCGAGGAAGTTGTTGGCGGGGAAGCCCAGTACTTCCAGACCCTGCGCGTGCTTTTCCGCATACAGCGCCTGCAGGCCTTCGTACTGCGGTGTCAGGCCGCACTTGGAGGCGACGTTGACCAGCAGCAGTACCTTGCCCTGGTAGTCGGCAAGCGAGGACGGCTGGCCGTCGATGGTGGTGAGGGAAATGTCCTGGATCGGGGTGCTCACGCGGGGGCTCCGGCAACAGCGGGGAATGGCCCACCAGCATAGCGCCGCGCGATGGCGGTAGTGCCGGCCGCTGGCCGGCAGTCGTGCGACCGTTCGCAAGGGTTCATGCGGTTGCCGGCCAGCGGCCGGCACTACGATCAGTCCACGCAGATCGTGCCCTGCGCCTTGCCGTCATCAATGCGCTGGCGGCAGCCGAAGTTCTGGCGCACATCGCGCTGGCAGGTACCGGTAGCGGCGCTGCCAGCGCCCACCTCGGGACCGGCCAGGCACTGGCCCGTGCAGTCGCTTTTGCGGCTGCAGGCCTTGCCGGCATCGGCATAGGGAATCACGCACTGCTCGCGTTGCAGCCGGCCCAGCCGTTGCAGGCTGCCGCCGGCGGCCTGGCAGCCAACGTCGCGCGCTTCGCGATACGCCTCGGCCGCTTCAGGGCTGGTGGCTGCGGCAGGTGCCGCGGTCGTATCGGCAGCCGGTGGTGCGCTGCTGCAGGCGGCAAGCAGCGCGGTCAGGACAAGGCTGGTGAAGCGGCGCAGGCGCATGACGATACCTGATCGAGGCGGACAGGCCGCCAGCATACGCATCGGCGATGCAGGCGGCGTGTCAGCGTGGCTCAGGCCTCGTCGCCGTCACTGCCTTCCTCTGCTGGCAGCGCGTCCGGCAGCAACTGGCGGCTCTGCTCAACCGGCAGCGACTCGACATCCCTCAGCTTGCGGGCGATCGCGCGGGTGCGCACCCCGGTCTGGTCGATCTGCTTGCTGGCCTGGTCCAGCTTGGCCTTCACGTTGTCCAGCACATCGCCGAACTTGCCGAACTCGGTCTTCACCGCACCCAGCAGGCTCCACACCTCGCTGGACCGCTTCTCGATGGCCAGCGTGCGGAAGCCCATCTGCAGGCTGTTGAGCAGTGCGGTGATCGTGGTCGGCCCGGCGACCACCACGCGGTGGTCGCGCTGCAGCAGATCGACCAGGCCGGGGCGCCGGATCACCTCGGCATACAGGCCTTCGGTAGGCAGGAACATCACCGCGAAGTCGGTGGTGTGCGGCGGCACGATGTACTTCTCGCAGATCGACTTGGCCTGCACCTTCACCGCACGCTCCAGCTGCGCACCCTGCACGCGTACCAGTTCGGCATCACCCTGCTCCTGTGCGTCCAGCAGGCGCTCGTAGTCTTCGCGTGGGAACTTGGAGTCGATCGGCAGCCACACCGGCGTGTCATCGCTGCTGCGGCCCGGCAGGCGCACGGCGATGTCGACCATTTCGCCACTATCCGGGCGTACCTTCACCCCGCGCGCGTACTGCTCCTGGATCAGGGTCTGCTCGAGGATGTTCTCCAGCTGTACTTCACCCCAGCTGCCGCGCGTCTTGACGTTGGTCAGCACGCGCTTGAGGTCACCGACGCCGGTGGCCAGCTGCTGCATCTCGCCGAGGCCGCGCTGCACCTGTTCCAGGCGCTCCGAGACCAGTTTGAAGGACTGGCCAAGGCGTGTTTCCAGGGTGGACTGCAACTTCTCATCCACCGTCACGCGCATCTGTTCCAGCTTCTGCGCATTGTCGCTCTGCAGCGCGCGCAGCTGCTCTTCCAGCGTTGTGCGCATCTCGGCGATGCGCTGCTCGTTGCGCTGGGTCAGTTCCTGCAGGCGCAGGCCAAGGCTTTCAGTCAGGCGCTGCTGCGACTGCGCGCCCTCCTCGCGGCCCTTGCGTGCATCGTCCACCAGGGTCTGCCGCAGCGCGCCGAGCTGGGTATCGGTACGCCCGGTGAGCTCCTGCAGCTGCTGGCCAAACGCATGGATGCGGGCTTCCTGCTGCTGGCCGAAGGTCTCCAGCTGGCCGCGCAGCTCCTGCAGCCGCTGTCCCATCAACGCCGCGCCGCGCTGCTGGCTCTCGGCCGCTTCGGCGCGCGCCTTGCGGGCATCTTCGCCCAGCGCTTCGCGCAGCAGGTCCAGGCGCTGGTCGGTGCGGGTGGACAGATCGGTCAGCGCGCGGGCGAAGCCATCGAGCTGTTCGCGCAGCTCGCTGCGCCCGGCCCGCGCCTCCTCGCGCACCGCCTGTTCCAGGCGGTCATGCGGCGGGCGGCGCAGCAGGGCGACCAGCTGCAGGATGAGCACGGCCAATAGAAGGCCGCCAATGAGCAGATATTCGGTTTGCATGGGGCAAGTGTAGGCTGGCCGAGTCTCAACTGCTGCGTCAGGACCATGGTCGTCCTCTACGGAAAGCCCACCTCCATCAATGTGCGTAAAGTGCTGTGGCTGTGCGCGGGGCTGGATCTGCCCCTGCACCACGAACCGGCCCCCTCGCCGGACCTGCTGGCCACGCTGAACCCCAACCGGCAGGTGCCGGTGCTGCGTGATGGCGACTTCGTGCTGTGGGAATCCAACAGCATCTGCCGCTACCTGGCCGCACGCGCCGGTCGCGAGGATCTGCTGCCACATGCAGCAAAGGACCGGGCCCGGGTGGAGCAGTGGATGGACTGGCAGGCCAGCGACCTCAACAGCGCATGGCGCCATGTGTTCATGGCGCGCGTGCGCCAGCATCCGGACTATCCGGATGACGCCCGTGCCGAGGCCAGCCTGGCGCAGTGGAACCGGCTGATGGGCGTCCTTGATGCACAGCTCGCCACTACCGACGGCTACGTGGCGGGCAACACCTTCACTCTGGCCGACATCGTGCTCGGGCTGTCGACCCAACGCTGGCGCAGCACGCCGGGCAGCAAGCCGGTACTGGCACACGTAGATGCCTGGTTCGAACGCCTGCGCCAGCAGCCCGGTTTCGCCGAGTACGTCGACAACGGTGTGGCCTGAGCAGTGGCTTCCGCAGCTGTTGGCAGGTGTCGACCTTGGTCGACACGGCTGATCCACGCCATGCGTGGATGAAGCGCTGTAGAGCCGGGCGCAGGCTCGGCTCCACAGGAAAAACCGGGCCTTACCAGCCTTCCAGCACGATCTTGCCCTTGGCGCGGTGGCTCTCCAGCAGCGCGTGGGCACGCCGCAGGTTGGCCGCGTCGATGCGCCCGAAATGCTCGCCCAGGGTGGTCTGCAGCACGCCTGTGTCGATCAGCTCGGCCACCCGGTTCAACAGGTCATGCTGGCGCTGCATGTCGGCGGTCTTGTAGAGCGGCCGGGTAAACATCGACTCCCAGTGCAGTGACAACGCCTTGCGCTTGAGCGCCATCACGTCGACCTGGCCGGGATCATCGATCAGCCCCAGCTGGCCCTGCGGCGCCAGCAGTTCCACGATCTGCGCGTAGTGCTGGTCGGAGTGGGTCAGGCTGGCCACATGCTGCACCTCGCTGATGCCGAGCCGCGCCAGGCCCTCGGCCAGCGGCAGGCTGTGGTCGATCACATGGTGTGCGCCCATTGCGTACGCCCAGTCCTGGGTATCCGGACGCGAGGCGGTGCCGATCACCGTCAGTTTCGTCAGCTTCCGCGCCAACTGCACCAGGATCGAACCGACACCGCCGGCAGCGCCGATCACCAGCAGGGTCTGGCCTTCGCCGCCGCCCTCGGGAATTCTCAGGCGGTCGAACAACAGCTCCCAGGCGGTGATCGCGGTCAGTGGCAGCGCGGCGGCGGCGGCATCGTCGAGGCTGGCCGGCTTGCGGCCGACGCTGCGCTCGTCCACCAGCTGGTACTCGGCATTGCTGCCCGGGCGATCGATGACGCCGGCGTAGTAGACCGCATCGCCGGGCTGGAACAGGGTCACCTCGCTGCCCACCGCGTCGACGATGCCGACCGCATCCCAGCCCAGCACACGTGGGCCATCGGTGGCCACGCCGCGACGGACCTTGGTGTCGACCGGGTTCACCGCCACCGCGCGCACCGCCACGCGCAGGTCACGCGGGCCAGGCTGCGGCAGCTCCAGTTCGATGTCGATCAGGGCCTGGGCATCATCGATCGGCAGGCCGGCTTGGGTGTAGGCAATGGCGCGCATGGCAGCGGTCCAGTGGGGAAGGAGGCGACAGGTTGCGCCGCACGCGCTCCCGCAGAAAGGCGCAGAATCGGGCAGCACTTTCACTCTGGCAATGAAGATGATCCGCTTCGACGATCTGCAGCTGTTCGTCCGCACTGCCGCACTGGGCAGCTTCTCGCAGGCGGCGCGCGAGGCCGACCTGCTGCCCGGGCAGGTCGCCGCGGCGGTGGCGCGGCTGGAACGCGAGCTGGACCTGCGCCTGTTCGTGCGCACCACCCGCAGCCTGCGCCTCACCGGCGAGGGTGCGCTGTACCTGCCGTATGCGCAGGAGGTACTGGCCACCCTGCGCGAGGGACAGGCGCGCGTGCAGGGCGAGGACACCGAGCTGCACGGCACCCTGCAGCTGTCGGCGCCCTCGGACCTCGGCCGCAACCTGCTGCTGCCCTGGCTGAGCGCCTTCCGAGCTGCGCACCCGCGGCTGCGCCTGCACCTGCGCCTGTCCGACGAGGTGGCCGATGTATTCCGCGACCCGGTCGACGTGGCCATCCGCATCGGCCACTTCGACGACGCCAACTACGTCGCCCTGCCGCTGCTGGAAGGCAATCGACGCGTGCTGGCCGCCTCGCCCGGCTACCTGCAGCGGCGTGGCACGCCCACCCGCCTGGAGGATCTGCGCGAGCACGACTGCCTGGTCTATCAACTCAACGGCCGCGCCTACGATCGCTGGTCATTCGAGGTCGACGGGCGTCGCAGCGTGATTCCGGTGCGCGGTCCGCTGGTCTGCGACGACGCCGATGTAGTGCGACGCTGGGCCGTGGCCGGCGAAGGCATCACTTACAAGTCCTGGCTGGACCTGCGCGAGGACGTGCTGGCCAGGCGCCTGCAGCTGCTGCTAGATGGTGTTGGCAGCAGCATCCCGCTGCAGCTGGTATGCCCGCACCGCAAGCAGTTCTCGCCAGCGGTACGGCAACTGCATGCGCAGCTGCGCCAGCACCTGCAACCGCTGCTGTCTGGCATGCCCACTGGCCTCACCCGCCCCCTGTCGCCAACGGCGGCACTGGCCGACAATGGCGGCCCCCCGTAACAAGAGAACGCCGCCATGCCGTGGATGGGCATCCAGGACCTGTGGACGTTTCTGGTCGCTGTGCTGGTGTTTCTTGCCCTGCCCGGCCCCGGCACCTTCACCCTGCTGACCGCCACCGGCCGTGGCGGCGTGCGCGGCGGCTACACCGCGCTGGCCGGCCTGCTGGTCGGCGACCAGATCCTGATGTGGCTGGCGTTGGCGGGCGTGGCGGCGCTGCTCAAGGCCAACCCGCTGGTGTTCCACGCGGTGCAGTACCTGGGTGCGGCCTACCTGGTGTGGGTCGGCATCAGCCTGCTGCGCACGCCGAAGCACGAGGGCGGCGACGCCGGTCCGATCCGCATGCAGCCGGGCCGCTACTTCCAGCAGGCGATCCTGGTCAGCCTGCTCAATCCGAAGGCGATCCTGTTCTACATGGCCTTCCTGCCGTTGTTCATCGATCCGAAGGCACACCAGGGCATCGCCACCTTCGCTGCGCTGGCGGGCATCATCCTGGTGGTCAGCATCGCCTACTGCTCGATGTTGATCGGCGTGGGCAACCTGGCCCGCCGCCGCCTGATCCAGCACCCGCGAATCAGCGATGCGCTGCGCCGCGTGGCCGGCCTGTTCCTGGTGGGGTTCGGCATCCGGTTGGGGCTGAACGGATGAAACCCTGGCCGACGGCGATGGGCGCCCTGCTGCTTCTGGCCAACACGACCGCCCCGGCGGCCACCGCACAGGACCATCGCTGCCTGAGCGGCGGCCGCAATGACGGCATCCATCTGGAATGGCGTTGGCTGGATGACGGCCAGGCCGACGTTCGCTATGCCGGGCAGCGCGAACGCCTGCTGCTGCGCCGGGTTTCAATGGAGACCACGGTGCTGGCCGAAGACCGCCCCTACCAGTTCGACAGCGTCTGGGAAGAGCGCATCAACGGGCGCCTCAACGGCCGCTACCTGCTGAGCACGCAGGGCGCGCTGGTGCTGGACCTGAGCTACGAGCGTAGCCGCGACGGACGTCGCACCACCTTCCACGATGACGTCGAGGCCTGGCAGGAAGACGGCTGCCGCTGGCCCGGCAAGGTGGCCGAGTGAGCACCATGGACGACGACACCCTGCTGGAGCGCAGCTGGGAATATCGGGAGGAGACGCTGTACCGGCGGTTGTTCGGCGATACCGGGCCGGGGATCTATCCAATCGACATGGATCTGCTGCGCAACGTCTTCAAGCAGGACCAGATCGACCCGCGCTGGCTGCATGTCGGCGTCAATGCCTGCCCTCCGCACGGTGATCGAAGGCACTGGATCTATGTCAGCTCCGGCCTGTCCAACCCCTGGGAAGGGCGGCACGAAGATGGCGATTCGGGGTTGGGCATCGAACTGATGCTTGAGACGCAGGAAGAAGCGACCTGGGCACTGACCACCTTGCGCTGGTTCACCGCGTACCACCTGCTGCTGTGCCACTCACGCATGCCCGGCAATCCGTTGGCGCCATGGGACCGGCTGAAGCTGGGGGGGCCGGTGGATCACGCAGGGAGCATGCTGCAGGCGGCCGTCTTCGTTCCGTCACTGCATTTTCCTGGACCCCAGCAACTGCCATCGGGACGATTCGACTTCCTGCAGCTGCTGCCATTGACCCTGGACGAGCATGCGTTCGGCCGCGCCCAGGGCTTCGAAGTGCTGGTGGCCCAGTTGAGAACCCAAGGTGCGGCGCCGGTGGTCGATCCGCAGCGGGTCAGCATCGATCTGGCCCCTGCTCCCACGCTTCAAGCGCCTCCCGGCTCGCCTTGAGGGATCGAATCATTTCGAATCCTGCCGGCATTTGTGCCGATTCCGGCAGAATGCTCGGAGTACAGCCGCGCCGGTGACGCATCTGACACTCGCATGACCCCCGTCAGTGGTAATGCTGCGCTGCGTTCGGTCACACTCGGGAACTTGTCGTTCTTAGTCACCCCTTCCGAGGCCTGCATGTCCCTGTTCCGGCGCAAGTCCCTAGATTCCGTCACCGTCCACGAAGCCGGCAGGCGCCTGATCCCGACGCTCAGCTGGCCGCACCTGATCGCGCTGGGTATTGGCGCCATCGTCGGTACCGGCATCTACACGCTGATCGGCGTCGGTGCCAACCTGGCCGGCCCGGCCGTGCTGATCTCCTTCGCCATCGCCGGTGCGGTCTGCGCCTGCGCGGCACTGTCCTACGCCGAGCTGTCGACGATGATGCCGGCCGCCGGCAGTGCCTACACCTACAGCTACAGCGCGCTGGGCGAGGTGTTCGCCTGGGTGGTGGGCTGGAGCCTGATCCTGGAGTACTCACTGGTGGTGAGTACGGTGGCGGTGGGCTGGTCCGGCTACTTCGTCGGCTTCCTCGAATGGGTCCACACCCAGTTCGGCTGGAACGTGCACCTGCCAGCGTGGCTCGCAGCCGGCCCGCACGTGGAAGGCGGCATGATCAACCTCCCGGCGATCATCATCACCTGGCTGGTGGCCGGCATGCTGATGGCCGGCACCAAGGAAAGCGCCACCCTCAATGCCATCCTGGTGGTGTTCAAGCTGATCGCGCTGGCCATCTTCGTGGCCGTGGCCCTGCCCGCCTTCGACAGCGCCAACCTGCAGCCGTTCATGCCGTATGGCTTTGCCAAGTCGATGGGCCCTGATGGCGTCGAACACGGCGTAATGGCGGCGGCAGCGATCATCTTCTTCGCCTTCTACGGCTTCGATGCGATCTCCACCGCCGCCGAAGAAACCAAGAACCCAGGCCGCGACCTGTCGATCGGCATCATCGGTTCGATGATCGGCTGCACCATCGTCTACGTGCTGGTCGCGCTGGCCGCGGTCGGTGCGATGAGCTACGCGGTGTTCGGCCACAGCGCCGAGCCGCTGGCCCTGATCATGCGCCAGCTGGGCCATCCGACCGCGGCGATGGTGATCGGCGTGATCGCGATCATCGCGCTGCCGACGGTGCTGCTGGCCTTCCTGTACGGCCAGAGCCGCATCTTCTTCGTGATGAGCCGCGATGGCCTGCTGCCGCGTGGCCTGTCCAAGGTCAACGCACGTACCGGCACGCCGGTGGCGACCACGCTGTTCACCGCGGTGGTGGTGTCGGCGCTGGCCAATGCCGGCACCCTGGCCGCGTTCACCGCCGTGGGCATCTGCCTGGTGGTGCTGCGCCTGCGCGAGCCGAACCGCGAACGTACCTTCCGTACCCCGCTGGCCTTCGTGGTTGGTCCGCTGGCCGCGCTGGGCTGCATCTATCTGTTCCTCAGCCTGCCGCACAGCACCCAGCTGTACTTCCTGCTGTGGAACCTGGCCGGCCTGGTGCTGTACTTCCTGTACAGCCGCCGCCACGCACTGATCGCGAAGTAAACGGATCACCGGTCGTGCCGGCCAGCGGCCGGCACCTCTCATCCTGTTGATACGGGCAATGCCGGCCAACGGCCGGCACTACCGCAGGGCGGTCAACCGCCCTGCTTTGCCGCGTAGTCCTGCGCCTGGCGCATCACCCGCAGCAGGTTGCCGCCCCAGATGCCGGCAATCTGCTGCTCGGTATAGCCCTTGCGCAGCAGCCACGCGGTGATCTTCGGCAGCTGGCTGACATCGGGCAGGTCGCTCAGGCCACCGCCGCCATCCCAGTCCAGGCCGATGCCCACGTGCTCGGGGCCCACCACCTTGAGGATGTGCTCGAAGTGGGCGAAGAAGTCGTCGAGGCTGGCATGGCGCACCGGGTGCTCGTGGTCCAGCGCCTGCTCGGCCTTCAGCAGGGCAACGCCCTGTTCGATGCCCATGCCTTCCCAGCCACCCAGCTGCTTGCTCAGCGCTTCCTCGGCCTGCTTGCGCTCGGGCGTCTTTGCGGTGTCGATCAGGTAGCCACCATAGGCGTTCACCTGGATCACACCGCCGGCCTTGGCCAGCTTGCGCAGGCGCGCGTCATCCAGATTGCGCGGGTGGTCGTAGACCGCCTTGGCCGAGCTGTGCGAGAGCACGAACGGCACCGGCATCATCGCCAGCAGGTCGTCGAACACCGCGTCGGACGCATGCGACTGGTCGATCACGATGCCCAGCTTCACTGCTTGCCGCACCAGATCCTTGCCCGCCGGGCTCAGGCCTTTCCACTCCGCACCCTTGGGATCGGTGGCCGAATCGGCGAACTCGTTGTTGGCGAAGTGCACGGTGCTGAGCAGGCGCAGGCCGGCGCGGTGGTAGAACGACAGCAGGCTCGGGTCTTCCACCAGCGGGCTGGCGTTTTCCATGCTGATGTAGACCACGCGCTTGCCGGCGGCCTTGATCCGCGCCGCGTCATCGGCGCTCAATGCCAGCGCGAAGCGCTCGGGGTTGGCCGCCAGCATTTCGCGGATCTCCAGCAGCCGCTGCAGGCCATGGTCACGCTCGGCGAGGTGCGCGGCGGGGCTGCGGTCGCCCTGATCGGTGTAGATCGCCCAGAAGCCGCCGTCCAGCGCGCCCTCGACCATGCGCGGGTAGTCGACCTGCGAAAGCGCGTTGCGGTCGTGACGCTGCTCGATGTCGAAGCCGGTCCGGCCGAAATTGGCCGGCGTATCCAGGTGGCTGTCGAGCGTGACCAGGCGCTGCTGCAGCGCCTTGGCGCGGGCCAGTTCCTGTGCGCTGAACTCGATGGCATGAGCCGACAGCGGCGCACACAGCGCCAGGGCAAGCACGACGGACAGGTGGCGCAACGATGGCATGGGCTCTCACCGGCAATGGGAAGAGCCCGACCATAGCGCTGCAGCCAGCAGATTTGTAGAGTCGGGCTCACGCTCGGCTGCCAGGCACCGCGAGTCGAGCATGAATCGTATTCACGGCCCAGCGGCCAGCTTCCCGCGCATTGCGATGCGTTCGAAACAATGGCGCCCCCAGGATCAGGTGGCGCGGCACGCCTCTACATCGTCCCGCGGTCAATCGACCACGCGGCAGAACACGGCCTTCAGGTAACGCGATTCCTGCACGTGGGCCATGAACGGATGGTCCGGACCCGCACCAGCGACCTTCAGGATCTGGATCGTGCGGCCGGAGAAATAGGCCGCGCGGCGCAGCATGTCGAGGAACTGGTCCTCGGCCACCAGGCCGGTGCAGGAGAACGTGGCGAACAGGCCGCCCGGCTTGACCACGCCCAGCGCCAGCTTGTTCATGTCCAGATACTTCTTCAGCGCGGTGATGACCTGGTCGCGGTCGCGGGTCATCTTCGCCGGATCCAGGATCACCACGTCGTACTGCTCGCCGCGGTTGGCGGCGTCGCGCAGCCACGGGAAGATGTCGGACTGGATGAACTTCGGGCGCACGTTGTTCAGGCGCGAATTGCCCTTGGCGATCTGGATGACGTCCTCATCGATGTCGATGCCGACCACTTCCGAAGCGCCACGCGCAGCGGCATACACGGCAAAACCGCCGGTGTTGCAGCACAGGTCCAGCACGCTCTTGCCTTCCACCTGCTGGCTCAGCCACTCGCGGTTCTCGCGCTGGTCGGCGAAGAAACCGGTCTTGTGCGCGCCGGCCGGGTCGGCGCGGAACTTGATGCCGTACTCGGTGATCACCGACGCTTCGGTGGTGGTGTTGCCGTGGAAGTCGAAGCTCTCCTGCTTCTGCACGTGTTCGTCGGCGAAGCTGTGGAAACGGCAGCCCGGGAACTGCTCGCGCAGGGCGTCGTAGATCCATTCGCGGTGGCGGAACATGCCGGCGGCGAAGAACTCGACCACCACCAGGTCGCCGTAGCGATCCACCACCAGGCCGGACAGGCCGTCGCCTTCGCTGTGCACCACGCGCCAGGCGTCGGAGACCGCGTCGAGCTTCAGCACCTCACGGCGCAGCGACACCGCCTGGGCGATCTTGCGCGAGAACCAGCCGGCATCGACCGGCACGTTCTGGTCGGTTTCGAGGATGCGCACGGCGATGCGCGAGTGCCCGTTGTAGAACCCGCGGCCAATGAACTCGCCATCGATGCCGACCACGTCGACGATGGAACCGGGCTTGGGCCGGACGGTCGGCTTCTCGACCAGTTTCTGGAAGATCCACGGGTGGCTGGAACGCCACGCGTTCTTGAGGCGGACAATCGGAAGGGGGGTATTCATCCACCTATTGTAGCCGGGGGGCGCTTTCGTAGAGTCGAACTGGCTCGACGGGCGTTGCTGAACGGCCCGGGCAAGGCGTGCCAACCAAGGTTGGCACCTACCAGGGCGGGCCGGCCGGCGTGCCAACCAAGGTTGGCATCTACCAGAGCGGGGACCCCGGCCGCCCGGCATTTGACGGCAGCCCGGCCAGGCCGCAGAATCGGCGCCAGAAGGGGAGTAGCTCCCAGACGTTGTCGCCGTCATTTCGAGCCCGCAGGCTCCGGTGCAACGGCAGTTCCAGCCGACTGGAACTGCGAGCGAGACCTTCGCCGTACTGGCGAAGCTCTGTCCCTGGATCCCCCTCCCGATCCTCCGTTGCAGATCCTCGCCGTCCGGCCTGGCATTCATCTTTCCAACGGACATTCCCAATGCAGACGATCGGTAACGTGTGGTTGTGGGGCGGCTTCGCAGCGGTGGTGGTCATCGCCCTGCTGGTCGACCTCGTGTTGATGCGCCATGGTGGGCCGCACAAGGTCACCTTCAAGGAGGCCCTGTGGTGGTCCATCGGCTGGGTCGCGCTGGCCCTGCTGTTCAATGCGGGCCTCTGGTACTACCTGAATGAGACTGCGGGCCAGGTGGTGGCCAACAAGGTCGGCCTCGAATTCCTGACCGGCTACCTGGTCGAGAAGGCGCTGGCGGTCGACAACATCTTTGTCTTCCTGATGATCATGAGCTACTTCGCGGTGCCGGAGGAGCAGCGCCAGAAGGTGCTGATCATCGGCATCCTGGGCGCGATCGTGCTTCGTACGATCATGATCTTCGCCGGCAGCGTGCTGATCACCCAGTTCCATTGGCTGCTCTACGTGTTCGGCGCCTTCCTGCTGTTCACCGGCTGGAAGATGTGGTTCGCCGCCGGCCAGAAGCCCGATCTGGAAGCCAACCCGGCCCTGCGCTGGATGCGCAAGCACCTGCGCCTGCTGCCGGACTACGCGGGCAATGCGCTGAGCGTGAAGCGCGGCGGCGTGCGCTGGTTCACCCCGCTGTTCGCGGTACTGATCCTGATCGCGGTCACCGACGTGATCTTCGCGGTGGACAGCATCCCGGCGATCTTCGCGATCACCACCGACCCGTTCATCGTGCTCACCTCCAACGTGTTCGCTGTGCTGGGCCTGCGTGCGATGTTCTTCCTGCTGGCCGGCATGGCCGACCGCTTCCACCTGCTGCCGTACGGCCTGGCGCTGGTGCTGGGCTTCATCGGCATCAAGATGATGATCATCGACCTGTTCAAGATCCCGACCCCGATCTCGCTGGGCGTGGTGGCGGTGATCATCGCCGCTACCGTGGTGTTGAGCCTGAAGTACCCGCCGAAGGAAGGCGAAGGCCAGGCCTGAGCCTGACCCGCTGGATGGCGCGGCCGGTGGGATTGTCCCGCCGGCCGTTTCCACTCTCCCGCCGCGGTGGCCTTGGTTTCGCGCCAACCACCGCCATTGCTGAGGTATGAACAACAACGCGCCCCTGCCCGCTGGCGACGCGCCGGCGCTCCGCAATGACCGCTCACGCATCCTGCGGGCGTTCAATGTCAGCCTGGCCGCCGTGCTGGTGCTGGTGGCCGTGTTCGCCCTGCAGGGCACCTTCGACTGGCGACCGTGGGCGGTCGCGCCGCTGGAAGCCAAGGGCCTGCTCGGCCTGATCGGCGGCCCGATGCTGCATGCCTCGGTCGAGCACATCGCCGCCAACAGCATCGCGATCCTGATCCTCGGCACGCTGGCCGGCAGCGTCTACCCAAAAGCCACCGTGCGCGCCCTGCCCCTGCTGTGGCTGGGCTCGGGCATCGGCGCGTGGATGCTGGGCAATCCGGGCAGCGTGCACCTGGGCGCCAGTGGCGTCACCCATGGCCTGATGTTCCTGCTGGCCAGCCTCGGCCTGCTGCGCCGTGACCGTGCGGCGATCGCCACCGGCCTGATCGGCATGCTGTTCTACGGCGGCATGCTGATGACCATCCTGCCGCACGCCGACGGCGTGTCCTGGCAGTCGCACATGGGCGGCGCCTTCGCCGGCATCATCGCCGCGCTGCTGTTCCGCAATGCCGACCCGCTGCCGCCGCGCCCGCGTTACAGCTGGGAAGACGAAGAAGACGAGGCCGAACCGCTGGCCGACGACGAGCTGGAACCGCCGTCACCGCAGCGCGTGCCGGTGCTGTGGCAGCCGCGCGAGGGCCAGGACTACGTGGTGATCCCGTTCCGCCGGCCGGACGAGCCGCGCGGTTGAGCGATGGTAGTGCCGGCCGCTGGCCGGCAACCTCATGACCCGGTAGTGGCCGACCTTGGTCGGCGCTCCCGCTGCATGCCAACCAAGGTTGGCATCTACCAGAGCCCGTCAGTTCGCCGCATTCCCGGAAGACCCGCGCGGCTGAAGAAAACGCCCCGGTAGTGCCGGCCGCTGGCCGGCAACCTCATGAACCGGTAGTGGCCGACCTTGGTCGGCGCTCCCGCTGCATGCCAACCAAGGTTGGCAACTACCAGAGCATTCCGTCACATCCGGTAGCGCCGGGCCATGCCCGGCGGCATTGGCCGGTCAGTTCGCCGCATTCCCCGCCGCGCCCATGCCATCCACCGCCTGCCGGCCCAGTGCCGGGTCGTCGGTGAAGAAGGCATCGATGCCGGTGGCCAGATAGGCGCGCATCTCGGCAACCGACCCCTCGGCATTGCGCGCGTTGTCGGCGCCCTTGCGCAGGTTGCTGGCCTGGAAATGGTTCTCCGGGCGGAAGGTATACGGAATCACCATCAGGCCCACTGCTTGTGCGTCCTGTACCAGCGTGGTCGGAGTGCTCAGCGCGCCCTTGGCGTCCAGCGGAATGATCGAGCGCAGTTCCGGGCCGATGCTGTCGGCGTAGCTGGCGATGTCCTTCAGTCCTGCCGGCGTCATCATCTGCGCGTAGGTCAGCTTGCCACCGGCCTTGGCGATGTCGGCCGGCTGGGTGTCGCCCTTCCACAGCAGTTGCAGCAGGCGGATGTTGCTGCCGCGCGGGATCTTGCCGCGCAGGTAGCGCAGGTTGGCGGTCTCGAACGACTGGATGGTGACCGGGCCGACGTTGGTATAGGCATTGCCACGCAGCGCGGTCAGGAGCTTGTCTTCCATCGGCAGGCCGATCGACTGGAAGTAGGTCGGGTGCTTGATCTCCGGCACCAGGCCGATGCCACGGTTGGCACGCCCGGCCTGCTGGACAAGGAATGCGAGGATCTCGTCCAGGCTGGCGATGCGGAACTGGCCGTCATAGGCGGTGCTGCGCAGTTCCGGCAGGCGCTCGCGCGCGTACAGCGTCTTCAGCTCGGCCAGGGTGAAGTCTTCGGTGAACCAGCCGTCCACCTTCTGCCCGTCGATGACCTTGCTGGTGCGGCGGCTGGCGAATTCGGGATGCGAGGCCACATCAGTGGTGCCGCTGATCTCGTTCTCGTGGCGGGCGACCATCACTCCGTCCCTGGTCATCACCAGGTCCGGCTCGATGTAGTCGGCGCCATCGGCGATCGCCTGCGCATAGGCGGCCAGGGTGTGCTCGGGCAGCAACGCGCTCGCCCCGCGATGGCCATAGACCGACACCTTGTGCGCGGCCGGGGTGGAGGATTCAGCACTCATGGCCACCGATGGTGCCACGGCCAGCGACAACAGCAACGCACAACCCCACGACTTCACTGCGACTTCCCCAAGCGGTATGTGATGGGCGCCAGTATGCGGCGGCAATGTGACAGGCGGGGGACCTCATGGATCCGGTAGTCGCCGACCTTGGTCGGCGCTCTGCCAGCCGGCGTCCATGACCCCGGACGCCCTGTGCCAACCAAGGTTGGCACCTACCAGAGCGAAGGTTGGCACCTGCCAGGGCGAAGGTTGGCGCCTGCCAGAGCATGAGCCGAGCGATTGATCGATGACGGGGTCAGAGATCCCTTCGGGGATCTGGCCCCGACCTTACTTGCCGATGCAGAAGCTGGAGAAGATCCTTCCCAGCAGGTCATCGGCACTCATCTGCCCGGTGATCTCACCCAGCGCGTCATGCGCCAGCCGCAGTTCCTCGGCGGCCAGTTCCAGGTGCTCATGCGCCAGCTCGCCATCGGCGCGCTGCGCGTGTTCCTGCGCGCGCTCGATCGCATCGACGTGGCGGGTGCGTGCGGAGAACTCGCCGTCCACCTGCTCGCCTGCCCCGGCCGAGGCAATCGAACGCAGGCGCGCATGCAGATCTTCGAGTCCGGCGCCGGTGGCCGCCGAAACGAACACCCGATCCGGATCGTCCAGTGTCGGCAGCGCCGTCAGCAGGTCTGACTTGTTGTGGATGTAGACCTTGTGCGGCACCGCCGCCACGGCATCGCCCAGCGCCGCTTCACCCGCAGCCGGATCGCGCGCATCCAGCACGATCAGCGCCAGGTCGGTGCGTTCGATTTCCACATGCGCGCGGCGCATGCCTTCGCGTTCGATGGCGTCGCCACCGTCGCGCAGGCCCGCGGTGTCGACCAGGGTCAGCTCCAGGCCGTCCAGGCGGATGGTCTCGCGCAGGGTGTCGCGGGTGGTGCCGGCGATGTCGGTGACGATGGCGCGTTCGCTGCCGGCCAGCGCATTGAGCAATGAACTCTTGCCGGCATTCGGCGGCCCGATCAGCACCGCATGCAGGCCATCGCGCAGGCGACGGCCGCGCTCGGCATCACGACGCAGCAGGGCAAGATCAGCGCGCGCCTGTTCCAGCCCACGCCGCACCTGCGCGCCGCCGAGCGTGTCCAGCGGTTCGTCGGCGAAGTCGATGGCCGCTTCCACGTGGATGCGCAGCAGCACCAGCTGCTCGACCACGGCGTCGATGCGGCGCGAGAACACACCATCCAGCGAACGGCGCGCAGCGCGCGCGGCACGGTTGTCGCCCGCGGCGATCAGGTCGGCGATGGCCTCGGCCTGGG
Source organism: Stenotrophomonas genospecies 3 (assembly GCF_054473855.1). NCBI lineage: Bacteria > Pseudomonadati > Pseudomonadota > Gammaproteobacteria > Lysobacterales > Lysobacteraceae > Stenotrophomonas > Stenotrophomonas genospecies 3. The sequence goes on from NZ_JBTMUR010000004.1 coordinate 52,946, forward strand.
CCAGGTCGAGCTTGCCGTTGAGGAACGCCCGTTCGCTGAACTCACCCGGGCGCGCCTGGCGCGCACCGAGCGCGATGCAGCGCGCGACCAGTTGCTGCAGCAGCACCGGGCTGCCATGGCCCTGCAGCTCCACCACCTCTTCGCCGGTGAAGCTGTTCGGTGCCGGGAACCACAGCACGATGCCATCGTCGATGACCTCGCCGTCGGCATCACGCAGGCGCGCGTAGTGCGCGTGGCGCGGACGCAGTGCAGGTGCACCCAGCGCATTGGCAATCGCTGCAGCGCGCGGGCCGGACAGGCGCAGCAGGCCGACACCGCCGGCGCCGGGCGCACTGGCTATGGCCACGATGGTGTCGGTGCGGATCGCGTCGTTCATGGCTCAGAGTTTCTCCAGCTGCGCACGCGCCTGGGCCGCGCCGCTGCCCTGCGGCTGCAGCGCCAGGTAGGTGGTGTAGGCCTGTTTGGCCTTGGCCTTGTCGCCGGCGTTGAAGTAGGCGTCGCCCAGGTTGAGATAGGCCACGGCGCGCGAGGGGTCGATCTTCAGTGTGTTCTCCAGCCAGCGCGCCGCTTCGGCATAGCGCTGCTGGCGGTAGTAGACGAAGCCGAGGTTGTTGGCGGCCTGGGCGAAGTCCGGGCGCAGCTTCAGCGCCTCGGTGAACTGGGCTACCGCTTCGTCGTACTGCTTCTCGCGGTACAGCTGCAGGCCACGGTCATTGGCCTGCTGCGCGCGCTGGCGGTCGGACGCCGGGCCGGCGGTGGGCACCACCAGCTTGGCCTTGCCACCCTGCAGGTCGGCCACGGTCACCGGTACCTGGCTGCCCTTGGCCTCGCTGGCCGCATCCACCTTGTTGTTCAGCGCGATCGCATCGGCTGTCAGCTGGCGCGTATCGGCGTTGAGGAATTCCTGGCTGTCCGGCACCTGGAACACGAACTCGCCGCCCTGCGAACCGGGCAGGCTGCCGAAGGCCGGGGTCTGGTGCGAGACCGCCGAGACCGCCGGCGCCACGTAGGCGGCCAGTTCGGTACCGGTGATCAGGCCGTCGCCGTTGAGGTCGCCCTTGCCGGCCAACGCCTGCAGCAGCACCCAGGTGAACACCGAATGGCCGTTCGGGCCGGCATCGGCCACCTGCTGGTCGGCACCACCGGCGGTCAGCATCTGCCGCGCGCTGCGTCGCGCGTTCTCGCGCAGGAACGACGACGACGAGGGACCGCCACGGGTCAGGCCCAGGCCGCTGTAGCAGGCATCCATCACGAACATCACATGCTTGGCCTGCATGCTTTCGGCGATGTTCTGGATGTCGGTCATCGCGATCGCGTCGGTGGCAAATTCCTTCGGATCCGAATCGACCGGAATGATGTAGCCGAGGTCGCGCCCGGAGGCGAGCTGGCGGGTCGCGCCATGGCCGGCGAAGAACACGAACACGCGGTCGTTCTTGCCGGTGCGGTCATCGGCCAGGCGGTCGTGGAAGGCGGCCAGGATGTTGTTGCGGGTGGCCTGCTCGTTCTTCAGCACGATCACCTGCGAGGACGGGAAGCCGAACTGCCCGGTCAAGGTATCGGCCACTGCCTGAGCATCATGGCTGGCGTATTCCAGCTTCGGCCACTTGGCGTAGGTGTCGATGCCGACCACGATCGCCCACGACTTCTCGTAGCCGGTGGTGACGGTGGCGGCACCGGCGTCGCCCTTTCGCGCACGGGCGACGGTGAAGTCGCGGCCATTCCAGCCGGCGAACTGGTAGCCATCGGCGATCAGCCGGTCGAGGATCTGCGGCAGCGCCTTCACCGCACGATCGTGGATGTCGTGGAACAGGATGATGCCGCGCTGTTCCTTGTTCACCTGGTCGAGCACGCGCTGCACGATCGACTCCGGTACCGGGTCGGCCCAGTCCATCGAGTCGATGTTCCACATGATCGACTTCAGCCCGGCCTCGTTGAGCAGCTGCAGGCCTTCGGCGTTGCGCGCGCCGTACGGGAAGCGGAACAGCGGCGCGCGCTTGCTGTCCACGTCCTTCAGCAGCGTGTCGGTGTCGAGTACCTGTTGGCGCAGCGCATCCCCGGTGGTGCGCGACAGCTGGGCGTGGGTCAGGCTGTGGTTGCCGACCGCATAGCCCTCTTCCATCAGGTTGCGGCTGATCTTCGCCATCGGGCCCAGGCTGACCTTGCCATCGGCCTCGACCTTGCCCAGGTTTCGGCCCACTTCGAAGAACACGCCCGGCACGTCGTAGCGCTTGAGGATGGCCACCACTTCATCGGTGTAGGCCTTGTGCGGGCCATCGTCGAAGGTCAGCACCACGGTCTTGGCCGGCAGGTCGCGGCCGAAGATTTCGCGGTCGCTGTCCTTCATGGACATCGGGTACGGCTCGATCACCCCGTAGTCGCGCAGGATCGCTTCGCGGCTGTAGTCCTTGTGCAGGTGCGCGATGTAATCGTCCCACTTCTCGCGCTTCAGCTCGATGGCGCGGGTGCGCTCGAAGCGGCTGAAGATGCGGGTCAGTTCCTGGTTGTAGTTGCGTTCGATCTCGTCGAGCGCCTCCAGGTCCTCGCCGATGCGCTGGTGCAGCTTCACCGCCGGCAGCGACGAATCGGTACCGACCCGCTCATGCAGATCACGCAGCACTTCGCGGAAGGCCAGGCGGTCGGCATCGAACAGTTCCGGCGCGGACTCGATGTAGTCCAGCACGGTACCCAGGGTGGCGAAGCGCTGCGGACTGGAACCGCGCAGCAGGGTGTCGAACTGCGCGGCGATGGCCGTACGTTGCTCCAGGCCATCATGGAACAGCTGCTGGCCCACACGCGTGGAGGTGCCGCGGTCGGCGGCCGACTGCTGTTCTTCGTCGGCCAGCAGCACGATGATCCGACGGTAACCGTCGAGCTGCTTCTGCAGCGCAGCCAGCAACGGCGCGGCGGCCGGGTCGGCGGCGGCCGCGGCCTGCGCGCTGGGCTGGGTCACGCCGGTTACCGGTGCCTTCGCGTCCTTGTCGCCACAGCCGGCAACGACCAGGGTCAACAACAGCGAGGGCAGGAACAGGCGGAACGACGACGCACGCGGCATGGCGGACTCGATGGATGGAGGAACGGTGTGCCGGCGATTCTAACGCCGCATGCGAAAAGCCCGCCTTGCGGCGGGCTTCTGCGGGTCGGTCGGGGCTCAATGGCAGTCGACCAAGGTCGACTCTACAAAGCCGGCGACCTGCCGGTCGGATTACTTCTTTTTGACCGGGGCCGGGGCGGTGGTGGCCGGGACCGGCTCGCCGCCATGGCGCTTGGTCATCCACCACTGCTGCAGCAGGCCCAGGCCGCCGTTGACCACCCAGTACAGAACCAGGCCGGACGGCATGAAGGCCATCATGACGCCGAACACCAGCGGCATGAACTGCATCATCTTCTGCTGCATCGGGTCCATGCCCGGTGCCGGGGTCAGCTTCTGGGTGAACCACATCACCGCCACGTTGATCACCGGCAGGATGAAGTACGGGTCGCGTGCGGTCAGGTCCTGGATCCAGCCGAACCAGGGCGCCTGGCGCAGTTCGACCGATTCCACCAGCACCCAGTACAGGGCGAAGAAGATCGGCATCTGGATGAGGATCGGCAGGCAGCCGCCCATCGGATTGATCTTTTCTTTCTTGTACAGCTCCATCATCGCGGTCTGGAACTTCTGGCGGTCATCGCCATAGCGTTCCTTCAGCTGCGCGATGCGCGGCTGGAAACGACGCATCTTGGCGCCGCTCTTGTACTGGGTCGCCGACAGCGGGTACAGCACCAGCTTCAGCAGCACCACCAGGCCGACGATCGCCCAGCCCCAGTTGCCGACCAGCTTGTGCACCTGGTTCAGCACCCAGAACAGGCCCTGGCCGATCACCGCCATCATCGAGAAGCGGCTGTAGTCGACCACGCGGTCCAGGCCCGGCACGTCTTCCTTGGCAATCAGGTTGACCAGCTTCGGGCCGACCCACAGGCGGGCTTCGGTGCTGGTGGACTGGCCCGGGGCCACAGTGAAGGCCGGACCACGCGCTTCGATCAGGTCACGACCGGCCACCTGCGACAGCACGTAGTGTGCGGTCTGGTCCTTCTGCGGGATCCAGGCGGTGAAGAAGTGGTGCTGCAGCATCGCCAGCCAGCCGCCGGTGATGTTCTGGTTCAGCGTGCCGTCTTCCAGGTAGTCCTTGAACGCACGACGCTGGTACTTCTTGTCGTTGTCGTACCAGGTGGCACCGTTGAAGCTGAAGGAATCCGGGTTGGTCATGCTCCGCGACAGGATGGTCGGGGTGCGGTCCAGGGTGCGGTAGACGTAGCCGTTCCACGGCGCGGCGCCGGCGTTGCTGACTTCATCCTTGAAGCGCACGGCATACTCGTTGCGCGAGACGGTCAGCGTGCGCTTGATGGTCACGCCGTTGTCGGCGGTCCACACGAACGGGATCTGCAGCTCGTTCTGGCCCTTGGCCAGCACGAAGTCCTTGGTGTCACCGACCAGCTTGAAGCCGTCGGCGCCGGGGACCGGGGTGTTCTTGTCTTCGCTGGCCCAGCCACTGATCGCGCTGTACGGGTGCGCGGGGTCTTCGGTCAGCAGGCGGACCGGCGGGCTGCCTTCGTCCTTGGTCTGCGGGAACTGCAGCAGCTCGGCATCCAGCACGCGGCCGCCGTCGAGCACCAGGCGCAGCACGTCGGTGGTGACGGTCACGCGCTGGCTGGCCGGGGTGGCGCTGGCCTGGGCCTGCACGGCGGCCTGGCCGGGGGCACCCGGCACCTGGGCGCTGGGGATGGCGCCCGGGGTTGCGCCCGGAACGCTCTGTGCGGCGGCCGGGGCCGACGTGGTCGTCGGTGCCGGGGTCGGAGCAGCCTTTTCACGGCTCCACTCCATCCACAGCAGCACGGCCACCATCAGCCAGGCAAAAATGAGGAATACGCGGGTCTGGTTCATCAGCGGACAGGCTCGGCGGGGCCGGGACGCGATGCCGGCTCGGTCAAAGAAGGAGTTGCGATGCCATCAGGCGGCGGCATTGTGCCGTCCACGCCCGGCGTGGGCAATGCACGCAGGCGACGCAGCAGGCGCAGGAAGGCCTGGCGGATCTCGTCGTTGCTGGCGGAACGCGCAGCACTTCGAGCCACGACGACAAAGTCGCCTGGCTGGATGTCGGTACGTGTCTGACGCAGGATGTCGCGCAGGACGCGCTTGATCCGGTTACGCCCGACGGCGTTCGGATCAACCTTGCGGGAAACCGCCAGACCCAGCCTGGCCGGCCGGTCAGCCGGCAGCCAGTGCAGGGTCATCAGCGGATCGGACACACGGCGGGCGCCGTTGAAGACCGTTGAGTATTCGGCACGCGTGCGAACCCGCGCAGAGCGAGGGAATCGCTTGCGCGGGTCTGCAGTATTCACTGTCGAAGGGATTGCGTCTGCCGCGATGTGCGGCATGGCAATCAGGCGCTCAGGACTTTGCGGCCCTTGGCGCGGCGACGCGACAGGATCTTGCGGCCGTCAGCGGTCTTCATACGGGCACGGAAGCCGTGGTCGCGCTTACGCTTGAGGTTGCTGGGCTGGTAGGTGCGCTTCGTGGCCATTGGGGGCCTCTCGTATGAATGGGACGGAAAGAACCGGAAATTCTAGAGAGGTACCCCGCCCCAAGTCAACCCCTGGCAGCTACGCGAATTCACTGGGCTGTGCAATAGCTGTGGATGTTTTTGTGAATAAGTAGGGGACAAGCATTCCGAAGGCGGGCGCTCGGTGGTAGTCTGAGCCATCCATTTCCCCCCTTTCCGGCCTGTGTTTGGGCGCCTTGTCGCGTCCATGCCCCGGCCACCGGACGATTATTGCTGATGGATGCCTGGTCCCGTAGTCTCGAGCGCCTCGAAGCGGAGTTCCCGCCGGAAGACGTTCATACCTGGTTGAAGCCGCTGCAGGCCGATCTGCGCGTGGACAGCCTGGTGCTGTATGCACCGAATGCCTTCATCGTCGACCAGGTCCGCGAGCTGTACCTGGCCCGGATCCGCGAACTGCTGGCCCATTTCGCCGGTTTCAGCGACGTTTTTCTTGAAATCGGCTCGCGCCCGCGTCCCGTGGAGGCGCAGAACGCGCCGGTTTCCACGCCGTCGGCGCATGTGTCCAGCGAACCGCAGGTGCCGTTCGCCGGCAACCTGGACAACCACTACACGTTCGCCAACTTCGTCGAAGGCCGCAGCAACCAGCTGGGCCTGGCCGCCGCCTTCCAGGCGGCGCAGAAGCCGGGCGACCGCGCGCACAACCCGCTGCTGCTGTACGGGGGCACCGGCCTGGGCAAGACCCACCTGATGTTCGCCGCCGGCAACGCCATGCGCCAGGCCAATCCGGGCGCGAAGGTGCTGTACCTGCGTTCGGAACAGTTCTTCAGCGCGATGATCCGGGCCCTGCAGGAAAAGACCATGGATCAGTTCAAGCGCCAGTTCCAGCAGGTGGACGCGCTGCTGATCGATGACATCCAGTTCTTCGCCGGCAAGGACCGCACCCAGGAAGAGTTTTTCCACACCTTCAACGCGTTGTTCGATGGCAAGCAGCAGATCATCCTGACCTGCGACCGCTATCCGCGCGAAGTCGAGGGCCTGGAAGCGCGCCTGAAGTCGCGGCTTGCCTGGGGCCTGTCGGTCGCGATCGAACCGCCGGACTTCGAGACCCGCGCCGCGATCGTGCTGGCCAAGGCACGCGAACGCGGTGCCGAGATTCCCGATGATGTTGCGTTCCTGATCGCCAAGAAGATGCGCTCCAACGTGCGCGACCTCGAAGGCGCGCTCAATACCCTGACCGCCCGCGCCAATTTCACCGGCCGCGCGATCACCACCGAATTCGCCCAGGAAACCCTGCGCGACCTGCTGCGCGCCCAGCAGCAGGCGATCAGCATTCCCAACATCCAGAAAACCGTTGCCGACTACTACGGCCTGCAGATCAAGGATCTGCTGTCGAAGCGTCGGACCCGCTCGCTGGCACGCCCGCGCCAGGTCGCCATGGCCCTGACCAAGGAACTGACCGAGCACAGCCTGCCCGAGATCGGCGACGCCTTTGCCGGTCGCGACCACACCACGGTGCTGCATGCCTGCCGCCAGATCCGGACCCTGATGGAAACCGACGGCAAGCTCCGCGAGGACTGGGACAAGCTGATCCGGAAGTTGAGCGAATGATGCACGGATGCCGATGAGGCGTCATCGCACAAAACGGTGCAGAATCCGGTAGCAAGCGCGGGACACGTTGTGGATAAAAATGGCGTCTGAAATCGCGTCGAATTTATCCACAGCTTTCCCCACCCCCTGGGGGTCGGTAATACAGAGGGTTTCGAGGCCTGAAATCCTTTTATTTACAAAGACTTAGCGTTGTTTTCCAGCGATTCTGTCTCTACCAGCACCACCAAGCTTTTGATTTATTCCACATTTTTTAAAGCATAGGGGCACGGAACCACATGCGTTTCACACTGCAGCGCGAAGCCTTTCTCAAGCCGTTGGCACAGGTCGTCAACGTGGTCGAACGCCGCCAGACCCTTCCGGTTCTGGCCAATTTCCTGGTCCAGGTGCAGAACGGCCAGCTGTCGCTGACCGGTACCGACCTGGAAGTGGAGATGGTGTCGCGGATCGCGGTTGAAGATGCCCAGGACGGCGAAACCACCATCCCCGCCCGCAAGCTGTTCGAGATCATCCGCGCCCTGCCCGACGGCAGCCGGATCACCGTCTCGCAGACCGGTGACAAGATCACCGTGCAGGCCGGTCGTAGCCGCTTCACCCTGGCCACCCTGCCCTCCAACGACTTCCCGTCGGTTGACGAAGTGGAAGCCACCGAGCGCGTGGCCATCGGCGAAGCGACCCTGAAGGAACTGATCGAACGCACCGCGTTCGCGATGGCCCAGCAGGACGTGCGCTACTACCTCAACGGTCTGCTGTTCGATCTGCGCGGCGATGCGCTGCGTACCGTCGCCACCGACGGCCACCGCCTGGCGCTGTGTGAAACCGACCTGGCCAAGCCCAGTGGTTCCAAGCGCCAGATCATCGTGCCGCGCAAGGGCGTGACCGAACTGCAGCGCCTGCTGGAGAGCGGCGATCGCGAGATCGAGCTGGAAGTCGGCCGCAGCCACGTCCGCGTCAAGCGCGACGATGTCACCTTCACCTCGAAGCTGATCGACGGCCGTTTCCCGGATTACGAAGCGGTGATTCCGATCGGTGCCGACCGCGAAGTGAAGGTTGATCGCGAAGCACTGCGTGCCTCGCTGCAGCGTGCCGCGATCCTGTCCAACGAGAAGTACCGCGGCATCCGCGTGGAAGTCTCGCCGGGCAACCTGAAGATCAGCGCGCACAACCCGGAGCAGGAAGAAGCCCAGGAAGAGATCGAAGCCGACACCACGGTCAGCGATCTGGCCATCGGCTTCAACGTGAACTACCTGCTGGATGCCCTTTCCGCCCTGCGCGACGAGGAAGTCATCATCCAGCTGCGCGACTCCAACTCCTCGGCGCTGGTGCGTGAATCCAGCAGCGAGAAGTCGCGCCATGTGGTGATGCCGCTGCGTCTCTGACGGCAGCCTGTTCCACGTGGAACCGAACGACGCCCGGGATCTTCCCGGGCGTTTTTTTTGCAGGTTCCACGTGGAGCATCGCGATGGCCGGATCTCCAGGTGTGGGTGAATGGCTTCCTTGAGATCGCTGGTTGCCGATTGATCCTGGCTGCCCTTCTGATGCAATCGGTGCTGAGCGATTGGAATCCAGGTTGTGAGCTTGGGCGCTGTCCAGCCGCTTTCGATCGAGTATGCCGTTCTGGGTCTTCAGCCTGATGCACGTTCCCCGAACTTGCCGGAGGGGTGTAGCAGATCGTGGGTCGCAACGCTGCGGTTGCTTCATCTGCAGACGCCACTGTCCACAGGTCTCGTTGGGGTCGGATCGGGGTCGGCCTAGCTTCTAAATTTGGGTATAAATCTAAAGCATGGTGGTGATGGTAGGCCCAGATTTCGTGGAAAAATTCATTATCTAATTGATTTTTAAAAGATTTATGCAACTGAAACCCCCTGTATAGAGGCCCCTCAGGCTGGGGGGGAACCTGTGGATAGTTTCGCAGGCCGGGCAAAAGGGCTTTTTTATCCACAGCTTGCCCATACATTGTGTATAAGTCATACAGACCTGCTGTGGACAGCGTGAAACGGCGGGCTCGAATTCCTTGAAATCTGTGGAACCCTACAGGGCATCGCATCGCAGATTTCAAGAAATCTGCGCGGTGTTCGCGCAAACCACCGTCGGGGCACCTGGCGATGCTCGCGGAATGAGGCTGAAATCGCTGAAATCTGAGGTCCGGTACCCTGCGCCGCCGCTCAGAATTCAAGGATTCCCGGGCGCATCCAGACCCAGGCGAGCCCAGGTGAGGGAGCGCCACCACGTGGAACACGCGTAGGGTTGCCAGACAGAGGCTTCAGCACAGTGGCGATGTCTGGCGCGGCACGGCTGGCTTGACCGATGCAGTAAGCTGATGGATTCCCTGCCCCTCTACCGCCTTGTGCGGATGGTCTTTCGCGCCCCATGCAGATCCGCCGCCTCGCCTTGCATCAACTGCGTCGCTTCAGTGCGGTGGACCTGTCGCCCCAGCCGGGATTGAACCTGCTGACCGGCGACAACGGTGCCGGCAAGACCAGCGTGCTCGAAGCCCTGCACTTGATGGCCTATGGCCGCAGCTTCCGTGGCCGGGTGCGCGACGGTCTGGTACGCCAGGGCCAGGAAGCGCTGGAAATCTTCGTGGAATGGGACGAACAGCGTGCCCTTCACCCGCCCCACCGCCGAAAAGCCGGCCTGCGCCACAGTGGTCAGGACTGGAAGGGTCGACTGGACGGCGAGGATGTCGCACAGCTGGGTAGTCTCTGCGCAGCGCTGGCCGTGGTGACGTTCGAGCCCGGGAGCCATGCACTGGTCAGTGGTGGTGGTGAACCCCGCCGCCGCTTCCTCGATTGGGGCTTGTTCCACGTGGAACCGGATTTTCTGTCCCTGTGGCGTCGCTATTCCCGGGCGCTGAAGCAGCGCAATGCCCTGCTCAAGCAGGGCGGGCCATCGCGGATGCTCGATACCTGGGATCACGAGCTGGCCGAGGCAGGAGAACCACTGACCAGCCGCCGCCAGCACTACCTGGAGCGTCTGCAGCAGCGCACGGTCGCCTTGGCCGCCAGCCTCGCTCCACAGCTCGGTATCCAGGGATTGGAGCTGAGCCCCGGTTGGCGGCGGCACGAGCTTCCCTTGGCCGATGCCCTGCTTCTGGCCCGGGAACGTGACCGGCAGGCCGGGTATACCTCGGTGGGCCCGCACCGCGCGGACTGGAGTGTGGATTTCCACAGCATTCCAGGTCGTGATGCGCTGTCCCGCGGCCAGGCCAAGCTGACGGCGTTGGCGTGCCTGTTGGCACAGGCGGAGGACTATGCGGAACAGCGAGGCGAATGGCCGGTGATCGCATTGGACGATCTGGCCTCGGAGCTGGATCGCACCCATCAGGCGCGGGTACTGGAGCGCCTGCTCAATGGGCCGGCACAGATCTTCATCACCGCCACCGAAACCCCGGCGGCGCTGCAGGAAATGACCTACATCGCCCGGTTCCACGTGGAACATGCACAGATCGTGGCTGTGCCATAGTGGGCACACCAGGGCCGCTCGACCCCGGCTGGTATAATTCGGGTTGGAATCCTTTCATTCTCGGCGCATCGCCCCAAGCGGTGCCCGACCTGCGGAGCCTACGGCAAGCGCAATGAGCGACGAACAGAACACCCCGGCAAACAACGGCAATTACGACGCCAACAGCATTACCGCCCTGGAAGGCCTGGAGGCTGTCCGCAAGCGTCCCGGCATGTACATCGGCGACGTGCATGACGGCACCGGTCTGCACCACATGGTGTTCGAGGTCGTCGACAACTCGATCGACGAAGCGTTGGCCGGCCACGCCGACCACGTTGCAGTGACGATCCACGCCGACGGCTCGGTCTCGGTGTCCGACAACGGCCGTGGTATTCCGACCGGCAAGCACGAGCAGATGAGCGCCAAGCTCGGTCGCGAAGTGTCTGCGGCCGAAGTGGTCATGACCGTCCTGCACGCAGGCGGCAAGTTCGACGACAACAGCTACAAGGTTTCGGGCGGCCTGCACGGCGTCGGCGTCAGCGTGGTCAACGCGCTGTCGCAGAAGCTGCTGGTGGACGTGTTCCAGAATGGCTCCCACTACCAGCAGGAATTCAGCAACGGCGCAGCCGTGACTGCGCTGGCCAAGCTGGAAGCCACCACCAAGCGCGGTACCACCGTGCGCTTCTGGCCGTCGACCGTCGCCTTCCACGACAACGTGGAATTCCACTACGACATCCTGGCCCGCCGCCTGCGCGAGCTGTCGTTCCTGAACTCCGGCGTCAAGATCGTCCTTGCCGACGAGCGTGGCGATGGCCGTCGCGATGACTTCCACTACGAAGGCGGCATCCGCAGCTTCGTGGAGCATCTGGCCCAGCTGAAGACCCCGCTGCACCCGAACGTCATTTCAGTCACCGGCGAGCACAACGGCATCGTCGTGGACGTGGCGCTGCAGTGGACCGACTCCTACCAGGAGACGATGTACTGCTTCACCAACAACATTCCGCAGAAGGACGGCGGTACCCACCTGGCCGGTTTCCGCGGTGCGCTGACCCGTGTGCTCAACAACTACATCGAGCAGAACGGCATCGCCAAGCAGGCCAAGATCAACCTGACCGGCGATGACATGCGCGAAGGCATGATCGCAGTGCTGTCGGTGAAGGTGCCGGACCCGAGCTTCTCCAGCCAGACCAAGGAAAAGCTGGTCAGCTCCGACGTGCGCCCGGCGGTGGAAAACGCCTTCGGTGCGCGCCTGGAAGAGTTCCTGCAGGAAAACCCGAACGAAGCCAAGGCGATCGCCGGCAAGATCGTCGATGCCGCACGTGCACGTGAAGCCGCGCGCAAGGCCCGCGATCTGACCCGCCGCAAGGGCGCGCTGGACATCGCGGGCCTGCCGGGCAAGCTGGCCGACTGCCAGGAAAAGGATCCGGCGCTGTCCGAACTGTTCATCGTCGAGGGTGACTCGGCAGGTGGTTCGGCCAAGCAGGGCCGCAACCGCAAGAACCAGGCGGTGCTGCCGCTGCGCGGCAAGATCCTCAACGTGGAACGCGCGCGTTTCGATCGCATGCTGTCCTCCGACCAGGTGGGTACGCTGATCACCGCGCTGGGCACCGGCATCGGCCGTGACGAGTACAACCCGGACAAGCTGCGTTACCACAAGATCATCATCATGACCGACGCCGACGTCGACGGCGCCCACATCCGCACCCTGCTGCTGACGTTCTTCTACCGTCAGATGCCGGAGCTGATCGAGCGCGGTTACGTCTACATCGGCCTGCCGCCGCTGTACAAGATCAAGCAGGGCAAGCAGGAGCTGTACCTGAAGGACGACCCGGCGCTGGACAGCTACCTGGCCAGCAGCGCAGTGGAAAACGCTGCACTGGTGCCGGCCACCGGCGAGCCCGGCATCGAAGGCCTGGCGCTGGAGAAGCTGCTGCTGGCCTACGCGGCGGCGCTGGATTCGATCGAGCGCAACGCACACCGCTACGACCGCAACCTGCTTGAAGCGCTGGTCGACTTCGTCCCGATGGACCTGGAAAGCCTGCGCGCTGCCGGCGAAGGCGAGGGCCTGGATGCACTGGCCAAGCGTCTCAACCAGGGCAGCCTGGGCAGCCCGCGTTTCACGCTGGAACTGCAGGACGCCAACGATGAGCGCCCGGCCGCTGTGCTGGTGACCCGTCGCCACATGGGCGAACAGCACATCCAGGTGCTGCCGATGTCGGCCTTCGAAAGCGGCGAACTGCGCGCGATCCACCAGGCATCGAAGCTGCTGCACGGTCTGGTCCGCGAAGGCGCGACCATTTCCCGCGGTGCCAAGTCGATCGAAGTCGACAGCTTTGCCAAGGCACAGAACTGGCTGCTCGAGGAGGCCAAGCGCGGCCGCCAGATCCAGCGATTCAAGGGTCTGGGTGAAATGAATCCGGAGCAGTTGTGGGACACCACGGTGAATCCGGAAACCCGTCGACTGCTGCAGGTGCGCATCGAAGATGCTGTCGCTGCCGACCAGATTTTCAGCACGCTGATGGGCGATGTCGTCGAACCGCGTCGCGACTTCATCGAAGACAACGCGCTAAAGGTCGCAAACCTGGATATCTGACACAATCGGGACACGGCCGGTGCGCGGGGAGGCGCGCCGGCCTTCGACTCTTGAACGCAGGTACCTGATGTCCGCATCCGCCCCGGTTTCCGCTCCGCCCCCGGTTCCGCCGGCTTCTGCCGCGCCGCGTGCCGTTTCGCCGTTGGCGGGGTTTTTCATCGACCTGGGTATCGCCGCTGTCACCCTGTTTGGCCTGAGCCTGATCAGCGGCCTGCTATGGGGCCTGTACCGTGGCGTGGTGGTCGGTTACGCGAACGCGCAGGCCGGCGCTGGTGCCCCCGACGCCAGTTCGGTAGCGGCGTCACTGGGCCAGCCGGGCGCGCTTGCGCAGATTCTCATGGCGCTGTTTGCCACCGGCGGCGCCGCGCTGCTGCTGTACTTCTGGCGACGGCCGGCCAATGCCGCCGAGCGCCACGCGTCGCGCCAGGCGCTGCGCCGTCCCTCCACCTGGGGCTGGACCCTGCTGGTGGCGACCCTGATCGTGCTCGGCAGCAATGGCATCGCCTTCCTGGCCAAGCAGTTCGGCATCGAGCCGGTTCCCACCAATCTGGCGCTGATGCAGAGTGCGATCGCGCGCTTCCCGTTGTTCCTGGTGCTGTTCGCGGTGGTACTGGCACCGGCCTACGAGGAGCTGCTGTTCCGCCGCGTGCTGTTTGGCCGCCTGTGGAAGGCCGGGCGCCCGTGGCTGGGCGTGGTACTGAGCAGCCTTGCTTTCGCCCTGATCCATGAAATCCCTGGCACCAGTGCCAACGGCCCGGCCGAGATCGCGCAGCTGTGGCTGGTCTATGGCGGCATGGGTGCCGCGTTCTGCTGGCTGTACCAGCGCACCGGCACACTCTGGGCCGCGATCACCGCGCACGCGCTGAACAACGGCGTGGCGCTTGCCGCGCTTGTGTTCTTCGGGGCAACGTAACGCCGTGTCCGCTTGACGAAAGATTAAGCCGCTACGCTACACACTGCGCATATGAACACGGGGGTGGATCCATGAAACAACTGCTGCTGGCCCTTGTCATCACCACCCTGGTCAGTGCCTGCGCGACCACGACCTCTCCTACCGGCCGTCGGCAGATGGTGGGCGGGGTGTCGCAGGCGCAGCTGGACCAGCTCGGCGCACAGGCGTTCGCCGAAACCAAGCAGAAGGAAAAGATCAGCACCAACGGCCGCCAGAACGGTTACGTGCAGTGCGTGGTCAACGCCCTGGTCGCGCAGCTGCCGCCTCAATACCGTGGCGTACGGTGGGAGACGGCCGTGTTCGTCGACAAGGAGCCCAACGCCTTCGCCCTGCCCGGTGGCAAGGTCGGCGTGAACACCGGCATCTTCACCGTCGCCAAAAACCAGGATCAGCTGGCTGCCGTAATCGGCCATGAAATCGGCCACGTCATCGCCCGCCACCACGAAGAGCGCATCACCCGGCAGATGGGTGCGCAGACCGGGCTGGCCGTGCTTGGTGCGCTGGCCGGCGCGGCCTACGGAGAAGGCGCTGCCAGCACCGTCAACCAGCTCGGGGGCATGGGCGCGCAGACCGCCTTCCTGCTGCCCGGTTCACGCACCCAGGAAAGCGAGGCCGACGTGATCGGCCAGCGACTGATGGCCCAGGCCGGTTTCAACCCGGCGCAGGCGGTCGACCTGTGGCAGAACATGATGGCCGCCAGTGGCGGCCGCAGCCCGCAATGGCTGTCCACCCACCCCGATCCAGCCAACCGTATCCAGGAACTGCGACGCGATGCACCGGGACTGACGCCGGTCTATCAGCAGGCGCAGGCGGCCGGGCTGCGGCCAAAGTGCGGATGAGTGCGCAGTTCTATGCTGTATTGCAGCACATAAAACGATTTCTCACGCCATCTGTTTCTGATACGTTTGGCGGCTCAGATTTTTCTGACAGTCCGACTTTGCCGCTATCCGGCGGTTCGATCGAGGTGAACGATGATTTTCCGTAACCACAAAGCTGTGCTTTCCGTCCTCGTCGCGACCGCCCTGACCGGCGCCGTGGTCACCGATGCCTTCGCGCAGTCCTCGCGTTCCTCCGAGCGTGGCAACCGCGGCGGCAAGCAGGCCAAGGCCGAAGCGCTGTACCCGAACGCGACCCGCGAGGAGCCGACCGTCAAGGCATCGGCCAAGCTGGGCAGCAAGCTGCAGAAGATGATCGACAGCTACAACAAGGAAAAGTTCCCGGAGACGCGCACGCAGGCCGACGCGATCCTGGCTGACAGCGCCGCGAACGAGTACGACAAGTCGCTGGCCGCGCAGCTGGCCTCGCAGGCCGCCTACCAGACCGACGACACCCCGGCTGCCGTGGCCTACCTGAAGCAGGTCCTGCAGTTCAACGGCCTGGACAACAACGGGCACTTCCAGTCGATGCTGATGCTGGGCCAGCTGCAGCTGCAGGAAGACCAGACCGCCGAAGGCCTGGCGACCCTGGACAAGTACTTCGCCGAGAGCAAGTCGACCAAGCCGGAAGAGCTGATCGCCAAGGGCCAGGCGCTGTACCAGCTGGAGCGCTACCAGGAAGCGATCCCGGTGCTGAAGCAGGCCATCGCCGGTTCGACCGAACCGAAGGACAACTGGAACCAGCTGCTGATGGCGGCTCTGTCCGAAGCCGGCCAGTCCGGTGAAGCGGTCAAGGAAGCCGAGGCCCTGGCTGCCAAGAACCCGAACGACAAGAAGGCCCAGCTGAACCTGGCCAGCATGTACATGCAGGCCGACCAGATGGACAAGGCGGCTGCGGTGATGGACAAGCTGCGCAGCAGCGGCCAGCTCACCGAAGAGCGCGAGTACAAGCAGCTGTACTCGATCTATGCCAACACCGAACACAAGGAAAAGGACGTCATCGCGGTCATCAACGAAGGGTTGCAGAAGGGCATCCTGAAGCCGGATTACCAGGTCTACCTGGCGCTGGCCCAGTCCTACTACTACTCCGACCAGGTGCCGCAGGCGATCGATGCGTGGCAGAAGGCTGCCCCGCTGTCCAAGGACGGTGAGACCTACCTGAACCTGGCACGCGTCCTGCATGCCGAAGGTCGCATCCCGGAGGCCAAGCAGGCCGCCCAGCAGGCGCTGGCGAAGGGTGTGAAGAACCAGGCTGATGCAAAAAAAATCATCAACCTGAAGTAAGTAGGAATAACGCCTGAATGCCTGCTCAGTTGATGCGCAGGCGCTCAGGATTGGTATAAGCTTGGAGGTTCCTGCGGTGTCATGCACCGCTGATCAGGGATTCCGCCCCCGGCATCCCGGCCCCACTATTGAGCTCTTGGCGCATGACGGAACAACTAGTCGTTCACCGGTACGAACAACCCGATGACAAGGGGCTGAGCTGGCCTCGCATCGTCGGCATCGCGTTTGTAATTGCCCTGCATCTGGCCGCGTTCATGATGCTCCTGATCCCCGCCGTGGCTCCCAAGGCCGTGGCTGAGAAGGAGCGCAACGTCATGGTGACCATCGTCGACGCGCCGCCGCCGCCCCCACCGCCGCCGCCGCCGCCGCCGCCGCAGGATACTCCGCCACCGCCGGTGAAGAATCTGTCGCCGCCGAAGCCGTCGCCGGTCCCGCCGCCGCCGCAGGCGCCGGTCGTGGACGTGCCGGAACCGCGTCCGAACGATATCGTCACCCCGCCGTCGCCGCCCGCGCCGCCGGCTCCGCCGACCTCGATCGAGGCCAGCGTGGATATCTCCTCGAAGGCCATGAATCCGCCGCGTTACCCGCCGGCAGCCTTCCGCGCGGGTATCCAGGGCGAAGTGATCCTGATCATTGATGTCGATGCCAACGGCAACGTCACCAATGTCACGGTGGAAAAGTCCAGCCGTAACCGCGACCTGGACCGTGCTGCGATGGAAGCAGCTCGCAAGTGGCGCTTCAACGCCGCTGAATCTGGCGGTAAGAAGGCGGCAGGTCGCGTTCGCGTCCCGGTCAACTTTGCGCTGAACTGATGCGTCCGGGTGGCCACCTGGCCACCCCCGCTCCCAGTTCGATTGTTTAGCTTAGCTACACCCTTTATCACCACACACAACAAAGGTAAGCGTCATGCTGCAGGAAATTTTCATCGCCGCTGCTGCCGGGGGCAATCCGTCCAACGCCCTGTCGCAGATGGGCTTCGAGCACCTGATCCACGAAATGACCACCAAGCCGGGTGATTTCGCGGTTTCCTGGGTCGTGCTGCTGACCCTGGTCGTCATGTCGGCCATGTCCTGGTACTGGACCGTCATCAACATCTTCCGCGCCACCCGCCTGAAGAGCGCCGCTGATCGCGTCGTCAGCCTGTTCTGGGATACCCCGAACGCGCAGGACGCCATCCGTGCGATGGAAGAACAGCCGGCTTCCGAGCCGTTCTCCAAGATCGCCCTGGACGCTGCCCAGGCGGCTGCCCACCACCAGCGCGCTGAAGGCGGCGCCACCGGCGGCGTGGGTGAGAACCTGAGCCGTTCGGAGTTCGTCGACCGCGCTCTGCGTCAGGCCGTGACCCGCGAAAGCAACAAGCTGCAGTCGGGCATGACCCTGCTGGCCACCGTCGGCGCGACCGCTCCGTTCGTCGGTCTGCTGGGTACCGTGTGGGGCATCTACGGCGCGCTGATCAAGATCGGTGCCACCGGCTCCGCTTCGATCGACGCCGTTGCAGGCCCGGTGGGTGAAGCGCTGATCATGACCGCGATCGGTCTGTTCGTCGCGATCCCGGCCGTGTTCGCCTTCAACTTCTTCAGCAAGATCAACAGCGCGACCATCAGCAAGTTCGATACCTTCGCGCACGACCTGCACGACTTCTTCGCCACCGGCTCGCGCGTCCGCTAATTGCGGCGCGCGTCACCCAGCGACGAACGTAAGTAGTCACCAAGATCTAGACGGAGCCCGTTATGGCTTTCAGTAGTGGTAACAGCGGCGGCCCCATGGCCGACATCAACGTTACGCCCCTCGTGGACGTGATGCTGGTGCTGCTGATCATCTTCATCATCACGGCGCCCCTGATGTCCCACAAGGTCAAGGTGGATCTGCCGGAAGCCAACCTGATCCAGAAGCCGGAAGATGCTGAAAAGCGTTCCGGACCGATCACCCTGGCAGTCAAGGAAGACGGCTCGATCTACTGGAACGACGAAGAAATCAACAAGCAGACTCTCGAGTCGCGCTTGGCGACCGCCGCCCAGCAGACCCCGCAGCCGCCGCTGAACCTGCGTGGTGACCGCACCACCAAGATGCGCGTCATCAACGACCTGACCAAGGTCGCGCAGGAGCAGGGCATGCTGGACGTCGGCTTCGTCGCGACCAAAGAAAAGGGGCAATAAGCCATGGCATTCAGTAGTGGTGGTGGCAAGGGCCCCATGGCAGACATCAACGTCACGCCCCTCGTGGACGTGATGCTGGTTCTGCTGATCATCTTCATCGTGACCGCGCCGATCATGACGTACCCGATCGCCGTGGACCTGCCGCAGCGCGTGCTCAACCCACCGCCGCAGCTGGTCGAACCGCCGCCGCCGATCGAACTCAAGATCGACGCCAGCAACCAGGTCTCGTGGAACAACAGCCCGATCAATACCAGCGAGCTGCAGCAGCGGATGGAGCAGGAGGTCCAGCGTGACCCGACCAACCAGCCGGAACTGCGCATCGACGCCAGCCCGGATTCCGAGTACGACGTGATGGCCAAGGTTCTGGCCGCCGCGAAGAATGCTCAGATGAAGAAGATCGGTTTTGTGCAGCAGTAAACGCTACACCGCAACACAACAGTCATGACGCGACTGCAGACGCCCCTGGAAACAGGGGCGTCTTTTTTATGCCTGACGGTCTGGACCGTTATGATCGGCGGATGCTCGCCCTCTTCGACTCCCTGCGCCATTGGCTCGACGGCATCGCCCACCTTGGCACGATCCTGGCGGTCGCCTATCTGCTGTACCTGTTCGCGCTGGCGGGCTGGATCATGCTGCAGAAGCGCGAGCCGGTGGCCACGCTGAGCTGGATCCTGTCGCTGGCGCTGCTGCCCTACCTGGGTCTCTTCATCTACTACCTGCTGGGCCCGCAGAAGGTGAAGCGGCAGCGCCTGCGCCGTGGCCGTGCCCGCTCGGGGATGGAGCACTACAGCGATGTCTGCCCACCCGACGCCGACTGCACCGAGCTGGCCAAGGTCGCACAGGCCACGACCGGGCTCGCGCCGAGCAGCGCCACCGAAGTCACCTGGCTGGTGGATGGCGCGGCAACCTACGCGGCCCTGCTGGACGCCATCGCGCAGGCCCGCGATCACGTGCACCTGGAGTACTACATCTTCAACCCGGACCATGCCGGCACCGCGCTGCGCGACGCCCTGGTCGAGCGCGCCCGCGCGGGTGTGCAGGTGCGCCTGCTGCTCGACGCGGTGGGTTCGTCTGCCCTGCCCCGCCGCTTCCTGCAGCCGCTGCTCGACGCCGGTGGCGAAGCGATCTGGTTCCACCCACGGCAGCTGCTGAAGCCATTCAAGCGCCCGTGGTTGAACCTGCGTACCCACCGCAAGCTGGTGATCGTCGACGGCCGCCTCGCCTTCACCGGCGGCATCAACATCACCGACGACGAGGATGAAAGCCGCAGGGCGGATGCCTACCGCGACCTGCACATGCGCATCCGCGGCCACGTGGTGCGCAGCCTGCAGCTGGTATTCGCCGAGGACTGGCTCTACGCCAGTGGACAGGATCCCTCGCGCATGGACATCGCGCGTCTGTGGCCGGCTGACATGCCGCTGCGCGGCGATGGTGCGATCAACGCCCAGGTGCTGGTCTCCGGCCCGGACTCGGGCTGGGAAACGATCCATCGCCTGCATGTGGCGGCGATCCAGGAAGCGCACGAGCGCGTCTGGCTGGTCACGCCCTACTTCGTGCCGGGCGAAGCGGCGCGGATGGCACTGACTTCGGCGGCACTGGGCGGGCTGGACGTGCGCCTGCTGGTGCCGAAGATGAGCGATTCCTGGTTCGTCACCCAGGCCGCCCGCTCCTACTTCGACGAGCTGCTGCATGCCGGGGTGAAGATCTACGAGTACGGCCCACGCATGCTGCATACCAAGGCCTTCATCGCCGATGACGACGTCTGCATCGTCGGCAGTGCCAACTTCGATCACCGCAGCTTCCGGCTGAACTTCGAGCTGTCGATGATGATCAGCGACCGTGACCGGGTGGCTGCGCTGGCCGAACTGCTGCAGGGCGAATTCGACCGTTCCACGCGGGTGCACGACCAGGCCGGTCGTTCGCTGTGGCTGCACCGCCTGCCCGAGGCCTTCGCCCGGCTGGCCTCGCCGCTGCTCTGACGCAGCGCTACACTGCGCCGATCATCCGGGGAGCCCGACTATGTACTGGTTGTACCTGCTGCTGGCGCTGGGCTGTTTCGCCTTCGCGCTGAAGACCCCCAGCCCCGGGCTGATGACCCTGTGCCTGCTGGCCGCCCTCGCCTTCCTGCTGGCCTGGGTACGCGGCCGCTATGTGGCCCGTTTCGGTGATCCACAGCGCGATCCGTCCACACTGGTCGATGCCGAAGAACTGCGCCGCCTGCGCGAACAGGCCCAGGCCCGCCGCGGTGACGACCCCAACGATCACGATCCATCCCCTCTTTCCAAGTAGTTTCGTTCCATGACCCAGCTCAGCGTCAACGTCAACAAGATCGCCGTCCTGCGCAATTCGCGCGGCGGTGCCGAACCGGACGTGGTACGCGCCGCCCAGGCCTGCCTGGATGCCGGCGCGCATGGCATCACCGTGCATCCGCGACCGGACCGCCGCCATATCACCGCCGAGGACGTGCTGGCCCTGTCCACGCTGACCCGCGCGCGTGGCGTCGAATTCAACATCGAAGGCAACCCGTTTGCGCCGCCGCGCGAGGGTTACCCGGGGCTGCTGCCGCTGTGCGAACAGACCCGTCCGGCGCAGGCCACCCTGGTGCCGGATGGCGATGGGCAGATCACGTCCGACCACGGTTTCGACTTCGAGCGCGATGCCGAGCGGTTGCGCCCGTTGATTGCCGAACTGAAAGCGATGGGTTGCCGGGTCAGCCTGTTCGTCGACGCGGGCAACCCGCTGCTGGAGCAGGCGGCCGAAGTGGGTGCGGACCGCATCGAGCTGTACACCGGGCCCTATGCGGAGGCGCATGCGGCTGGTGATGCTGACGCGATGCTGGCGCTGTTCGCCACTGCCGCACGCCGTGCACAGGCCGTTGGCCTGGGCGTGAACGCCGGCCACGATCTGTCGCAGGACAACCTGCGCGATTTCCTGGCCAACGTGCCGGACGTGCTGGAGGTGTCGATCGGCCACGCGCTGATCGGTGAGGCGCTGTACGACGGGCTGGACGCCACGGTGCGCGGGTACCTGGCGCTGCTCTGACCCCTCCCCTGTAGCGTCGAGCCCTGCTCGACTTCGGTCTTGGGCCACCCTGGGTGGGAGCCGAGCACGGCTCCCACCCAGGGTGGCGCTGAACCCTTCAGGCGGCCGTCGCAGCCATTGAGACAACCACGACGTACCCTGCCGCAATGGGTATTGCGATCAAGGGCCGAGGTTCCACGTCCCACCTTGCCGGGCGCTTTGAAAGCACTGTCAGCGAGGCGGTGGACGACGGCTGGGCGGTCGACGAGAGCGAGGAGTTCCTTGCCCCTCGCCTGCGTACCGAAGTGCGTGCCGAGACCGCGCGCAGCATCATCACCCGCAACAACTCGCCGGACGTCGGCTTCAGCCAGTCGGTCAATCCGTATCGCGGCTGCGAGCATGGTATCAATACCCCCTGATTGTTCACTAGATAAATCCATATAGATCAACAGGTTAGAGAATAATCAGTAAACACATTGCTATCGGCACAATCCCCCGCGCAGTGCCGGCCAAACACGCCCATCCTGGAGAGGTTGGCCAACCTTCGTGGTCTGCAAAGAGTGTTAGAGCCCTGCGGCGCGCAGCAGGGCCGACATCGAGGTACCCATGCCTTTAGCAACTCGCTCCAAGGTAGCGAGAGTGAGGTTCTTTTCGCCACGCTCGATCTTGCTGTAGTAGGCGCGGTGCATCTGGATGTGGTCAGCAAAGGCTTCTTGGCTGACACCCAGATCAATGCGATGCGCGCGGATCACATCTGCAAGTTTCGCTTGGTTCGTATGCTCGACCATACGAAGCAGCTTGTGGTTCCAGTACTTTAAAGACTACGCCTCTAAAGGTAGTCTACTTATAAGTACTAATTGCATCTCCCATGAACTTTTACCTCGTATGTCCGGAACTGGAGTTCACTCTTGAGCTTCCCTTTTCTCCCATGGGCAGGGAGCAGGTCGCTATGCAGATGCGTCGAATGCAAGAAGAGGAAGGGCAAGCAAGAGGCTTTGAGTACCGCCTGGCAGAAGAGCTCTCAAAGCTCATCCCCCAGCTAACGGATTGGGACATCAAGCCGCCCACGGGTGCACAGATGGCATATGCGACTTCGCTCTGCGCACAGTTGGGCATTCCACTGCCTGCAGCAACACGTCGATCGCGGGCATTGATGCAGATCTTCTTGGCGGAAGCCAAAGCGCTCCATGGCCAACGCAGCTGATAAAGGCCTTGCCAGCCGAAGCTGTGGATAAGCCTGGGCAGAACCTACTCGCCAAACGACCGTATGGCCTACAGCTAGCTGAATTTCACGGTGTTGCGGCGCCTGTGGTTAGCAATAATACTAACGGCCCGACCTTCCCAAGTTGTCGCCATGGAACAGGATGCTCGAAAGGCCCAAGTTCCCCTCAAAGGCAGAGGGGCCGCATCGCGTGTCCCAAGCCGTTTCGATACCACTGCAACAGTGGGAGTCGACGACGGCTGGGAGTCGGTCTACCAGGAGATGGAAGACGCGCCACCGCTGAGAACTCAGGTGCAGGAAGAGCGAGCGCGCACAGTGATCAGCCACAACTCATCCCCTGACGTTGGCTTTAGCGCGTCGGTCAACCCGTACCGCGGCTGCGAGCATGGCTGTGTTTACTGTTTTGCTCGCCCTTCTCACTCCTACTTGAGCCTTTCACCAGGCTTAGACTTCGAGACGCGCCTGTTTGCAAAGACAAATGCCCCGGAGCGCCTCAGAGCAGAAATTAGCAAGTCGAACTACAAGTGCACCCCGATTGCGTTGGGGATAAACACAGACGGCTATCAGCCGATTGAAAGGAATTACCAAATTACACGCCAATGCCTTGAGGTGCTTGCTGATGCCAAGCATCCGGTGAGCTTCGTCACCAAGAGTGCCTTGATCACCAGGGACGTCGAACTGCTGGCGTCGATGGCCAAGGATCGGTTGGTTACGGTCTACTTCTCGGTCACCACGCTCGACAGGAAGCTATCTGCAAAACTGGAACCACGAGCTGCTGCTCCCCACGCAAGGCTGCGAGCAATGAATCAGCTGCACGAGGCAGGAGTACCGGTAGGGGTTTTGATCGCGCCGGTCATTCCCATGATCACCGACCATGACCTAGAAGCCATCCTTGAGGCTGCTCACGAACACGGCGCTCGGGCAGCAGGCTACGTGCTTCTCAGGCTACCCAACGAGATTAAGGACATTTGGAGAGAATGGCTCGAGCTGCACTATCCGGACCGCGCTGCGCACGTGCTTAGCTTGATGCGACAGATGCATGGTGGAAAGGAGTATGACGCCAGCTTTGGCACCAGGATGTCCGGAACTGGCCCTGTAGCGGACTTGATCCGGAAGCGCTTTGAAAAGAAGCATCGTGAACTCGGTTTCACTAGGCTGCCAGCGCTGGCCACTCATCTTTTTCAACCTCCCCAAGACAAGTCGCCACAGGGGCAACTTTTCTAGCCGAACGGAAAACGAGGCTAGCATCAGTACAAAGCTATGGATGCAGTCCGAGCGGCGCCTACAGGGACAGAGCGTCCTAGGTTTCTGAGTACTGATACCATCTCCCCGAAAAGGAAATAGCATCTCCTCCGCAGCAAGCTTAGACGGCTTTCCAAACATATTTGGTTATCCCGCTTCCTCATGAAAAGGACCAGCGTATGCCCAAGCAAGTGAGAGGTTTATCAGTCTACCGAAGCACGATTGAGCGGCTGCCACAGTTTCGCATTCTTAGCGGCCCACTCACAGAACACCAAGCGGCGATGCTGGGATTCGACGACCTTCCGCTCGCAGGCGCTTCCATTGTGCCAAGCGCCGAAGGACCCGCGACGTTATTCAATGCCCGAGGCAAAGAGATCATCCGAAAGGACCTTCCGATGGTCACCAAGTCTCGATCAATCAATACCTCGTGGAAGGACTGGCACGGACACACTCACCACGGTACTCAGACAAGATCCTATGAGACCTATCCCAGGGAATACGTTGCACCACCTGGTGAATTCCTCACTGCTGTAGATACAGACAGTGGTATCGCAATGGCTACTAGGATCATTGACCGGACGGAGCCAGAAGAGAGCATTGCAAACCTCCTCAACATCTACCTGGAATGCTTCCAACACTTCGAAATCGTTGACCCGGACCTCGCGGTGCCGGTCAGGGTCGAGAAGATCAACTGGCGCATTCTCCCTCCGGGGAAGTTCCCGTTCGATAGAGCGATGCAGGTATTGGATAGTTATCTGAAGCAGTTGACCGACAGCGACCGCGCAGTCGCTAAGCAGCGCATCCGGACCATCACTCGTCACGAGCCCGACTTCATGGCAGTCGGATTAGGCGGTTTCAGTGAGTACATCGTTTTTGGGTTCACGGGAAGGAATCGATACGTGTTCGAGAGTCCCGAGTCAGGCAATGCCACTTACATCTTCAGGAACGAGTGGGAGGCGGTGTCTCAGCTCACCAAACGCCAGATCCTTCAAGAGCAGCTGCAGGAGACCAGGATCATCCACACCTCGCGTTGGGCCGTAGAGGTCTCAGAAGCAATCCAACGGAAGTGAAGTGGTTGGGCAAAGTTTCAGAGGGGCGTAGCCCGAACCGGTACCCTGTGACCCACGCCATGGATAGCTACCTACCGATGCGTTTACTCAGGCTTAGAAGCTTAGACAGGAACTCCCAATGAAGCCAACCATCCTGGCACTGGACCTCGAAGGCACGCTCATCTCCAACGCAGTCAGTCAGATTCCTCGCCCTGGGCTTCACCGGTTCCTAGAGGATGTCCGATCGCAGTTCGAGGAACTTGTACTGTTCACTACGGTTCCCGAGGCACTTGCAAGAAGAATTGCCGGACTCCTGGCTAGGGAAGGCAGTGTTCCGGCATGGTTTGTCGAGCTTCGATACATCCACTGGTCTGGAAGGACAAAGGATCTTTCCTATGTCTCCCCCCACGTGGGTGAAGCCCTTCTCTTGGATGACCATGGCCCCTATGTGCATGATGGGCAGGAGAGACTGTGGGTCGAGATCCCGCTGTTCGGCTCCCCGTACTCGTCAGACGATGACGGGTTGCAGATCGCAGCTGAACGCCTGACCGATCGCATCATTGAACTGCAGAGTGCATCCGACCTTGGCCACATGATCGCCGATCATGGCTGAGCAGCGCGTTGTCTCGATGGCTCGTTGAAAGAGCGCGTATGCAGCGGCCGTCCTCTCGCACATTCGGCACAGTTAGGGATCAGCACGCGGGCAGCACTCGAGAAACTCTTTGATAGCGTCGCTCCGGAGAACCCGGAGACGGCCAACCAAAGGTTGCCAGCAATCAAAAGTGGTGCAGTGGCGTTGCGGCAACCTTACCTTTGCCGGCAGCAATTGAATCGGTAGCTCCAGGCGTACCCACTGCCCAGCCAACACGCTTCCCTAAAGAACGCGCAGTAGCAACCGCGGCGTCTCCCGATTGATGATGTCAACTCACTGCCAGCCTTGGGTAGCCATTGACCGCGCGCTACCGATTGCCGCGCCAAGCGGACACCAACATTGGTACTGAAGGAGCAAATCTAGCCTGCGCGACGAACGAACCCACCTCTCTGTTGCGCACTTCCCCCGTACCAGCGAGCAGGTCTTCCTTCACACCGAGCGTACCAGTAGGGTCACGATCACGCGTAAATATATGAATCAATGGAAGTAAAAAGTAGGCATGATTCTCATTTCAGTTGTTAACGTACCGTAAGGCTCACAGCAAAAAAAACTTTCCGTATACCTGATAGCTTTCGGCGCCATGGTCTATGACGTCGAAATATGCACCGCACGTGCAATCGCTTCGGAAGCGACAGGAATCAAGTGTGCGCAAGGCGTACCCTTACCCGAAGGCTTCTGCTTTTTGGTCAGCAGGTCTGATGGAACGATCGTTCAGCCCGCTTTTGAATTCTTTGCAGATGCCCATCTAACGATCGGTCCAAAGCCAAAGCTTGCCTGCAGCAAGAACACAACCGCAGCTATCGCGGCTGACCTCACCGACTTCCATCACTTTCTTGACGCAAGAAAAAAGCTCGTTTCCGACGTAGATGAGGATCTCCTCAGATCCTATGCGGACACCTTGACTGACCTGGACTCTGCGGTGACCTTGGATAAGCTCGCCGCCGCGACTATTCATCGAAGATGGTCGACCGTGACCAAGCTAATCGCATTCTGCGTGAAACGGGGATACCTGAGGAAGGCACCAGCGCTGCTGAGCAAGCAGACGAAGCGAGGAACTGTTCAAGTTCTCGACGTTGGCGTCGACCTTCCCGGGCTGAACGACGCTGACGAACTCATCACTGCGCTCCATCCCGAGACCGTCGTCGGTATTCTTGACGAACTAGGTCCAAACCCTGTGCTCGAGCGAAACGGTCTGGTTGAACTGGCATACGCAACCACGGCGCAGCGATTGATGGCTGAGCTTTGCTATCAAGCAGGACTGAGGCGGGCGGAAGTGTGCGATCTCAAAGCGAAAACCATCCTTCAGGCCCGTACGGAAGGGCGCGATCCTCTCACTGCAGTCGCCATCCCCGTGCTCGGGAAAGGTAACAAGAAGCGCAATGTTCCCGTTCCAGTCTGGCTACTCAACGCGTTGAAGCGCTATGCCAAAGGTGTTCGGCAGCGCCTCGTTGACCTCCGACTGGGATACCACAAGCTCGAGGATCACGGCGTCCTATTCGTCCTCGACGCAAACAACCGCAAGCATGCGGGCAATCCGATAACCCCGCAGATCTTCGACCGGCATTTCGCCCAGGCCAAGGACAGGCTGCTCAAACGGCTCTCCAAAGAGCGTGACCTGGCTCGCTACGAATCCACGCAGCGCGAGCGAATAACCATTCACGCCCTTCGACACACCTTCGCCTTGTACACGTACATGGAGAAGCGCGCAAACGGTGACATGGATGCGATCAAGTATGTTCAGTCGGTACTGGGACACAGTCTCAGGGATACGACTGAGTCCATCTACCTGCGAAGCGCGAACGCATTCGAGAGCGAAACCAGGGAATCGATCAGACTGCACCTTGAAGGTCAACCCTTTATGCGAATCGGCGTCGAGGCCTGACGAGTTGGAGCTCACACGGCTCCACGGCCAGCATACGCACTACTCCTCGCATGTGACCGACTCACCTTATCAAATCAGATTGAACACGGATTGGAGCGTTACGTGGCAGGAAGAAGATCCGCCCAGCTGCGGCACGCCGTAGTAGTTGAGGAAAAGGTAGGCAACACAAAGAAATGGGATGTCCGCGAGAGCGCTGGTCGCCTAGAAGTCGCGTTCAGGCGCGCCGGAGACCTGCGCGACAACATCGTTAATCTCAGCCGGTGGAAGGGCATAGGTGCAGCGGCACCGCTCTTCGCCGAGGCGTTCTGCCGAGCTAACAAGAACAGCAGGGAGACGACTAGATCCTCTTCAGCTAACAACATCGTGAGTGGCCTGGTGCAGTACCTAACCGTAAAAGGGGTAAAGATAAGCGGCCCAGACGACACTCCAATGGATCTCGGCGAGTCCTTTCTAACGTATCTGAAAGGTAGGGATACCACGCACCCGACAGTTCTCTCGGTGGAGACCCAGCGCCACTATTACGGGACCTTCAAGAAGGTCGTTCTTGCGCTGCACGAGATGGATCCACGGTGGAAGGTGATCCGTATTCCGCCAAAGCCGTTCGCAGGACTGCCACGGAAGAGCAAGCCGAAAGAGCTGGACCGTGCGGCTTGGGCCAACGTCATGAAGGCGGCGGTCGAAGAATGCATATCGACAATGGACGAAGTGTGGCCGCTTCTAGATAGGGTTCACAGTGCCCTCGCTCAGAAGAAAAAGGGCGACGCTGTATCGCTAAGCGATCCGGCAGAGGCAATTGCTCAAATATTGGCAAACTTTGACGGTCATCTTCCTCGCCAAGGCGCGGTTCACAAGCTCCCAGGCGTAGGAAAGATCAGCGAAAGCGAGTACTTCCGTCTGAGGAGACTAGCGCACCCGATCGGCGGCGATCTGATCCCATTCTTTCTCGTACTAGCCATGCACTCGGGCTTCAACGAGCAGCCACTTAGAACACTCACCCTGAATGGCATATCGGAGCACTACCCGCTTGGACAAAAGCGAACGGTGATCAAGTCCTCCAAGCGCAGGGCTGGAAGTTCCGCTCAGGGCGCGACACAGCGAGCAGCCTTCCCCGCTAGCGATCACCCGCTAGCGCCTGAAAGATTGATCAGTTTCGTTATTGCTTGGACCAAACGAATCAGAGACTACGCTGCTGGTGAGCTTGCCAATGACTTCTTCCTCCACGCAGTTTCCGAAGGCGGGCGGCACAAGCGCCGAGGAATGCACATCGACTCCTACTCAGCCAGAACCGACGACGTGACCACGCGGGTGACCGGTTACATCACGTTGTTCTGCAAACGAAGGGGGCTTAAGTACTCTGGCTCTCAAGCAAACAGGCTTGCGTTCTCCGAAGCGGTTGATGGGCTGACCGACGGCGACGCCTTCGAGCTCCGAGCAATGCTAGGCCATCGGCTACTGTCAACTGGTCAAGACAGTTACCAGACAACCACGATGCAGCATCGGCAAAAGGAACAGCTGGCAGGAGCCATGACCGCACAGGAGCGCTGGGTGACTTCAAATGGAAAGATCGACACACGCTCCGCCCGAAGTGATCGTGAGCAAACGGCAGCCACGCAGGGCTTCTGCTGTGCAGATCCATTCCAAAGTCCTCAACCAGGGCAGCGCCATGGAAAGCTCTGCACCAGCTATGGTTCCTGTCCTGCATGCCCGCTCGCCGCAGCTGATCCAAACGAAGCCTACGCGCTCGCGCGCTTTCTTCAACTGCAGGAGCTATACGAAGAAGCCAGGGCAGAGCTCGGCAGCGAGATCTGGAGGCGAAAGTTCGAGAATGCCTATCTCGCTCTCCGCGATTCATGGATCCCAGCAGTGAGCACAACTGCGAATCGACAATCAGCGATGATGATCATGCTGACGCCCCTGCCTGGACTTGAATAGTCCGGCTGTACCGCCACTAGCGAATCAATTCTAGAGATATGGCTATGCCCGCAGCAAGAAAGGTCGAAACAGCGCAGGCAGCGACCCTGCATCCTTCCTTCCAAGTTGACTATGACAGTGATGTCTGGACCTTTGCCCAGACCACGGTCGGCCAACAGAAGGAGTTTGTCACAGTTGACTGGGCAATCCCTGTGGCACGCGGAGAGTTGCTCACGGACTACAAGCACAGAGGACTGCTCTCTGAGCTGAAGTGCTACCTCAAGACCGCCATCATTGAGGACACCGTACGTATGACGGTTGGGTCTATCCCTGGCACTTACATGGGCATGAGGGAGCTGGTGAAGTTCATGGGAGAGCGGGAGATCCACTCCCTCTTCGATATCACCACGGCGATGAGCTGGGACTACGTCGAAGGTCTCGAAGAGCAGTACATGACGGCCCGAAGTGATGCCGGTCGAGACAGGGCGTGGACGCATGCGACCGCCTACAAACTCATCCATCCACTTACACAGATCTACGAAATCGCGGACAGCTTGCGCGCCAGAGGCGGACAAGCACCGTGCGAAGCGCCGTTTGACGGAAGAAAGACCTACGACGTCGTGACAGAGCCGCTCGGGCTTGCTCGAACGGGTGGATTGATGCCTGTCCCGGACGAGATCTCGGTACCGATTCTTTCCTACGCATGTGAATGGATTGAGTACGGCTCGGAGGATGTGATCAGACTTCAGGCTGAGGTCATCCCGATGCTGATCGACGCAAGAAGTGCTACGGGACCGAGACGAATCGCCTGCTTTCGTCAGATCAAACGGCACATCGAGGAGTTCCAGATGAGCCCGATCCCAGGGACACTGACACCCTGGCATGAGCCATTGGCCACCATAGATCGGATTGATGACGCTGGTGACGAGCGCGAGATTAGCGGAACTCAGGGCCTGAGACGCCTAATACTAATGACTCAAAGCGCATGCAGTGTCTTGCTGCAGGGATGCACCGGGATTCGAGCTCATGAGCTGATTGGCCTCTCCCTGGACCACGATCCGACGCTACAGCACGGTGTGGTCAAGTCAGTGACGTCGCTAGACGGACTAATGGAGGTGTTCTCCATCTGTGGCATTTCCGCCAAAAGGGAAGCGACTCGCCATGAGTGGACTGCCGGACTGCGCCCGTTGGGCACGAATCACCTGCCGATCGTGCTGAAATCCGTCGAGGTGCTGGTGCGGCTAATGGAGCCTTGGCGAGCACTATCGGGCACTAAGTCACTGATGCTCAGCTTCTCCCACGCCAAGTCCCTTCCATCGGGTCCCGATGGAATCGGCCGAATGACAGCATCCAGAAATTCTCTGCTGCAACGTGAGTTTGCCGTCGAAGCCCTCACGAAGAAGCGTGGCATCGAAACGACGCAAGCTGTTTACGAGGTGAGGTACCTACGCCCGCAGCGATGGAGGATCACCTTTGCGCACTATGTGTTCCGATCCAAGCCGGAACTAATGCCAGCGCTACGGACGCACTTCCGTCACATGAGCGAGCAGATCACGGATCAAGGGTACATTGGAAACGATGCGGCTCTGCTCGAGAACTTGGAAGGAGAGAGAGTCATGGAGACCTCTCGGTTCCTAGTTCAAATCACCCTCGGCAGGCCGATCGGAGGTGGACCGGCGCAGCGTCTTCTCATGCAGCATGCCGAATCAATGACCGAGGCACTGTCCAAGATGGACGGAGAGACGCCGATCGATAAGGCCGTGGCATACGTGAAACTCACCGACCTGCGGATATGGACAGGGACCTACGCAAGTTGCCTGATTGATATGTTGCCTGACCGTTCCAGCTGCAACCCACAAGCAAGCCTCCTCACTGTCCGCGCCTCGCCGAACTTCGGCCTACGGTCGCCCGGCCTGTGCGCGGGGTGCAAGTGCTGCATCATCCTGCCAGAGCATAAGGACTTTTGGGAGGATCGCCTCCTGAAAAATCAGGCCATTGTCCAGATGGAGCGGACCAACTCTAGGGATCAGTATTCCAAGATTGCTATGAGCCGTGTTGTTCAGAGTCGAGCAGTGCTGAGGATGATATCCAACGCTACCGGGGACGCTTCCGATCGTTCCGGCGAAAGTTGACGACATTTGCTCCATCGTCTCTCTTGGTACTCTGCTTCTGAAGCCGGGACACTGCGAGTTGGAGAGATGCGTTGTGGATGTTGGTCTTGTAAAGCAGAGCCTTCAACCTTGCGTTCTCAGCCTTAACCCTGGCGAGCTCTTCAGCTACTGAGCCTCGCCTCTCCTCCTCAGCCAGCTCCTGAATTCTAAGCCAGACGTGCCCAAGTCGAGCGTGCCTTGATCCAAAGCTCCCTCTATTTACTCCTGCCTCTGCCGCGACCGCGGTAGGCGTGATGATCCGATGACCTGCGGCCATCTTTGCCTTCAGCAGTTCATTGGTCGGGCGTCGCTTCACCAGGCGGTCAAGAGCGGCCAATGCCTTATCCTCTACTGAGTTGGGTCTGCTCATTCTGCTGTCCGCTGACGCATCATTGGTAAGCAGATAGCCTACGCCACCTTCGCCGCCCAATCATCTAGGTGGGACAAGGAGAACCTTGAAATCAATCCTGATGCAGTCGCTGCCCGGCGAGACCCACGTTCTTCAGACCCAGATGTTCAGCAACGACTTTGGGACAAGGTCCATTGTGACCATTGCAATGATGAAGCGCCGCAAAGCTTCGTGCCTGATAGGGCGCAGAATGGTTAGGTTGAGGCTATGGGGTCGGGGTCAGCGTTGGGGTACTGGAGCAGATCACCAGCCCTTTCGCACCACGCGTGAGGGCTACATAGAGGTTCTGCACGCTCATGCTCTCCGGATAGAGGACCACGGCAATGTCTGCCTCGAGACCTTTCAGAAGGAGAGTGCTGCCGACTGCTCTGCGCGCAATGGGGCGGCTGAGGTGACGATTTCGCTCGCGGGCATGAAGTGCGGCTCCTAATAGATCTTGCTCTCCGTTGATAACGCTTCGCATGGCTGATCGACAGCAGTGCAGAATCTCGGGCCGATAGACCCGAGTGCCTGTCTGTTCGGCCAAAGCGTCCACCAGCCGCAAGGCGCGCGTCATGGTCCGCTCGGACTCAAAGGCGACTGCCTCAGCTTCTACAGGAGTTGGAGGTGTCCTGGCTCTCCCTCTACGAATGGTACCGACACGCGTCACTAGATTCGCCGTGCCGACGCCCGTCATCATGAGAGCGGAGAAGGTGGCCAAGTCTTGCAGCGCACTAGGAGCCTGAAGATTGAATTGCCTGGCGAAGTTGACGAGGTCTCGCATGTCCACGGCTTCTACCGCCATTGCCCCAGGCGTTTGGCTGGTGAGTTGGTGGCGGCCTTGAACATTCATGGACTCGCCAATTACCAGAACCGTTCCTTGGCTACCAGGCGCATTGGTCCGTGCCGCAGTCAATCTTTGCTGCACTTCACTACCGGCAACCAGCTGGATCCAACGAACGGATGACGGAGCCGTAGTTAGATCAATGGGTAAGCCGGCCGTAAGAGCATGCCTTTGGGATAGCAGCCACTGGCCCAGCTCTTCATTACCTGCAATTTGCCAGCGCCAAGGGGTTCGAAGGCTACCCGCTGCTGGGAAGGACGATTGAACGTCTTGTTCCCAGTGAACCAGCCGATTTCCGCCAAATCCGAAGATGGCCTGCAGAGGGTCACCGAGGACGCACGTGGGCAAAAGCGCAGCGAGGGTGGACACGATGGAGTGCTGAACGGTGCTGCAATCCTGATACTCGTCAACCAAAAGCCGGGCGTAAGTGGCTGCGATGGGTGCAGCGATATGCCCCGAGTCCAAGAGTTGCCGGAATGATTCACGGATCGCGGGGTAGTCGCTACCCGCGTTGTTGAGCTCCAAGAGTTGGGGATGATGGCCACTGCGCGCCGGGAACTTGGCGATGAGACGCATAGCGAATCCATCAATCGTCGACAGCCGATAGGCAGAGCTGGGCACCCCCGCGCGTTTCAAGCGTGTCCTCAACGCGGTGACGCCAGCATTTGTGTGAGTCAGAACAAGGATCGGTCTGTTCCCAGAGTGGGATGCCAGCGCCTCGGCAATCAGCTGGGTTTTGCCGCATCCTGCTGGGGCGGTGATCGATCCGCGTTGGATAGCTAGCAGATCGATTTCAGGCAGCACGGGTAAAGGCCCAGAGTTGGTCTACTACTGCCTTGAAGCTAGCGTCCGCGTTTGCGTAGCCCCGAGAGACGATATCCAGGACGATTGACTGGTAAGTCGTAAGCGACTTGAACCAGCTATTCTTTTTGATACGGGAGACTTCGCCAAGCAGTACGCGAATATCAGGCGGATAGGGTGAATTCGGCCTCAGCGCTTCGATGGACGCCAAAGTTGTTAGACCGTTCGATTTGGCAACCAGCTGTTGGTTCATAAGATCTTCGCCAACACGCTCTTTAGCCTTCAGGAGCAGGGCATCAATCGATGTGTCAGGAAGGCAGAGGAACAGCTCGTCCTCCAACGTCATTCCTGCCCGCCAAGTCACGAGGCTGCCGCCTGATTGAAGATATGCTTCTGCAACACCTGGAGCGGCAGGTTTGTCAGCGTCTATGAAGACGAGGACTCGGTAACCCAGATCCATAAGCGCAGTCGCTCGGGCAAAAGCGTTGTCCGGAGTGCCTCCGCCTGCATTGACGTATGCACCACCTAAAGCCAAGAAAGAGGATTCTTTGCTGGCTACCCCCCATAGATCGAGGCCACGCACAAACCCTACCTCGCTTGCTCCCTCGCACACAATCACAGACTTCGCCAGAAAGGCCTCCGGGTCAGTGCGCAGCGTGCTTTGAATCTCGTCGGTCGAGCCAGCGGAAATGACGACATGGCCAGCCGGTCGTGGCCGAACTACAAGCAGCTGCTCACCTGAAAGCTCACGAAGTGCCACAGGGGAGTGTGTTGTGAGAAACGCTTGGAGAGGCGGCGGCGTCTCCTTGGCTCCCAAGGAATCCAGCAGCCGCATGAGCCGATGGGGCTCTAACCCATATTCCACCTCATCCACCAAGGCAATCGGCGCTGACTCCGCCGCGGCCCGTTGAAGTCCCGTCACCAAGAGTCGAGAAGAACCCGTACCAAGGGACCGAAGGGGGATGCCTGCCTCGCTGTGAAGCGCGATGGCGCCTTCGCCGATGGAGACGGAGTGCGAGTCGAGTAAGGCCTGCGGCATCGATCCGACGTCAACTCCAAGGCTCTGGGCAGTTGTCCGGACGATTCCGAGTGTCTGACTCAGGTGGGGCGATGCTTGAGCGCCAAAGTTGGCGCGCGCCTGACGCGCTGCTAGAGCGAGCTGGGCTCCCAATTCTGCGCGCTCGTCTGTTAGCCGGTTGAGCACCGACCCGCGGCTCCAAGATAAGTTGGAGCTTGTAAAGCTGCCGATGCGTGCCGGAGCTAACACGATGCGTTCTTTCCAAGGCAGGCTTCGTTCCAAGCCTTGTTGAAGCGACCTATCGGAGATCAGCGTCCAGCTGGGCTCAAGGTCCGCCCCGACTTGAAGCAGCAGCGTAAGCACTGTCTCCAACCCCGCGGCGGGTTCGTCTTCTAGGGTGTCAAATACCGAATCGAATCCTCGCAAGAAGTCGCCATAGACATCAATGTCCATCAGCGATGCC
Source organism: Stenotrophomonas genospecies 3 (assembly GCF_054473855.1). Taxonomy (NCBI): domain Bacteria; kingdom Pseudomonadati; phylum Pseudomonadota; class Gammaproteobacteria; order Lysobacterales; family Lysobacteraceae; genus Stenotrophomonas; species Stenotrophomonas genospecies 3. Next base: position 88,035 of record NZ_JBTMUR010000004.1, read on the forward strand.
GGCAGTTCCCCGAATGTCACGGCAATACGAATGGGCTCTGAGACATCGAGGTCAAAAAAGTCCATGTCGCCGAAGGAAATGCTTCGTCGAGCACCCAAGCACAGGTCGATGGCATCGAGGATGGTGGACTTGCCACTATCGCCAGGACCGATCAAACAGTTGATGCCCGGGGCGGGCGACCAGTCGAGCGCCTTGATGGATCGAAAGTTCCGAATGGCCAAATGGCGAATTCGAGGCATGGGGCGTCCTGTAAGAGGCTTGGTCAACGGTCCGTGTAGGACGCAGACTGACACCAACTCCTACTACGCCCCTGAGGCAATCCTAGCCCTAAAGCGTTCTGCCAGTCATTGGCTCATTGGTGGAACTTGGCGCCACGCCGAGCTGCTTCGCGAACTTCCCTAACCTGTAACGCGGCAACACTGAGAGAGCGGTTCCAGGTCGCTTCTTCCGTGGTCACCTGCCCGCTTGCAGGCGACGGAGGTCCGTTCATCGCCAACAGCGGACTTCCCTGAGCGAAGGAAATTGGTTCGCGAAGCTGAATAGGCTTGAGCTGGTGTCCGCCCGGCGCGCGGCGGTGCTAGGATTCGGCCATGGACATCGGTCGGACAACCTTAACCGTCGGCGTCGCCATAGTCGCGGTTTCTTGCGGCGGGTCCCAGGGGCGCTGGACTGCCTTTGTCTATCCGCCCGGCGCGTCCACTCAGGAAGTCCGTCACGCTGTTTATGGCGATTACGACACCTTCGAGCATTGCCAGGCGGCTGCAATAGCCGCCCTGAGAAATAGCCCTCCACTGCCAGGGGCGCAGGAAGTGGGATCTTACGAATGTGGGCGCGCGTGTCGATATGACGTCGATATGGACTTGTACGTCTGCGACCAAACTCGCAAGTAGGTAGCTCCGTGCTCGCCGCCCGCCTGGCGCCTTGGTCAGCCTGGCCAGCGTGTGTGAAGTTGATCGATGACAAACCGGTGACGGTGCGTGCCATCCACGTCTCGGTGTGCCAAGAGGTGCGGGTCGTCCTCAGCAAGATGTTCGTGCTTATGCGCTATCTCCTCTGGATCGTGCGCCGGCCATCTGCGCCACGCGGCGACCAAACCGAGTGTGGCCAGAATCCCCAAGGCGGCCAAGGCAACATGCAAGCCGTAGCGCGCACCAACCCACCCGGCGAGTGGATAGGCGATCAACCAGCAAACATGCGATAGGGAAAATTGGGCAGCGAAGAGGAATGGTAGATCGGCGGACTCAGCCGAACGCCGCAGCAGCCGCCCGCCGGGGGTAACCAAGCCGGCATACGCCATGCCCAGCAGCGTCCAGGCCGGAATGACCGCCGTCCACCCGGGATGTCCCTTCAGGGCAAACCAGACGCCAAGGAAGGTAACCAGGACAACTGACATGAACAGTCCTGCAGCCAACATTACTGTCCGGTCCGAAATGCGGTCGAGAACCTTCGGAAGAAGAAGTGCGACCAGCATGGACCCGCCTCCGAAGGCCGCCAGCGCCCATGCAACCTGCTCCTCCGCCCCGCCCAGAACGGTGCGGACCATAACCACCGTATTGACGAACACCATCGCGCCGCCGGCTGCGGCGCAGAGGTTCAACGCGAGCAGGCCCTGCAATCGCGGTGTGCGGAGGTAGATTCGCATTCCACGGATGGCTCGGGCATAGGGACCGTCCTTGGAAGAGACCGCAGCGAGGGCCGGGAAGGTGGTGGACGCGACGAGCAGCGCCGAGAGGATGAAACCTACCGAGGTACCAGCGAACAGCCCGTGGAAGCTAATGATCGTCAGCAGTGCGGCAGCAAGCGCCGGGCTCAGCAGGCTTTCAAGGTCATATGCCAATCGGGAAAGTGAGAGCGCACGGGTGTAATCACGCTCTTCTTGAAGAATTTCGGGGATGGTGGATTGAAACAGCGGCGTGAAACATGCCGATGCCGACTGCAGCACAGCGATGAGGACATACACCTGCCAGATCTCGGTGACGAAGGGCAGGCAGACCGCCACAACCGCACGAACCAGATCGAGTGCGATCAGCACCCGCTTGCGCAGCCGTGCAGGGACCAACGCTCCTGAAACGGGCGCCAAGGTCACGTACACGACCATCTTGATCGCCAGCGCGGTGCCCAACACCGCTCCGGCCTGGCTGCCAGCGAGGTCGTAGGCCAGGAGGGCAAGGGCGACAGTCGCCAAGCCGGTTCCGACCAGGGCGACTATCTGGGCACCAAACAGGCGCCGAAACGCCGGGTGACTCAGTACTTCGAGCATGGGATTGTCCTGGTAGCAACGTTCTGACGGCACCAACCCGTGTGCGCCCTTTTGCCCGGATTCAGGGCAGAGGCGGCAGACAGGCGGAGTGTACGCCCACCACTGTTCGGGTCGAGGTGACGACCCCGCCGGAATGGCAGGGTCGTTGGCTAAATCCGAGTGGATTTACTTCTTCTTCGGAGCTGCCTGTGCGTCGCAACGTTCCTTCAGCGCCTTGGTCTGGGCATCCTTGAGGTCCACCTTGTACTTCGAACGGTCGGCAAGCTGTTCGCAAGTCGTCGGCTTGGCCTTGGGAGCAGCCGGGGGAGCCGGATCGGCATGGAGGGCAGGATCATGAGCGGATGCCGTGGTGAAAAGGGACATGCTGAAAAGCAGGCCGGCAATTACTGCGCTATGAGTTTTCATGTTGTTTCTCCTCGGGTTGGGTCGGCGAAGTGCCGGGTGTTACGGCTGATAGATGTCGGCTTGGTAGCCCACAAGTTCGATGCTCACGGTCACCGGCGTGTCGCTTCGGTTCTGCCAGTACCACCCATGAGTTCCTTCAAATGGCGCGACGAAGGTGCCGTGCGCCTCCCGCTGCGCAGCTTCGACGGCGTAGCTGGTCCATGCACCCTTCACGTCGGGCCGCTCACCATGCATATCGACTGCTACATCACCGGTCGCCTTCCAGCTGAACAGAATTCCCGCGCCAGCAGCCATGTGGGATTTGACCTCTTTGCCTTTCCCCGGCTCCAGCGTGATCGTCATCGCGTCCTGGCGAAGCTCACCGTTGGTGAGCGATACCGCGGCTGGATCAAGCGATTGCCCCTTGTTCGCCCCGAACGCAGCCGCAGCCTTTTCCGCCAAGGTGGTCGCTGCGTCCGATGCTGTCGAGGACGTCGGCGTAGCCGGGTCTGCGGCGGTGCTTCCGCCGTCTGCCAGGGCAGTCAGGCCCAGCGCTCGGCCGATCCCGGTGGGATCAATGCCGTACTCCGCCGGCAGAACGGCCGTAACGAGAAGCGCGCCGGCAATGGCGGCAGCGACAAGGGTCGACTTCAGCAGGCGGCCAGTCGTGGGAAGTGGTTGATTGATAGTGATTGACATGATGGGTCTCGGTCAGAAATCAGGAAGCGAAGTAGCCGGTGAGCTGCATGCCGATGAGCACGAAGCCGGCCGTCATCAAGATGGTGTTCACGCCGTAGGCCTGGCGGTTGAAGGAAGGCAGCCGACGCCAGAAGCCCATCACGATCAAGATGCCGGCAAGCGCCAGAAGTTGGCCGAGCTCAACGCCCACGTTGAACGCAAGCATGTTGGGGACCAGCCCGTCCGGCGATAGCGAGAAGTCCTGAAGCTTCGTGGCCAGGCCGAAGCCGTGGAAGAAGCCGAAGACAAGGACTGCAATCTTGGTGTTGGGTTGCACGCCGAACCACCGCTTGAACGCGCCCATGTTGTCCAAGGCCTTGTAGACCACCGAGAGACCGATGATCGCGTCGACCAGATAGGCGTCGACATGAAAGCCGCCGAGCACGCCGAGCAGCAGCGTCGTGCTGTGGCCAATGGCGAACAAGGTGACGTAGATGCTCACGTCCCGCATGCGGTATAGGAAGAAGATCACCCCGAACAGAAATAGAAGGTGGTCGTATCCAGTCACCATGTGCTTGGCGCCAAGGTAGGTAAACGCGATCAGTTGCCTACCGGTGCTTTCTTCAAGGAAGGCCTGGTCTCCCTCGCTTACACCGTGCGCGAACGCCGCAAACGGCAGGAGGACTGCGGCAAGCATCGAAAGCCAAGCAAAGAGCTTGTTGGAAGAAGTCAAAGACAAGTTCCTTGTGCAGAAAGGGGACGGGTGGTTCATGAGGAGCGACTTTCCAGAACAGAATCTTCGCGGTGAACCAATCGATACAGCGCCGGCAGCACGAGAAGTGTCAGCAGCGTTGAAGAGATGATTCCGCCGATAACAACAGTGGCGAGCGGACGCTGAACTTCCGCGCCAGCACCGACGTTCAGGGCCATAGGAAGGAAGCCCAGACTCGCCACCAAGGCCGTCATCAGGACTGGCCGGAGGCGGGTAAGAGCACCTTCGGTGACAGCCTTGTGCAGGGGGACGCCTTCTTCCCGCAGGTTCTTGATGAAGCTGATCATTACCAGGCCATTGAGCACGGCAACGCCCGAAAGAGCGATGAAGCCCACACCTGCGGAGATGGACATGGGAATGTCGCGCAGCCACAGCGCCACCACGCCCCCGGTCAGTGCAAGCGGCACGCCACTGAATACGATCGCAGCGTCCTTCCCTGAGCCGAATGCCATGAACAACAATCCGAAGATCATCACCAGAACCACTGGCACGACGACGGACAGCCGCTTGCTTGCCGAGATCAACTGCTCAAACGTGCCGCCGTACTCGATCCAGTACCCTTCCGGCAGCTGGACCTCCTGTCCGACCTTGGTGCGCAACTCCTCGACAAAGGACCCTAAGTCGCGCCCGCGCACATTGCTTGTGATCACCACCCTGCGTTTACCATTCTCACGGCTGATCTGGTTCGGACCAGGCGCGATCTCGACCTTGGCCAACTGGCCCAGCGGCACGAAGCTGCGCTCTTGGCCTGTGCTCACCCCGGGCGCGACGGCCACAGGTAGTGACGCCAGTGTCCGGACGTCCTGGCGAAGGTTCTCCGACAGACGAACCACGATATCGAAGCGCCGATCGCCTTCGAACACCTGGCCGACCGATTCACCTCCCAGCGCCACCGAGATGGTCTTCTGCACGTCGTCAATGGCTACGCCGTATCGTGCAAGTGCATCCAGGTCCGGCGTGATCGTCATCAATGGCAGACCGGTGATCTGCTCAAGTTTCACGTCGGCCGCTCCCTGGATCTCACTGGCAACGTTCTCTACCTGGCTGCCGATGGTTGCCAGTTGCTCCAGGTCGTCGCCGTACAGCTTGACAGCAACCTCAGCCCGAACGCCCGCAATGAGCTCGTTCATCCGCATCTGCACCGGCTGGGTGAACTCATAGTTGTTGCCAGGAATGGCGCGAACCACTTTCTCGAGCTCGGCAACAAGCTGTGCCTTCGGCTTGCGCGGATCAGGCCATTGGTCCCGATCTTTGAGCATGATGAAGGTGTCGGCTACGGAGGGGGGCATGGGATCGGTGGCCACCTCGGCAGTGCCGATCTTTGCGACGACTTCATCTACCTCGGGGAACTGTTTGATCGCCGCTTCCAGCTGACGTTGCATGCCGATCGCCTGGGTCAAGCTGGTCCCTGGAATTCGAAGCGCATGCAAGGCGATATCGCCCTCATCCAGGTTCGGAATGAACTCGGTGCCGAGGCGACTTGCAAGCAGGCCCGCCAGGACGGTGAGCACCGCAGCAGAGGCCACCACTACCTTGCGTGCATTGACGGCACGCTCAAGCATCGGGCCATACACGTTGGTGACTCGGCGCATGGCTTTGGTTTCCTTCTCCGAAACCTTTCCCGTTACGAACTGAGCCACAGCGGCAGGTACGAATGTCAAGGACAGTGCCATGGCACCGGTAAGCGCGATGACCACGGTAAGCGCCATCGGGTGGAACATCTTCCCTTCCACGCCGGAGAGGGCAAAGATCGGGATGTAGACCGCCGCGATGATGAAAAGGCCGAACAGGCTTGGCTTGATCACCTCTGCACTGGCACTTGCCGCCAAGGAAAATCGTTCTTCCCGAGTCAACAAACGGCCCTGAAGGTGTTGCCGCTCGCCAAAGCGACGCAGGCAGTTCTCTACGATGATGACTGCCCCATCGACGATCAAGCCAAAATCCAGTGCGCCCAGGCTCATCAGATTCGCAGAGACGCGATTCTGGACCATGCCTGTGATCGTCAGCAGCATCGTCAATGGAATGACCGCCGCAGTGATCAGTGCCGCACGAAGATTGCCCAAAAGCAGGAAGAGCACCGCGATGACGAGCAAGGCGCCTTCGAGGAGGTTCTTCTTCACCGTCTCGATGGTCCGATCCACCAGTTCGGTTCTGTCATACACAGGATGCGCCCGAACGCCGTCAGGCAGCGTAGCGTCGATGTCCTTGAGCTTGGCCGCGGTTCGCTGAGCCACGTCCCGGCTGTTTTCGCCGATGAGCATGAACGCCGTACCAAGGACCACTTCGTTGCCATCCTTGGTTGCCGCGCCTGTACGAAGTTCGGTGCCTTCTACAACTTCTGCCAGATCGCCAACACGCAATGGCATGCCATCACGGTTAGCCACTACGATCTTGCGCAAACCCGCCATGTCGGCCACTTGGCCCGGCACGCGTACCAAGTACTGCTCACCGCTTTTCTCGATGTAGCCGGCACCCACGTTAGTGTTGCTGCGGGCCACGGCTTCGAGCACATCCTGCAGCGTCAGTCCGTATGCTTGGAGCTTCTTCGGGTCCGGCGTGATGTGAAACTGGCGAACATAGCCTCCGACGGTGTTGACCTCGGTTACGCCTTTCAAGTGGCGCATCTGCGGTCGGATCACCCAGTCCTGCAGCGTACGAAGCGCCATTGGTGTCCACGTCTCTTCAGCACCGGACTCCGCTTCCACGGTGTACATGAAGATCTCACCCAGGCCCGTCGCTACCGGTCCAAGGCTTGGCTTTAGTCCCACGGGCAATTGGGATCCCGCTTGCTGAAGTCTCTCTGCGACCTGCTGACGGGCGAAGTAGATATCTGTGCCATCTTCAAACACGACCGTGACCTGAGACAGGCCGTAGCGTGAGATGGAACGGGTGTATTCCAGCTTTGCCAACCCGGCCAACGCTGTTTCGACCGGGAAGGTGACCCGTTGCTCGGCCTCCAGCGGTGAGTAGCCCGGAGCTTCGGTGTTGATCTGCACCTGGACATTGGTAATGTCAGGAACGGCGTCGATGGGAAGCTTGCTGTAGTTCCAGATCCCAAGGCCTGAGAGGGCCAGGACCAGAAGGAGCACAAGCCATCTGTGCGCGATAGACGCGCGAATGATTCGCTCTAGCATGGTGCGTCCTTAGTGGTCGTGGCTTGCGCCGGACTTTTCGATGTCGGCACGAATCAGGTAGCTCTGCTCGGAAACGTACCGGGTTCCCGGCTTAAGCCCTTTCAGTACCTCCACGCGATCGCCATCGCGCCTACCCAGTTCAAGCATCCGCACCTCATAGCTGTTGCCCACTTGGGCGAATACCACGGTGAAGTCCCGAAAACGCTGCAGGCCCGATTCCTTTACTGTTAATGGAACCTCCGTTTCCGCGATGACGACTTCGGCGGATACGGCCATTCCTGGTCGCCACCTGCCCTCGCTGTTGGTAAGGGCCACACGTGCCACCACGGTCTGGCCAGCGCTGGCCAACGGAAGGATGCCCTGCAGCTTTCCCGTTGCTTCCAAACCGCCTGTTGCCGAGCGAATGGTCACCATCTGGCCTGGCGACAGTCGCTCGGCATCGCTTCCCAGCGCACGCAGGTCCACCCAGACCTCCGAAAGGTCGGCAATTTCAAACAGCGTGTTGTCGGCAGCGACATCGCCTACCGACGTGCTGCGCGCGAGTACGACTCCACTGAAAGGTGCCGTGACGGAGTAGGTCCGCATGCTGTCATTGCCCTCGACTGTGGCCAACGTCTGACCAGCCGAGACGCGTTGTCCCATCTCGACCGCCACACTGCGGACCACGCCAGGGAAGCGTGCCTTGACCGCAGCAAATCGGCCGGTGTCGACCGCGACGTTGCCCATGAGGGAAACGGTGTCCCGGATGGTCCCCGGTTCGGCGGACTCGACCACGACACCTGCGTCGGCAGCGGCTTTCGGATCTATCGTGGTGCGCCCTTCATAGGAGGCGTAAGACCAGGCGTAGTTCTTTCCACCCACCACCGCATCGGCTTTGACATCAAAGGAATGCGGCTCGACCACCTCCCCGCTGCCGACCAGGTAGTCCTTCTCTGGAATAAAGCTGAAGTTGTTGACTTCGCCGTCCAGACGCTTGAGTTGTATCGTCGCTTTGACTTCTCCAGGTGCCAGCGGTTTGTCGTTGCGATAGGCATACAGCCGGAAATGAGGCGGGGTATTGGTTTCGTAAACAGTTACTTCAAGGGCGAAGTCGCCGTCGCGAAGCATGCGACCGCGATGCGGCCCTCGCTCATAGTCGCCTGCGGTCGCAGCAGTGTCCTCTGGCTTTGCTCGTTGCGACGATTCGTTGCCACCGCACGCAGCCAGGGCAATTGGAAGCAGGATCAGGAATACGTATCGGTTCATGGGCGAATGTCCAAGGCAGAAGCGGTGAGGCGGTCGGCCTCGACCAGGAGACGGAGATAGCGCGCGGCGGCTTCGACTTCCCGTTCGCGAAGATCGAAGAGCCTTTGCTGAGCCTGGCTGAGTACCAGGAAGGAGAAGCGTCCTTCCTCAAAGCCCCTGCGGCTCTGATCAAAGGCCTGCTGGGCCTTTGGCAACTGACGCTGGCGCACTGACTCCACTTCCGATTGCGCTTGCTTGAGCTGTTGGTAGATGCCAAACAGCTCCTGACGCATTTCCAGCATCTGCGCCTGGCGCCGGTATTTGAGAGAGGTGAGTTCGTAGTCCGCTTCAGCCACGGAGAAGTCCGATCGCCGACGGCTCCCCAACGGGACGGAGACGGACATCACCAGGCCGCTGTCCTTGGTGGCTTCCAGTCGGCGGATGCCGAGGCCAACGCTGACATCCGGCTTGGCGCTAGCGCGGGCGATCTCCCTCCTTGCATCTATAACTCCGGCTTGAGCGTCCAAGGCGCGCTGTTGTGGTGTCGTGGCGAGGCGCCGGCTCAGATCATCAAAATCATCCAGAGGGGGAAGGACCGCGGTATCCCCTGCAACCGAGCCGAAATCCGGACTTGGCGCCCCCCACGTGGCAGCCAGCGACATTCGCGCGCTTTCCAGAGCCTGCAATGCCTGCTCCCGCTTCAGCTCGGCATCGAGCAGGGCGATCTCGGCGGATCTCAGGTCCGAGTCGGGATTGCGGGCGGCCGCGACCCAACGGGCCACTTCACGGCGCATGGCGCTGGCCATTTTGATGCGCTCTTCGGCGTGCTCGACATGCTCCTGGGCGGCCAGCACGTCGACGAAACGCCCTGCGGCCAAAGTTGCGATAGCGATACGGGTGACGTCCGCTTCGCTTCGGGCAGCGTCCACCTCGGCGCCGCCGAGCGCTTGGCGCGCAGCCCGCTTCCCACCCAGTTCTAGAACCTTGGAGATGCGGAAGGTGGATTCGGCGGCGTCTAGGCCGCTCAGGCCGCCTGAGCCAGCCACGTTTTCAAGCTCGCCGCCCAGCACGAGCGGCGTAGGCAATGCCTCCCGGCCCGCCCGGCTTCTGACAGCTTCCAGTCGAGCGGTGTCTGCCTGGACGCTGGGATGGGTGCCGAGGGCGCGGGCGACCACATCCTCCAAGCGCAGCACTTCAGCGGCATGGCCAGGCACGGCCACACCGTAGGCGCCGGCTATGGCGAGCGCCCACAAACTACGTAATTTCACGGAAAATCTCCGACGATGGTCATGACGACGCGCTGCCGGCCAACATTGGGTGGACAGCGCGCTCAGGCCGCTACAGCGCGGCAGGTGTCGTCAGACGATCGGAGGTCTGAATGGCGAGCCGCGATGACCAGAGGGCTCATCGACGGAGTGCAGGCCGGGCAGTAAAGATGCCGGCGGAACAGTTGCTAGGTTCAGATTCGAAGACACCAGCATGCCGGCAAAGCTCACATCGGCCTGGTGAAGGACGCTGTGCACGCCCGATGCATGCTTCGGATCTACGTTGTCGCCAGTTCCAGGACCGTGTGAGTGCCCGTGCTCTGCCGTTGCAGCGATGTCGTGCTCGGCAGTATGGAGCTCGCCCTGTTGGATCACGATCGGCCGAACAACGACGCTCAACAGCATCAGCACGAAAAGGCTGAACCGGATGAGTCGACGGTGGCGGGCCGAGAAGGCGGACATGAAAGGAAGAATAGAGGCAGTCAAGCTGAGTTGTCGAGAGCCCTGAGTTGGAGCCCCCCCTGATCCAGTTATGGCTTGGCGCTCGAGGGAGGGCGTCGCTTAAGCCCACTCCGATCAGATCGCATTGCCTCAGGTATCGCCGCGCCTGCTGCCGCTTCTGGCCGATAGCGGCCGCCCAGTAAGGATGGTGCCGGCCAGAGGCTGGAACTGGGCCTCACTGCTCTCTGGAACCGCGTCCTCCAGGCTCGTTCCAACGTCGAATGGGGCCTGGCCCCTCTCTCAGGCGTTGGGCGATTCTGCGCTGCTTATGGGATTCAGTAAGACCATATCCGTACCACTAGGCTCACCGTTGGACTTTCAGGTTAAAAGGGCGCAGCGTTCGCTTCTCGCCCAACAGGGCCATTGATTTCGGAGAGCGCAGGTGAGCAGAACAAGTAATTCTCATCCACTGCAGATTGCGACGCTGCCTATCGGCGTGAATGGCGGTGCGATCGGCGTTACCTTTGCACCGGGAAAATATCAGGACGTCGCAATGACGGGGTCTTGGGCCCGAGACTTGGATATCGATCTGGCGTCGATAGTCGCGTGGGGAGCACAGCATCTGATCACGTTGATTGAGCCGTGGGAGTTCGAAGAGCTACGAATTACCTCCTTGGCAGAGCGTGCCAAAGCGCATGGCTTGATGTGGCACGGCCTACCGATTAAGGATGGTGCGGCTCCTGATGCACGGCTGCTTCTGCCATGGCAATCCACAGGACCCCAGTTCGCAGCCGAGCTCTTGTCCGGAAGCAGGATCGTGGTGCACTGCAAAGGAGGCCTAGGGCGAGCGGGGACCGTGGCGTCGATGCTTCTCATTGACACGGGCTGCGCTCCAGACGGCATCGATGCGATCGCTAAGGTGCGCTCGGTGCGCCCTGGTGCAGTGGAGACTGCGGAGCAGGAAGAATTCATCCTGAATTGGCCTGCTCGCAGAGCCTCAAGTCTGGGGGTAGTCGCAATGCCCGGCTAACCTACCCTTTACCGCCTTGGGCTGGAATACAAGAGGACGGAACTCCGCAGGTAGTCTGTAGGGAAGCCGCCGTAGGGGACGCAGTGCTGAACACTTTTCCTCGAACACATATAGTGTTGATGCTCATACTGCTTTGCACGCCCCTCGCATGCCTATCTGAACCTGTCGCCGGGCCTGGATTTCGAAACCAAGCTGTTCGCCAAGACCAATGCGCCCCAGCTGCTGCGCAAGGAACTGTCGAAACCGGGCTACGTGCCGCAACCGATCGCGCTGGGCATCAACACCGATGCGTACCAACCGATCGAGCGCAAGTTCAAACTCACCCGCCAACTGATCGAAGTGATGCTGGAGACCAAGCATCCTTTCTCGCTGATCACCAAGAACGCACTGGTCGAGCGCGATATCGACCTGCTTGCACCGCTGGCGGCGGAGAACCTGGTCAGCGTGCATTTCTCGGTGACCTCGCTGGACCCGCACCTCTCCGCGAAGCTGGAACCGCGCGCATCGGCGCCGCACGCACGGCTGCGCGCGATGAAGCGCCTGCATGACGCCGGCATTCCGGTGGGCGTGATGGTGGCGCCGGTGATTCCGTGGATCAACGACAGCGAACTGGAAGCGGTGCTGGAGGCCGCACACGACGCAGGTGCGAGCACCGCCGGTTATGTGCTGCTGCGCCTGCCTCTGGAAGTGGCGCCGCTGTTCCGCGAGTGGCTGGACACCCATCATCCAGATCGCGCCGCACATGTGATGAGTACCATCCAGCAGTTGCGCGGCGGCAAGGACTACGACAGCCAGTTCGGCACGCGCATGCGGGGCCAGGGCGTGTATGCCGATCTGTTGAACAACCGCTTCAAGCTGGCGCGCAAACGTCTGGGCTTCAATGCGCAGAACAGCCATTGGCCGAAGCTGGATTGCAGCCGGTTCCAGAAGCCGCTGCCGCCGAAGAAGGATTCGCCACAGGGTTCGCTCTTCTGAGGTGTGTACATCTGCTGGCGTATGCACCAGCGATTCGTCGCGCTGTGCTGTGCCCAGCTCATTGATGGGCAATGCACGAGAAACATTACGTGCCTCCATTGCACCGTTGCAGCGTGCCGTCATACACTCGTTACAAACATGAATTCCCGATGACTGAATGAGTCGGTCTCGGATGAGGAGCTAGGCAAGCGCATGACGCACGTTGCAACACGGAACACCTTGCAGTCCCGACTTCTTCTTCTGCCGCTGCTTTCCCTGCCGATGACATTGGCAACTGCGGCAAACACCCTCGAAACCGTTCAAGTCACCGCCACGCTCCCTGTTGGAGGTGGCGGTGCAGGCGGTTTTGGATTTGGTGGCGGCAGTGGTGTCCACCTGTCCGAGTCACAGATGGACAATGGCGGTGGCGGCGGTGCAATTCCGACCGAAACGGCGAAGGAACAGCCGACCGATGACAAGGAGAAGGACTGTAATGGCCGCAAGGGCAATCCTGTCGTGCTCTACAGCGGCAACAAGGTCGAGCCGGAACTCGATTTCGCCAGCCAGGGCGAAATGGGCCTGTTCCTGCAGCGCAACTACAATCATTACTGGAGCGCGACCGGTCTGTTCGGCAATCACTGGCTGAGCAACTTCGACTATTCGCTCGCGTTCACCGATGCAAACCAGCTGGCGTGGGTACAACGGCCCGACGGTCGCCGCATCAAGTATCTCAAGGATCCAGCCAGCGGCCGCTGGTACGAGGACAAGGCCCAGCCCATCGCGTATCTCGCCGCGAACGGAGACGGCACGTTCACGCTTCGAAACGAAAACAACGGGACGGAAATCTACAACGCCGAGGGCTACATCACCCGGCTCAGCAATGAGCAAGGTGTGAGCTGGACGTTCTCCTATACCGATCGCTACCTGCAGAAGGTCACCCACTCCTCGGGACGCAGTATCAGCTTTGGCTGGACCAATGGACAGGTCTCCCAGGTAACCGACCCGGCCGGCAACATCTACCGCTACACCTATACCCCCAACGTGTTCGGGAATGGGCGTGGGCGGCTCGCCAGCACGACATTGCCAGGCGCTCCTGCAACGACGATCAGCTACCACTACGAAGACGGCCGCTTCCCGGGTGCCCTGACCGGCAAGTCCTTTGACGGCGTGCGCTATTCCACGTTTGCCTACGACGCGGAGCGGCGCGCCATCAGCACCGAGCACAATGGCGGCATCGAACGATTCCGCTTCAACTACGCCGTGCGCAGCACCGAACCGGTGCTTCCGCCCCCCGCCCCGGCTCGACCGGGCGGTGTCCGCGCCGACGAAGAGCGTGGATGGTGCGAGCAGCGCCCCGGAGGCTCACGCATCTGCTACCAGCCGCGCTCGCTGCCTGTCGATTCGCTGCCGATGGAGAGCGCTCTCGGCATGACCGCCGCCGCTGCGCCGAGCCTTACGCGGCCCGTCGATATCGATGTCACTGTGATCAACCCTCTTGGCCGCAGCACCACCTACACGTTCAAGGACGGAAAGATGGTGTCGACCAAGGGTGATCCGTCGCCGAACTGCCCTGCCAGCTACAAGGAGCAGAGCTACGACGCCAATGGGTACCCTGATCTGGTCCATGATTTCCAGGACAATCTGACCAACTTCGACTACAGCGCACAGGGTTACCTGCTGAAGCGGGTGGAAGCGGTCGGCAGCACGGCCGAACGTACGACGTTGCAGGAGTGGGATACCGCGCGTAACCGGCTGCTCAAGACAACGGTGGTGGGTGATCTTGAAGTCGCCTACACCTATGACGATCGCGGAAACGTGGCCAGCGTGACTGAGCGCAATCTGACGGCACGTGGGGTGCCCAGCCAGACGCGGGTAACCCGCACCACCTATAGCTATCACGCCAATGGATTGAAGGCCTCGATCAAAATCGATGGCCCGCTTCCGCAGGATGACGTCACCTCGACCTTCAACAACCAGGGCGATCTGACCAGCACCACCAACGCTCTCGGTCATACGATCAGCTATTCCAACTACAACGGACTTGGGCTGCCGGGGCGCATCGTCAACGCGAACGGTGGTGTGCGAGAGCTGACGTACGACGGCCGCGGCCGCGTTCTATTCGACAGAACCAGTTCGGGAACCGGCTGGGCGACGACCGCCTTTGGCTACACCGCTGCAGGTGACATCGCCTCGCTTACCCAGCCTGATGGCGTAACAGTCCGCTACGGCTACGATGCAGGGCGCCGACTGACACAGGAAGTCCGTTCGATGGGGGACGGCAAGTGGGCGTGGACCCGTCATAGCTACAACAACGCCTCCAATCGCACGCGCACCGAGGTTTCACAAACCGACTATCCGCTGGATTCGGTGGTGAGCGGCGTGATTGACGAAATCACCCATGATGCGCAGTGGAACTGGTTCGTACGTGGCTGGGCCTGCTCCACCGGCTCGGCTGGGTCAATCCAGGTGGACGGTTACGCCGATGGCAACGTCTATCTGGGTAGCACTCAGGCAAACCTTGCCAGCGAGCCAGGTGTTGCTGCGGCTTGCAAAGCATCAGGTAGTGCCTATAGGTATCAGTTGCCGATATCGCTAGCCCAGAGGCAACAGTTGGGCGGTCGCAAATTCTCCGTCTACGGCCAATCTCCGCAGGGCCGCGGCCAGGATCGACCGCTCGCGAACTCAGGGGTGTTTGCGATTCCAACTGCAAGCATCGTTGGTGACATCGGCGGCGTGACCCAGGACGGCAACTGGAACTTCTTCATTGAAGGCTGGGCCTGCTCAGCTGGCGTGGACGCCTCGATCGACGTACACGTCTATGCCGGTGGCGCAGCTGGTGGCGGTACATTCGTCGCTTCGAGCCGCGCCAACTTGGCCACCGACGGAAACGTTGCCAACGCGTGTCAGGCACGCGGAAGTGCCTATTGGTTCAAGATTCCTCTTGACGGCAACGTACGATCGAATCACGGAGGCAAAGCACTATACGTGCACGGTATCTCGCCTGTTGGCGGTCCGAACCTGACCATCAATCGCTCAGGTGCTTTTACCGTACCTGCTGTGGTGCGTAGCGCCGAGCTGGTTTCCGCATCAACCTCGGCGCCTCATATCTTCAATGGCCAGTCATCCAGCGTGACATTCCAGTTCCGGAACACTGGCAATGTCATCTGGAATCCAAGCGATACCTATATGGTCCTGAGGACGTTGCGGACCAGCGAGGCCATCGGGCTTTCGTCTCCGGTCGCACCAGGCGCTGTAGCCACATTCACCGTGATCGTCTCGCCCGTGAACACCGGCAGTGGTGTTGCGCAATTCGGGTATATGGGCCAGTTGGCATCTGGGCCCACCTCTTGGGGGCCGCAGGCACAGGTGACGGTAAGGGCGGAAAACGACAAGGGTAGCTGCAACCCGAAATTCTGCGAAGAGCCACGCTAAGGAAGGCCCAAAAGACATGTCCGCAATTGCCTTGGCCATGATGGGGCTAAATACCATCGTCTCTTCCGTGAACTATCAGTACGACGAGTTGGGGCGTGTGATATCCGAGAGCACTGAGCAGGGAAGAAGCATAAGGTACGTCTACGACGCAGAGGGGAGAGTCACCCAGGTGACCGATTCGCAGAATCGCGTCACCCGTATGAGTTACGATCCGCGTGGACGCCTGATCAAATCAATCGACGCCGCCGGGGGCACGACCCAGATTGCCTACGATCTGGCAGATCGCCCGATCCGTGTGAGCGATCCCCGCAATCTCGTTACCACCTACGAATTCGATGGTTTCGGCCAGCTTTGGAAACAGGTGAGTCCGGACACGGGAACGACACAGCACCAGTACGATGCTGCAGGTCTGCGGACATCGACGGCGCGGGCCGATGGCAGCGTCGTCTCCTTCGGCTACGACGGTCTGGGACGAATGACTTCTGCGAGCGCAGAAGGCCGAACAATGGGTTACAGCTACGATTGGTGCGGCAATGGTAAAGGCCAACTGTGCGGCACTTCAGGGCCCGGAACCGCCACCCATTTTGCCTATACACCGAACGGTCAGCTGCAGATACGCCGCGACTTCACCGATCTGTCTGGTCAGAAGACGGACTACAGCACCACCTATGGATACGACGGCATCAATCGCCTGAGCCAGATCACCTATCCCAACGGTGACAAGGCGACCTACACATATGGCTCCCAAGGAAAACCAAGTGCGTTGATGGCGACGGTCGACGGGACTCAGCGCTCAATCATTTCCCAGGCAAACTGGAAGGTCACGGGAGCGCATGAGTGGCTGGCCTACGGCAACGGGCTTGCCCGGGGCTACAACCACGATCAGGAGGGGCGGCTGACCGCAATGTCGGTCTGGGGACCCAATGGCAGCAAGGTCAGCTATTGGGACTATCAGTACAGCGGCGATGGCGAAATCACCGCCATTGTCGACGCTGTCGACCCGAACATGACCCAGTTGATCGGCTACGACGCGTTGAGTCGTATGACCAAGCTGACCCGCTTCGGTGTCATCAACAATCTTTCCTACGATGCCGGCGGCAATCACGACCGCTACCAGGCAGGAAATCAGCTGACCCAATACAGCATCGACCCGGGGAGCAACCGGGTGCTGAACTACACCAACCAGGACGGCAGCCGTCAGTACCAGTACGACGCATTGGGAAACCGCATCAGCGAGACCGCAGGCAGCCGGATCAGCACTTACGAGTATGACGCCTTCAATCGCATGAGCCGCAGCAACATCGGTGGCATTGCGACTGACTACGTGCTCAATGCGCAGGGGCAGCGCGTTGCAAAGATCAACCAGACCACCAACAGCCGCTACTTCTACGCCGGCCAGAACCAGCTCATGACTGAGCTGAACAACGGGGTGTGGACCAACTACTTCTGGTTTGAAGGTGAACTGGTTGGGCTTGCTCGCAGCGGGCAGCACAATTACGTGCATACCGATCATTTGGGACGCCCGGAGTTCGTCACCAGCCCAAGCCAGCAGACCGTCTGGAAGGCGTACAACTACGCCTACGGACGTAGCGTCCAGAAGGATGAGATTGGCGGGTTGAACATTGGCTTCCCGGGCCAGTACTACGACGCGGAAAGCGGACTCTGGTACAACGGCTTCCGCGACTATGACGCGAGCATTGGCCGGTATGTGCAGAGTGATCCGATTGGCTTGGCGGGGGGATTGAATACCTACGCGTACGTCTCAGGGAATCCAATAAACTTCATTGATCCACTAGGTTTGACTCAGGAGGACATTGATCGCCTATACGCACTCGCGAAGGCAACGGAAACGGATCTTGATTTCCCTGCACGTGACCCATTTGTAAGGGATATGGGAAATGTGGCCGGGCAGTACAATCACGTAACCAGAAGGCTCTACTTAGACAAGCAGTATCTTGAGGTCCTTTCTGATGCTCAGAAGAGAGAGCTATATGACACCATCGTCCATGAAGTTCTCCATCGCAATAGAGGCGTGCTCTCGGGAAATGGAGATAAGTACACTGGGCGCCACAAGGAAATCTACGATGAGGCCGCGCGGAGAACGAGCCGAAATGCTACCAAGATCAAGCTTGCTACAGAAAGCTGTGAATAATTTTCTAACGTTGACAGCCTGTGCATTTCTGTTTTCCATTCCCAGCGGCGACGCAGCTGCAGCAAAGAGTGTTCGATTCTTCGTCGATAAGGCGGCGATGAATGCTCAGGACTGTTTGCGGGTCGATAGTCGGCGTCTTCTTTTCGATTGCCATCAGATCGTCCCTGGCGACCGCAAGGTGTTCGGAATCAGAACATTCTATTCCTCGTGGAGGAGCGATAGATCGAGTTTCATGAAGCTCACTGTCGAGTTGCCAGACGGGCTAAAGTCTGGCGATTCCTACAAAATAGCGGATGGCATAGCCAAGGCATTCCGTAGCACCGGGCCCAGTGCGTTCGCGGGCAAGAATGGATGCTATGGCGCTGCATCGTCAGGAACGATTACGATTGTATCGTCTAGTCCGGGCCGCGTTGATATTCAGGTCGACGCTCTCTTCGATCAGAAGAGCCCGTTGGAATGGCGGGGAGAGTGTGACATTCCTGCTCGTGTTTCTGAGAGATTTAGAACAACGGAACTGGACATTGGGCAACTGGATGCCTGGACGGGAAAAGCTGACCCGGACGCCTCACCGTTTGATCAGGCCCACCCAGTGAGAGGGAAGTAGCGGTCTGTTGTTACATGTGCTGCTGCACCGCATTACCCCCCAAATAACTTCTGCGCACTCTGGAACAGGATCCAACTCGTCGCGATGAACTTGTCCCCACCCTGTGGCCGATTGCCACGATGGGTATGAGTAAACGCAGTCGGCGCAATCAGCAGGCTGCCGGTGCGCGGCGCGATCTTCCGCCCCTGGAACAGGAATTCGGTCTCGCCTTCGTCGAAGTCGTCGTTGAGGTACAGCGTCCACAGCACGTGCCGGTGCAGGGTCTCGGCCTGCGCATCCTTCGGGTACAGCTCGCAATGCCAGTACGGGTAGCCGCCCTCGCCTGCCGCATACCACTGCAGGTTGATCGCACCCGGGCGCAGGCAGGTGCGGGCCAGATCGGCCAGCTGCTGCTGCGGCATGTCAGGGAAGTCCTCGGCAGACAGGCGTCGCGATTGGCCGTTGCTGTCCTGGATCTGCAACATCAGCGGCGCGATCAACGCCTGTGGATAACGGCGTAGATAAGTCAGCAGGCCATTGAACACCGCGATCTGCAGCTGCTGATCGACATCCTGCCAGCCGTCCAGGCCACTGATGCGCAGATCCTTGCTGTGCTTGAGTTCCGGGAACACGCCACTGCCCACCGCACCGGGCTGCAGGCCACGCGTAGCGCGCAGGCGCTCAACGATGGCCGCGCAGACCTCGCTGGGGACGGCGTTGTGGATGACTTCGATGAAATCGACCGGGCCCTGCTCGTGCATGCGTGCATTCCTTAGGCGGCAACGGCTTGATGGTGCCGTTTGCCGCCCTCGGTGTCACCCCACGGTCATGTCACCGAACTGCCATGACCGCTGTCAGGCGATAGGCCGTCAGCCCTGCGCGTCGTCGTGCGCGTGGTGGTAGCGCACGGCTTCAGCCACTTCCTCGCGCGAACCCAGGAACACCGGCACGCGCTGGTGCAGCTGGTCGGGCTGGATGTCGAGGATGCGCTCGCGGCCGGTCCAGGCAGCGCCACCGGCCTGTTCGACCAGCAGGCCCATCGGGTTGGCTTCGTACATCAGGCGCAGCTTGCCGGCCTTGGACGGATCCTTCTTGTCCCACGGGTAGATGAAGATGCCGCCGCGGGTCAGGATGCGATGCACGTCGGCGACCATGCTGGCGATCCAGCGCATGTTGAAGTTCTTGCCGCGCGCGCCTTCCTTGCCCGCCAGCAGATCACCAACATAGGCCTGCATCGGCGCTTCCCAGTGACGCTGGTTGGACATGTTGATGGCGAATTCCTGGGTGGCCGCCGGAATCTGCATGTTCTCGGCGGTCAGCACGAACTCGCCCTTCTCGCGGTCCAGGGTGAAGGCATGGGTACCGTGGCCGACGGTCAGCACCAGCTGGGTGCTGGGCCCGTAGATGCAGTAGCCGGCGGCGATCTGCTTGCTGCCCGGCTGCAGGAAGGCATCATCGCCCGGCAGTTCGACGTTGGTCGGGCAGCGCAGCACCGAGAAGATGGTGCCGACGGAGACGTTGACGTCGATGTTGGAGCTGCCATCGAGGGGATCGAACAGCAGCAGGAAATCACCGCGCGGATAAATGTCCGGCACCGGCTGGCTGTGGTCCATTTCCTCCGAGGCGCAGGCGGCGAGGTGGCCGCCCCAGGCGTTGGCTTCGAGCAGGATCTCGTTGCTGATCACATCCAGCTTCTTCTGCGCTTCGCCCTGCACGTTGCCGGTACCGGCGTCGCCGAGCACGCCACCGAGGGCGCCCTTGCTGACGGCGATGGAGATGCTGGTGCAGGCGCGGGCGACGACCGCGATCAGCTGGCGCAGGTCGGCATTGATGCGGCCGGCGTGCTGTTCCTGGATCAGGAAGCGGGTCAACGAAGTACGGGACATGGTCGGGCAGGTCTCGGCAGCGGGAAAACGCCTATTGTCGCCCGTATGGCGGGGCCGTGCGTGAGCGCGGGAAGGCGTAATCGTTTCCAGATGCGTTGCGCTCGTGGCGCCTTCCTTTTGTCGAGGCGCGTGGAAGGGGGAGGCGATGCAGGACACGCTGCAAGTACGTCCATGTAAGCTCGATGGCGCCTTGCTCGTGTGCGCTGTCCTGCGCACACGGCAAGACCGGGGTGGTGCGTCCTGCCCAACCCGCCCGAGGCATGCCTCGGGCCCATGGCGCCAACGGTCCTGCATCACCTCCCCCTCCCACGCGCTTCAGGGTTCGCCGCGAGCGCGGTGGGGATGGCAAAGGCAAGAGCAAAAGCAAAAAACAAAGGCGCCTTTCGGCGCCTTTGTCTTCAAACCACTGGAGCGTTGTTTCAGCCCTTGGCGACGGTGGCCACGGCCTTGGCGACGTATTCCAGGTTGTTCTGGTTCAGCGCGGCCACGCAGATGCGGCCGGTGCCGACGGCGTAGATGCCGAACTCGTCGCGCAGACGCTCGACCTGCTCACGGCTCAGGCCGGAGTAGGAGAACATGCCGGCCTGTTCGTTGATGAAGCCGAACTGCGGGGCACCGGCAGCGGCCAGCTTCTCCACCAGGCCCTGGCGCAGTGCGTGGATACGCTCGCGCATCTCGGTCAGCTCCTGCTCCCACATCGCGCGCAGTTCCGGGTTGGTCAGCACGCCGGCCACCAGCGCGGCACCGTGGGTGGACGGGCTGGAGTAGATGGTGCGGATCACGCGCTTGACCTGCGACTGCACGGCCTTGGCGTCAGCGGCGGTCGGCGCCACCATCGACAGCGCACCCACGCGCTCGCCGTACAGCGAGAACGACTTGGAGTACGAATTGGCGACGATGAAGCTGTCGATGCCGGCTTCGGCGATGATGCGCACGGCGGCGCCGTCCTGCTCGATGCCCTTGTCGAAGCCCTGGTAGGCCATGTCGATGAAGGGGAACAGCTGCTTTTCCTTCAGCAGCTGCGCGACCTGCTTCCACTGGGTGACCGTGAGGTCAGCGCCGGTGGGGTTGTGGCAGCAGGCATGCAGCAGCACCACGGTGCCGGCTTCCAGCTTGCCCAGGTCGGCCAGCAGGCCGTCGAAGTTGACGCCGTGGGTGGTCGGGTCGAAGTAGGTGTAATCCACCACTTCGAAGCCGGCCGCGCTGAACACGGCGCGGTGGTTTTCCCAGCTCGGGTTGCTCAGTGCAACGGTGGCGTGCGGCAGCAGCTTCTTCAGCACATCGGCGCCGACACGCAGCGCACCGCTGCCACCGACGGTCTGTGCGGTGGTGACGCGGCCGGCGGCCAGCAGCGGCGAGTCCTTGCCGAACACCAGCTCGCGCGTGGCCTGCGTGTACGCCGGCAGGCCATCGATCGGCAGGTAGCCGCGCGGTTTGGCTTCAGCGGCGAGCTGCTGCTCGATCTGCTTGACGGCGCGCAGTAGCGGAATGCGGCCGCTCTCGTCGTAGTAGATGCCCACACCCAGGTTGACCTTGGTCGGGCGGCTGTCGGCGTTGTACGCCTCGGTCAGGCCCAGGATCGGGTCGCCTGGGACCAGTTCCACGTTTGCAAAGAAGGACACGGCGGTACTCGTTCGGTAGACGGAAAGGGGGAGGAATTGCGCCACGCGGTCTGCGGCTTTTCGGCCGGAAACAGCCCATCGTAACAAAGCCTGCCGGGGCTGGCCGCCGCCATCGTCATCCGCGGCCCCGTACCATGGCGTGCGTTGCCGCCCGATCCATCAACCTGAATCATGAATCCTGCCGCACGACGCCGTTGCCTGCCGCTGTCCGCCCTGCTGCTGTCGCCACTGGCGGCCATGGCCGAGCCTGCGCCCACCGCCCTGCCCGCCGTGCAGGTGCAGGTGGCGCGGGTGCCGGGTATCGACCCGTTCGCGCTGCCGGCCAGCCTGGACACCGTCTGGATCGACGCCAGCCGCGCGGGCACCGGCGCGCAGCTGTCCGAGGCGTTGGCCGGCGTACCGGGACTACTGGCACGCGACCGGCAGAACTTCGCTCAGGATACGCAGCTGTCGATCCGTGGCTTCGGTGCGCGCTCGACCTTCGGTGTGCGCGGGGTGCGGGTGCTGATCGACGGGGTGCCGGCGACCATGCCCGATGGCCAGGGCCAGCTGTCGCACGCCAGCTTGTTGGGCGCCGAACGCATCGAGGTGCTGCGCGGGCCGTTCTCGGCGCTGTACGGCAATTCCTCCGGCGGCGTGCTGCAGGTCTGGAGCGCGCAGGGCCAGGCCGGCGACCCGTGGCGGCTGCGCGTGAACGCCGGCGCCGACAACACGCTCAGTGTCGGCGCGCAACTGAAGGGTGCCGGCCAAGCGCTGGACTACAACATCGCCGCCAATCACTTCCGCACCGATGGCTGGCGGGACCATAGCCGCGCGCGCCGTGAATCGCTCAACGCACGTATTGGTGGTGATCTGGGCGGTGGACGGCTCGAGCTGCTGCTCAACGCGCTCGATGCCCCCGATGCGCAGGATCCGCTGGGCCTGAGCCGTTCCCAGGTGGCGGCCGATCCGCGCCAGGCCACGGCAGTGGCTCACCAGTACAACACCCGCAAATCGGTGCGCCAGCAGCAGGCTGGGTTGCGTTGGACCCGGGAAACCGACACCCAGCGCTGGCAGCTGATGGGCTATGCCGGGCAGCGTGAGGTCACCCAGTACCTGCCGATTCCGCCGACCGCACAGGCCAACCCGTTGCATGCGGGCGGCGTGATCGATCTGGACGCGGGCTACGGCGGACTGGACGCGCGCTGGGGCTGGCACGGCGACCTCGCCGGCCGACCGCTGGATCTTGTGGCCGGGCTCAGCGCCGACCGCCAGCGCCAGCATCGCACCGGCTACGAGAACTTCATCGGCAGCACCCTGGGCGTGCGTGGGCGCCTGCGTCGTGACCAGATCGACGTCGTGCAGAACGTGGACCAGTTCGCCCAGGCCTGGTGGCAGTGGAGCCCGCGCTGGTCGTTGCTGGCCGGGCTGCGCCACAGCGCCGTGCGATTCGAATCGAATGACCGCTACATCACCGGGCGCAATCCGGACGACAGCGGCCACCGTCGCTATCAGGCAACCACGCCGGTGGCAGGTGTCAGCTTCGAGGCCAGCCCGCAGTGGCGGCTGCACGCCGCCGTGGGCCGGGGCTTCGAGACGCCTACCTTCAATGAGCTGGGGTATCGCGCCGACGGCCACGCGGGATTGGCACTGGATCTGGCGGCCGCGCGCAGCCGCAATCTGGAGATAGGCAGCAAATGGCACGCACAGGACGGAACCCAGCTTGATATCAGCCTGTTCCGCGCAGATACCGACGATGAGCTGGCAGTTGCGAGCAACTCTGGTGGGCGCAGCACCTATCGCAACATCGGCCGCACCCGCCGCCAGGGTGTGGAACTGCAGTACCGACAGCCGCTGGCCGAGCAGCTGGAACTGCAGCTGGCATGGACATGGCTGCAGGCGCAGGTGCGCTCGCCGTACCTGACCTCGAACAGCGTGGTCGCCGCGGGCAGCCGCCTGCCCGGTGTGCCGCAGCAGCAGGCATTCGCCAGGCTGCAGTGGACCCCCGCCGACTGGCAATGGGCGCTGGAGGCGTCCGCCAGTAGCGATACCGTGGTCAACGACGTGGCGACCGAACGTGCGCCCGGTTTCGCCCTGCTGCATCTGGAAGGCGGGCGTCGCTGGAACCTGCCGGGTGGCGAGCTGCGGGCCTTCGCACGGTTGGAGAACGTGCTGGACCAGGCCTACATCGGCTCGGTGATCGTCAATGACGGCAATGGCCGCTTCTACGAGCCGGGACCGGGACGGCGGGCCAACGTCGGCCTGCAGTGGTCGTGGCGTTGAAGTGGTAGTGCCGGCCGCTGGCCGGCATCGCGCCGTGCAGGACGTCAGGAGGTTGCCGGCCAGCGGCCGGCACTACCCGTAAATCGGAGGCCGTGGCCGGCATCGCGCCGTGCAGGGCGCCAGGAGGTTGCCGGCCAGCGGCCGGCACTACCGGTCAGTCGGGGGCCCTGGCCAGAATCGCGCCGTGCAGGACGTCAGGAGGTTGCCGGCCAGCGGCCGGCACTACCGTCAGTCGGGGGCCTTGGCCGGCACGAACGGCGAGGTCGGGTCGCTGGCCGGGAAGGTCTCCTCCAGCGCCTCATCCTGGTTGTCGCTGGCGCGCTGCTTGCGCTCACGCCGCTTGAGCGGGCTTTCCTGGCCGCCACGATGGCGGTCGCCGCCGTCCTTGCGGTCCAGCGCGGCCTGTTCAGACTCGTGCTTCACCGGCAGATGCTCTCCGGCATGCTCGGCATCGAAGAACGGTGCACCGGTGCCGCGGTAGTCGGCATTGTCGGCATCGCGCTTGCCGCGCTGCTCGCCGGGAATGGGCGGGTGGTTTTCGCGCAGCGGGTCTCGTGAGGTCTCTCGGCTCATGGTCTGGTACCTGCACTCGGGGGCTCCCACTACACCGCCCTGCAGGTAAAGCCGCCGCGAACCTGGCGTCATGAACATCTCGCTCACCCCCCGGTAACGGCACCGCGCGTATTCCTGCCCACCCGCCCCCGCTGCAGGAGCCGGCCATGCCCCGTCTTGAACGACCCGCACCGTCCGTGTTCAACGCCCTGCTCGATCCGCTCGGCCAGCGCACCGCGCAGCGCCGCACGCGCCGCCAGGAAGATCCGCAGGCGGTGGCGCAGGACTACCTGCAGTACATGCTCAGTGACTACGAAGAGCGCCGAGGCCAGAGCCACCGCAACTGGCGCGATCTGTGCCCGGTGTATGCCTTCGCGCTGACTACCCACGCTGCCGACTGGCCGCGCGGTGATGCCGCCGATACCTGCGAGGAACTGGCCGAGCATTGGGAGCAGATGCGCGGGCAGTCGCGGTTGAGCTGGTCGCAGGCGAGGCCGGTGGTGGAGGACGCCTGGCGCGCACTGGACCATATTCCGGCGGCGGCGGTGAGGCCGTTGCTGCAGTAGTGCCGGCCGCTGGCCGGCAACCCCAGGAAACTTCAGGCCGCGAGCCTCAGCCGGCCAGCGGCCGGCACTACCGCTTTCCGTAGAACCCACGTGCACGGCACGGACACGGCTGGTTTACGCCCTCCGGCCCACGCTGGGCACCCTGCCCCGCCAAAGGTGCGCCCATGGCCCGCCCGATCTGGACCGGCACGTTGTCGTTTGGCCTGCTCAACGTGCCGGTGTCACTGATGTCCGGCGAACGCAAGGTCGATCTGCAGTTCCGCATGCTCGACTCCCGCGATCGCAAGCCGATCCGTTTCGAACGGGTCAACGCCGACACCGGTGAGGAAGTGCCCTGGAAGGACATCGTCAAAGCCTATGAGTACGACAAGGGCAGTTATGTCGTGCTGGAGGAAGGTGATATCCGTTCGGCGGCGCCGGAAAGCCACGAAGCGGTGGAGGTGGAATCGTTCGTGGATGCGGCGCAGATCGACCCACGCTACTACGAGAAACCGTATCTGCTGGTGCCCGGCAAGAAGGCCGAAAAGGGCTATGTGCTGCTGCGCGAAACGCTGCGCAGTACCGGCAAGGTGGGCATCGCGCGGGTGGTGGTGCGCACGCGCGAATACCTGTGCGCGGTGATGCCGCATGAGGACGCGCTGGTGTTGATGATCCTGCGCTATCCGCAGGAGCTGGTGGATCCCGAGGACTACAAGCTGCCCACCGGAAAACTGTCCGACTATCGCATCACCAGCAAGGAAACGGCGATGGCCGAACAGCTGATCGAGTCAATGGCCGGTGACTGGGATCCTTCGGATTATCACGATGAGTTCCGCGAGCGTCTGCAGCTGGTACTGAACAAGCGCATCAAATCCAAGGGCGGCACTACCCGGGTGGAAGACGAGCCCGCACCACGTGAAGATGCCACCACCAATGTGGTGGATTTCATGGCGTTGCTTCAGAAGAGCCTGGACGCCAACAAGCGCACGCCGGCGAAGAAGCCGGCAATGCGCAAGGCACCGGCGAAGAAGGCTGCGAAGAAGGCCGCCAAAAGGGCCATAAACATAAAGAAGACCACGCGGCGCAAGGCAGGTTGAACCATGTCGCTGCACCAGTACCGGCGCAAGCGCAGACTGGGTGGTGGCGCCGGGCAGACGCCGGAGCCTGACGACACGCCCGCACGCGGCGATCCGAAGCGGCGGCCGACCTTCGTCATCCAGCTGCATCACGCAAGCTCGCGTCACTATGACTTCCGCCTTGAAATGGACGGCGTACTGAAGAGCTGGGCTGTGCCCAAGGGGCCTTCGCTGCGCGTTGGTGAGAAGCGGCTGGCCGTGGAGGTGGAAGATCACCCGTTGTCCTACGCCGGTTTCGAAGGAGACATTCCTGAAGGCCACTATGGCGCTGGCCACGTGGATGTCTTCGATCACGGCACCTGGGCCTGTGAAGGCGATCCACTGCAGGCGCTGGCGGCTGGAAAGATCGACTTCGTGCTGCACGGGCAACGTCTGGCCGGTGGCTGGAAGCTGGTGCGGACCGCGATGAAAGGCCGCCAGGTGCAGTGGCTGCTGATGAAGCGCGACGACGGCGAAGCGCGCGACGCGGAGGCGGATGACCTGCTGACGGCACCCACGCCGAAACGAGCATCTGCGGCGAAGAAGCGTTCCACAGCGAAGGCGGCGCGTGCTGCACCCGTCGCACGCACGACCACGCGCAAGGCCGATGCGCGTTGGCATGCACGCGCGCTGCAACTGCACGGCGCACGTGATACGCCCTTTCCCCTTGGGTTCAAACCGCAGTTGACCGATCATCGCGACAGTGCCCCCGACGGCGAGCGCTGGCTGCACGAGATCAAGTGGGACGGCTATCGTCTGCTGGCCGATCTGCACAATGGCGAGGTGAAACTCCGCTCGCGCAACGGCCTGGACTGGACGGCCGATTTTCCCGAGGTCGCGCAGGCCGTGCTGGCGCTGCCGGTGCGCGATGCGCGCCTGGATGGCGAGCTGGTGGTTCTGGACAAGGAAGGACGCAGCGATTTCGCAGCACTGCAGCGCGTGATCGATGGAAGCTCGAAGCAACCGTTGCGTTACATCGTGTTCGATCTTCCGGGTGTGGCCGGCGTGGACATCAGTCGTGCGCCGTTGCTGGAACGCAAGGCGCTGCTGAAGGATCTCATCGGGCCGGCGCCCGGCACACTGGCCTTCAGCGAACACGTGGTCGACCATGGGCCGCAGGTGTTCGATGCCAGCGGCGAGGCCGGCTTCGAAGGCATCGTCAGCAAGCAGGTGGATGCGCCGTACGTAAACACCCGCGCGCGCAGCTGGGTGAAGGTGAAGCACGAAGACACCGACGAGTTCGTGATCGTCGGCTATACGGCACCCAAGGGTTCCCGGGTGGGATTCGGCTCGCTGCTTCTGGCCACGCCGGACAAGGCCGGGCTGCGCTATGTGGGCCGCGTGGGTACCGGCTTCGACGACGAGCGCCTGCGCGCGCTGCTCAAGGCACTGCAGCCTTTGGCAGTGAAGACGCCGGTGCTGCAGCTGCCGGCGCATGTGCCGTTCCGCGCAGCCAGCGTACGCTGGGTGAAACCGGTGACGGTGGCGGAGGTGGCGTTCCGTGGCTGGGGCAAGGAAGGCCTGCTGCGCCAGGCCAGTTTCAAGCGGTTGCGCAGCGACAAGCAGAAGGAGGACCTGGGAATGAGCACCGCAGATGCCGAAGCCGGAGGTGAGGTCCAGATCACCCATCCTGAGCGGGTGGTGTTTCCAAAGCAGAAACTGAGCAAGGGCGACGTGGCCGACTACTACCAGCGCATGGCGCGCTGGATCCTGCCCGAAATCGCCGGACGTCCGCTGTCATTGCTGCGCTGTCCGGATGGCGTCGGCAAGGCCTGCTTCTTCCAGAAGCATCATGGCCCCGGCCTGGGCGATGCGGTACATGCGGTGCCCCTCCTGCAGAAGAGCGGCCGCGAGGATTACGTCTACATCGACGATGCGCGGGGCCTGCTGCAACTGGTGCAGATGAACACGCTGGAGCTGCATCCCTGGGGTGCGACCGTGGCCGACCCGGAGCATCCGGATCGACTGGTGTTCGATCTCGACCCTGGTGACGGCGTCAGCTGGGCACAGGTGAAAGCCGGTGCACGCGATGTGCGTGACCGCCTCCAGCAGGTGGGTCTGGAGAGCTTCGTACGCCTGTCTGGCGGCAAGGGGGTGCACGTGGTGGTACCACTGCAGCCCAAGGCTGGCTGGGGCGAAGCCAAGGCATTCTGCGAGGCGTTCGCACAGGCGATGGCGGAGCAGGCGCCGGACCGCTACGTGGCGACGATGAGCAAGGCGAAGCGCAATGGCGTCATCTTCATCGACTGGCTGCGCAACACCCGAGGCGCCACCAGCGTGTGCTCGTGGTCGCTGCGTGCACGCGATTCTGGCGGCGTGGCGGTGCCGCTGCGCTGGGAAGAACTGGCGCGGGTGAGCGCGGCCGACGCGTTTCCGATGGCCAAGGCGCTGGCGCGTGCCAAGCGGCTGAAGGGTGACCCATGGCAGGGCATCGCGCGATTGAAGCAGACGCTGCCGTCGCTGAAGCGGTAGTGCCGGCCGCTGGCCGGCACCTGTAGGATGGGCGAGGTTGCCGGCCAGCGGCCGGCACTACCTGGATGCGCTCAGCGCGGATCGCGCGACGCGCGGCGACCGAACCACCAGCCGGCCAGCAGCTGCAACGGCAGCGATGCCAGCAGCGAAATGACGAACCAGAGCGGGAAATCCGCGCCTGCGGTCCACATTGCGTAGGCGCAGCCGAGCGCGATCAGCGACCAGATCGAGAACCCATGCGAACGCGGCCAGCACGGCGCGTAGTAGGTGCCGAAGGAAATGCCGGCGATGCCGCCCAGTACGCTGAAGGCCAGGTCCCACCCCAGCTGCACGCTGTTGTTGTCCGGCGACATGCCCACCAGCGGGGGCAGCCAGCTGGCGACGCTGCTGACCAGCGCAAGCGACAGCACGCCGCCGATCAGGGCGACGAGGGACAGGAACAGGGTCTTGAGCAGGTCGGGCATGCGCGCATTGTACGGCGGCGCGAAATGCCTGGGGTTTGCCGGCCAACGGCCGGCACCACCGGGGGATAGGCATGGCCGCCGCGTCCGTGGGAGAGGGGGACGGAGCGACGGCGGCCATGCACAGGCGGTCAGGCGGCGAAGTCGAGCACCACGCGGCCTTCGATCGTGCCCGCATGCATGCGCGCGAACACGTCGTTGATGTTTTCCAGGCGGTCGGTGCTGACCGTGGCCGCGACCTTGCCTTCGGCAGCGAACTGCAGCGACTCCTGCAGGTCCAGCCGGGTGCCGACGATCGAGCCACGCACGGTGATGCCGTTGAGCACCATGCCGAAGATGTCCAGCGGGAAATTACCGGGCGGCAGTCCGTTGAGCGAGACCGTGCCGCCACGGCGGACCATGCCCAGCGCCTGCTCGAACGCCTTCGGCGACACCGCGGTGACCAGGGCGCCGTGCGCGCCGCCGATTTCCTTCTTCAGGAAGGCGGCCGGATCGGTGGTACGCGCGTTCACGGTGATCTGCGCGCCGAGCTGCCGGGCCAATGCCAGCTTGTTGTCGTCCACATCCACCGCAGCCACGTTCAGACCCATCGCGCGGGCGTACTGCACCGCCATGTGGCCCAGGCCACCGATGCCGGAAATCGCCACCCAGTCACCGGGTTTGGTGTCGGTGACCTTCAGGCCCTTGTAGACGGTCACGCCGGCGCACAGCACCGGCGCGATCTCGACGAAGCCCACGTCCTTCGGAAGCAGGCCGACATAGTTGGCATCGGCCAGTGCGTACTCGGCGAAGCCGCCGTTGACCGAGTAACCGGTGTTGCGCTGTGTCTCGCACAGCGTTTCCCAGCCACCCAGGCAGTGTTCGCAATGGCCACACGCCGAGTACAACCAGGGGATGCCGACCCTGTCGCCTTCCTTGACGTGCCCTACCCCGCCTCCCACGGCCACGACGTGCCCCACGCCCTCGTGGCCGGGGATGAACGGCGGGTTCGGTTTCACCGGCCAGTCGCCCTCGGCGGCGTGCAGGTCGGTGTGGCAGACGCCACAGGCCTCGATCTTGACCAGTACTTCGCCCGCCCCCGGGCGCGGTACCTGGACTTCCTCGATCACCAGTGGCTTGCCGAACTCACGCACGACAGCGGCCTTCATGGTCGAATTCATGTTCGGATCTCCGTAGTGCGCTTGCCCACAGAATGACGCCGGCTCGAGGCCGGCGCTTTGATCACGATCAAACCTTTGACGATTCGTGCAGCGGTTCAGCCGGCCAGTACCGAGGCCTCGCGGGCCAGACGCTCGATCGCATCCCAGTCGCGGGTCTGCAGCAGCGCCGGGGTGGTCAGCCACGAGCCGCCCACGCACAGCACGTTGGGCAGGTGCAGGAACTGCGGCGCGGTCTGCGCGCTGATGCCGCCGGTCGGGCAGAAGCGCATATCGGCGAACGGGCCGTGCCAGGCCGCCAGCAACGCAGCGCCACCGGCCTGCACCGCCGGGAAGAACTTGAAGGTGTCGTGGCCGTGCTCCAGGCCCAAGATCAGGTCGGAGGCAGTGGCGGCACCAGGCAGGTACGGCAGGTCGGCATCACGCGCGGCGGCATACAGCGTCGGCGTGGCACCGGGGGACACCGCGAAACGCGCACCGGCCTGCTTGGCTGCCTGCATCTGCGCGGCGTTGAGCACGGTGCCGGCACCGATTACCGCATCGGGCACGGCCTCGACCATCGCCTTGATCGCATCCAGCGCCTGCGGCGTGCGCAGCGTCACTTCGATCACCGGCAGGCCGCCGCGGAACAGCGCCTGGGCCACTTCGACCGCTTCATTCACATCTTCGGGGGTGTACACCGGAATCACCGGTGCCAGCTTCAACAGCGCGCGCAGGCGCGGATCAGCGCTGGACATCGTCTTGCTCCTTGCCCGACCGGGCATCGCGGATCGCCGCCGGGTCCGGCAGCGCAGCGGCGCATGATGCCACGTGGCTCACGACGGTGCTGGTGGTGCCCCGCCCTGCCCCCGGCTCAGGCCGGGTCGGCCTGCAATGCCTGGATGCGACGCTGGTACCAGTCACCACCGAGCGGATCGAACACCGCCGAGCGCTCCATCTGCGCCTCGTACACGTGAACCGAGATCGCCAGCGCTTCGTTGCTGGCGTTGCGCAGGGTGTGGTACTCGTGCGGCGGAATCAGGCTGCCGGCACTGCCGCAGCCCCCGCGCAGCACGGCGTGGCGGCGGAAGCGGCAGCGCTCACCGTTGCGCTCCAGCAGTTCATAGCGGGTGATTTCCAGCTCGCCTGACCACACTCCCTCCACACACCACATGGCATCGTGGTCGTGCAGCGGCGTGCCCTGCCCTGGGCCCCAGCTCATGGCAATCACGCTGTAGCCGTGTTCGCGGCTGTGGTACAGCGGGCGTCGCGCGTAATGATCACTGACCGGACGGTGTACGCACTCGGGCAATTCGATGCGGCTGTCCGCGATGGCTTCCTGCAGCGCCAGCTGCAGGTCGGCGGTGATGCGCTCGGCATCACCGGAGGTCATCGCCGCGTCGACCGCAGCGATCAACCTGTCGCGGCCACGGAACACCGGAAACGGAGAAGTCTGCAGGTCCATGCCCCGACTGTAGCGGAGCGTGGTTAAGGGAATGTTGGCGTTCGCGCGCGTCGCGCCCGCATTCAAGGTGAACACGCGCGGAAGAACGGTTCAGATGGACATCAAGTAGAGCGATCACAATGGAACCTCGCGCAGCAGAAGCGGTCGAACACGACGCGATCCATCTTCGCTGCGACATTCCGCAACTTCGCGCCCCACGGGCGCAAGGCTAGAATTCTCCGACTTACCTGGTTCTATACATGTCAGTGCGAATCATTAGCGATGCCGCGTTGCCGGCATCGAAGGGCAAGGCTGCCACGATCAACGACATCGCACGACTGTCGGGAGTTTCCAAGAAAACGGTTTCAAGAATCATCAACAACTCGCCGCTGGTGCGCAAAGACACCCGCGACAAGGTCGAGGCGTTGATGCGCGAGGTCGGTTACGTGCCCGACCCCCTGGCGCGCGGCCTCGCGTTCCGCCGCTCCTTCCTGATCGGCCTGGTGTATGACGACCCGGGCGCCCAATGCATCGTCGACCTGCAGCACGGCGCGCTGGAAGCGCTGCGCGGCACCGGCTATGAACTGGTCGTGCATCCCTGCGACAGCCTGGCTCCGGACTGTGCGTACGGCGTGCGGCGCTTCGTGCAGCAGCAGAAGCTGCATGGCGTGATCCTGGGCCCGCGTGCCTCCGAGTCAGCTGCGTTGACGGAGATGCTCGACGGCATTGAATGCCGCTACGTCCGCATCAACGCGCATGTGTCGGATGACGAGGCACAGGCCGTGGTCACCCATGATCGCGACGGTGCAGCCGCGGCAGCGGGCTACCTGCTCTCGCTCGGCCACCGCGACATCGCGGTGATTGCCGGTCCGGGTGACCGCCGTACCGCACGCGAGCGCACCCATGGCTTCCTCGACCGGCTGGCGCAGGTGGGCCTGACCCTGCCGGGTGAACGCGTGCTGGAAGCGGGCGATACGTTCGAGTCCGGCGTGCATGCCGCCGAACGGCTGCTGATGGGCGGACAACGGCCCAGTGCGATCTTTGCCGGCAACGACGAAATGGCTGCCGGCGTGTATCAGGTGGCGTTGCGTGCGGGCATCGCGGTGCCGCAGCAGTTGTCGATCGTCAGCTACGACGACAGCCCGCTGGCGTCGCGGCTGTGGCCGCCGCTGACCTCGGTGCGCCGCCATGTGTCCGACATCGGGCGCATGGCAGCGGCGATGCTGGTGCAGGCCGACGTGCCGGATGCGCCGACCGCAACCAGCGTGCATCCGCAATTGATGGTGCGCGGTTCCTGCCGGGCCGTGGACGCCTGATCGCCCTGCCCTCGCCTGCACTGCCGTGACGGTGCAGGCAGGCAGCAACGAAAACGGCGCATTCAGGTGCGCCGTTTTCCGTTCAATGCGAAGCGCTGTACGCCGTGCGCTTACACATCGCCGCCGTCGGCCCAGCCTTCGCCGGTGCCCTTCTGGAACACGCGGTCATCGGCCTGCACATCGCCCGCCGGCAGATGCGCCTGATCAGACAGCGCCGCGTAGATCGGGGTGAAGTCCGGCGACGTCGCCTGCATCAGCTGTTCGAAGCTGTCGATGACGAAGTAGGTCTTCTGGAAGGTGTCGATGCGGTACTTCGTGCGCATGATCCGCTGCAGGTCGAAACCGATGCGGTTGGGCGCGGCCGACTCCAGCGAGTACAGCGATTCGCCCTTCGACGACACGATGCCGGCGCCGTAGATGCGCAGGCCGTCGGGCGTATCGATCAGGCCGAACTCCACCGTGTACCAGTACAGGCGGGTCAGGTTCTGCAGCGCGTCCGGGCCGATCGCGTGGGCTTTGACGCCGCCACGGCCGTACGCCTCCATGTAGTCGGCGAACACCGGATTCATCAGCAGCGGCACATGGCCGAACAGATCGTGGAACAGGTCCGGCTCGGCGATGTAATCAATCTGGTCCGGGCGACGGATCCACCAGGTCACCGGGAAACGACGGTTGGCCAGGTGGTCGAAGAAGTCCAGTTCCGGCAGCAGGCCTTCCACGCCGACCAGGGTCCAGCCGGTGGCGGCGCCGAGCACTTCGTTGAGCTGGTCGAAGCGCGGAATCATGTGCGCGCTCATGCCCATCTCGTCCTGTGCATCCAGGAATTCCTGGCAGGCGCGGCCGACCAGCAGTTCGCGCTGGCGCTGGTACAGCGTGCTCCAGGTGGCGTGGTCGTCGGCGCTGTAGGTGTCCCACGGCTGCTCGACGAGCGCGGTGGTATACACCGGCACGTAGCCCTTGTCGGTCTGCTGGTGTTCGACGCGGCGGGGCTGGGCGAGGTCCATGGGGCACTCCGGGATGAGATACCCACGATGCTAGGGCAGGGCGCGCGCAACAGGGTTGCAAAAGTTGCGCCGATTGGCCTTGTTGGCGCAATATCCTTGCGTACTCACCATGTTGCGGGGCAACAATGGCCGGAGAAGTCCAGTTCGATCGCACGGATATACGTCTGCTGGCTGAAATCCAGCGGGATGGGCGCGCCACCAACGCCGAGCTGGCGACGCGGGTGAACCTCTCGCCCTCTGCCTGCCTGCGTCGCCTGCAGCGGTTGGAAAGCGAGGGCGTGATCGTCGGCTATGGCGCGCGGCTGGAGCCACGGCAGCTGCGGCTGGGCCTGCAGGCCTTCGTGCGCGTGCAGCTGGAAAAGCACGACCAGGCCGCCATCGGCCACTTCGTGGACAGCGTGCAGGGCTGGGATGAAGTGGTGGCCTGCCATGCACTGACCGGCGACATGGACTACCTGCTGCACGTCTACGTGCGCGACCTGGAGCACTTCTCGCACTTCCTGCTTGACCGGCTGCTCAACGCCGGTGGCGTGGCCGATGCCAATTCCAGCTTCGTGCTGCGCACGGTGAAGGGCTTCCAGGCATTGCCGCTGTCGCAGCTGGAATGAACGCGCCGCTGCGATTTGACGGCGCCGGGCGGGTAGCCGAGCATCTCCGCCCTGCGCGCGTCGCAGCGTTCCTTTCCGGTTCCACGCATGTCCGAACTCCAGCACCCGCTGCCCACCACCACGTTCCTGCCGCTGCAGCGCAAGTCGCTGGCGCGCTACGTTGCCCATGGCACGCCACCGCAGACCGCAGTGGAGCAGGCCGGCCTGATGGCCGCGCAGCTGTGCCGGACGCGCCTGCATCCGGCGGCCGAGATCGAGCGCCTGCTGCATGATGCCTGCGCGTTGTTTGCTGGCAACGAAGGCGCGGCTGCACAGCTGGCCGGGCCCGGTGGCGGTGGCCAACCGGAGCTGGATGCCTGGCTGACCGCATTGGCTGCCCACGGCGTGCTGCTGGCGCCGGCGGAGATCCTGCAGGACGTCATCGCGCAGTCGCCACGGGAGTACCCGGGCCTGGCCCTGCAGCAGGCCTGCCAGGAAACCCTGGTCGAACATGAGATCCGCTTTCCCGCCACCTTTTCCAGTGACGACGACGAGGCCACGCAGGATGACGTCGCCGCCGCGGACGCGCGGTCGGTCGAACACCATGGCCTGTACACCTCAGAGCAGGCCCGCGTGCTGCGCGCCATCGCCGCCAACCCCGATGAGCTGATCGACCTCGATGGCTATGCCGGCACCGGCAAGGGCCACCTGGTGCTGGCGCTGATGGATGCGCGGCCGGGCCGCTACACCTACGTGGCGCCCTCGCGTGGGCAGGTGGAAGCCTTCCGCGCCCGCGTGCCGGCCAGCACTGCGGTGCGCCTGCTGACCCAGATCGAGTTCGCCAACCGCGTGGCCCAGCACGCCGCGCGCAGCGGCCAGACCGGTGGCTTCGTTGCCAGCTACCGGCGCAGCACCCGTACGCCGCGCGAGATTGCCGGCCGCATCGGACTGCAGGGCATCGGTGGGCGCAGCCCGGAGCAGGTGCTGCTGACCGCGTTCGAGGCCATCAACCGTTGGTGCGCCTCGTCCGCGCCGCGCATGGCCTTCCAGCATTTCGACCGTTCGGTGCCTGCCGCGATGCTCGATGTGTCACCGTACATGGCGGCCGCCGAGCACGTCTGGCGCTGCATGTTCGACGCCGAACTGCAGCGGGGCACGCTGCTGAGCCTCAGCCCGGCGCACATTGGCAAGTGGTTGGCGCTGCGCGGCGTCACCCCGCCGCTGGACATGGGCATGCTGCTGGTGGACGAGGCGCATGACCTGAGCCCGTCGTGGAAGCAGTTGCTGGCCGGCCATGCGCCTGGCGTGGTCAGCCTGGGTGATCCGCACCAGTGCCTGACCGGTACGGTGCCGCGCTGGGCCGCGTCGAAGGTGCTGGAAATGCACCAGTCGGTGCGCCAGGGCAACCAGGTCGAGGGTCTGGTCAACCAGACCCTGGCACTGGATGGACTGGGCCAGGAAAGTGGGCCGTTCGTCGGTGCCACCGACCGCGCCACCGGTGTGCTGCATTACCGCGACTGGGCGCAGGTGCCGAGCGAGGGCCTGCGCATCCATGGCAGCGTCGCCGATCTGGCCCTGGACGCGGCACAGCTGCACGCACTCGGGCTGCGGCCCTACCTGCATCCGGCATCGCTGCGCGCGCTGCGCAGCGTGCTGCAGCGGCCACTGGATGCGTGGCGCCGGCGCCGCGACAGCGCATCGGACCAGGAATGGGAGCGCTTCCTGGCCACGCAGGCCGACGAAGGGCAGGGCGCGCTGGTCGAACTGTTTGCGTCTGCCGATCGGGTGCAGTCACTGCTGCAAGCGCTTGATGACCAGGACACGCCCGCTGAAGGGCGGGTGGCGCTGTGCCTGGCCGAACACGCGAAGAACCTGCAGTTCGACGTGGTCTCGCTGTCGCCCGGTTGCTTCAGTGCGGGGCAGGGCGGGCGCATCTGGCACAACCCGGTGCGCGCGGTCTATCTGGCGCTGACCCGTGCGCGACGCCAGCTGCACGTACCGGCCGATGGCATGGAACAGCTGCAGCACACGGCGACACTGCAGGAGCAGGCGCGCCAGAAGCGCAGGCGCGAGCGACAGCAGGCCAGCGGCTACCGGCCCACGCGCTAGCACGCGCGTCGCAGTCTGGCAGCGACACACCGGCTCAGATCAGCACTTGCCCTTGCGGCCCATCAGCTTGCCCAGGCGCGAGGCTTCCTCGCACTTCGGCGCGGCCACCGGTGCCGGTGCGGCTGCGGCGGCACGTGCACGCTGCAGCTGCTGGATCTTGGCGCGGATCTGCGGCATGGCTGCCATCGCGGCCTTTTCGCCTTCCAGGATTGCGGTGCCACGCTGGCTGAAATCGGCGGCGCCGATGTCCAGCACCTTCGGGCGGATGACGATGTCGGCGCGTGCCAGTTCCTGTTCGCCCAGGCGCTGGCCCATGATCGAGATGGACTGGTTGACGATGCCCAGCATGTCGGTCGGCGCCTTGCCGCTGGCCTTGCTGGAGATGTCCACGGCGATCACGAAGTCGGCGCCGAGCTGGCGCGCGGCATCCACCGGCACCGGGCTGACCACGCCGCCATCGATGTAGTTGCGGCCGCCGATCTTCACCGGTTCGAACACACCGGGAATGCTGCTGGACGCGCGCACCGCCTGGCCGACGTTGCCGCGCACGAAGATCGAGCGCTCGCCGGTTTCGAGCTGGGTGGCGACGGCGGCGAACGGCTTCTTCAGGCGCTCGGCAGGACGGTTGGCAACCTGCTCGTTGACGTAGTCCTGCAGCTTCTGGCCCTGCACCAGGCCGCCGGAGAACAGGCGCACGTCGCGGATGCTGGCTTCGTCCAGCGCGACCGCCTTGCTCTGCATCTGGAACGCGTCCATGCCGCTGGCGTACAGCGCGCCGACCACGCTGCCGGCGCTGGTGCCGGACACCACGGCCGGCTCGAAGCCGTTGGCTTCCAGCATCTTGATCACGCCGATGTGCGCGAAGCCCTTGGCTGCGCCACCACCGAGGGCGATGCCGATCTTCACCGGCTTGGCCTGCGGCACCACGGTCGGCGCCGGCGGCGGTGTGGGGCGGACCGGGTCGCCACCGCAGCCGGCCAGCAGGCCGATCAGGGCGACGGACAGCAGCATGCGGGGGCGGAACAGGCTCATCGGCAGTGCGCTCGCGGCGCCGGATTCAGGAAAGGGCGCCAGCATACCGAAGCCGTGGCGGGGCGGGCAGGGTAGGAAACATCGCCCATTCATAAAGGTAGTGCCGGCCGCTGGCCGGCAATCATTGGGAACCTGGCAGCGGTTCATGAGGCTGCCGGCCAGCGGCCGGCACTACCGGGACGCTCGCCAAGGTTCATGAGGCTGCCGGCCAGCGGCCGGCACTACCGGGATGCGCGCCAAGGTCCATGAGGTTGCGGGCCAGCGGCCGGCACGACCGGGGGCGGTCAGAACCGGTTGTCGCCGTCCAGCATCCGGCCCAGGCCGCCCAGCACCGAGCCTTCGCCGCGGTTCTGGCCACCGCCCTGCGGCGCGGCCATCCACATGCGGCCGGCCAGGCGTGAGAACGGCAGCGACTGCAGCCAGACCTTGCCCGGGCCGGTCAGCGTGGCCAGGAACACGCCTTCGCCGCCGAACAGCATGCTCTTGATGCCGGCCACCCGGCGCACGTCCATGTCTACGGTCGGGTGGTAGGCCACCACGCAGCCGGTATCCACATCCAGCCGCTCGCCCGCGGCCAGCTCGCGCTCCACCACGCAACCGCCGGCATGGATGAACACCCAGCCGTCGCCTTCCAGCTTCTGCATGATGAAACCTTCGCCGCCGAACAGGCCGGTCATGATCTTGCGCTGGAACTGCACGCCGATCTGCACGCCGCGCGCGCCGGCCAGGAAGCTGTCCTTCTGGCAGATCAGGCGGCCGCCATGCTGGTCCAGCTTCATTGCCAGCACGGTGCCGGGGTAGGGCGCGGCGAAGGCGACCTTGCCCTTGCCGTGGCCGCTCTGGGTGTAGACGGTGGCGAACAGGCTCTCGCCGGTCAGCACGCGCTTGCCGGCGGCCATCACCTTGCCCATGAAGCCGCCGCCCTGGTCGCCGTTGGCGGCGCCGAACACCGTGTCCATCTGCACGGTGGCATCCTTGAACATCAATGCGCCGGCCTCGGCAATGGCGCTCTCACCGGGGTCGAGCTCGATCTCCACGAACTGCATTTCATGGCCGACGATGCGGAACTCGATGTCGTCGGCGCGACCGCTGGCCGCGGCGGGGACCGGCGGCGGGGTGTTCGGCATGCCCGGGGCCGCGGACTGCAGTTCGGGCACCTCGGCAATCGAGGTCCACCCGCTCATGCCCTGGCACCAGGCCAGGGCGCGCGGGTTGGCCTGCGCATAACGGCGCGCGGCCTCGTCATCAAGCGGGCCGATACGCTCGGCCTGGGCAGAGGCATGGAAGTACCACTGGGTCATCGCGGCGGCTCTGCAGGGCTGGAAAACCCCGAGTCTAGCGAGGGCGCGGGGGCCGGAGCGACGCGGCCATGAACGGCAGGCATTTGCGGGGCAGGTGCTGTATTGCAACAATTATCTGGTAGCGCCGTTTTACCACCCCTCCAAACACAGCCTACCGCCATGTCTCCGACCCGCACTTCCCGTGGCCGCCTTCCGGTCGCGCGCCCCCTCGTTGCCGCTCTTTCCGCCCTGTTGCCGCTGGTAGCAGCCGCCCAGGAAACTCCCGCTGCCAAGGATCCGGTTGCCCTTGATGCCCTGCAGGTGACCGCGCAGCGCCGCGTCGAGAACGCCAAGGACGTGCCGGTCGCGATCAGCGCGATCCAGGGCGAGAAGCTCGATGTGCTGGGTTCGGCGGGCGATGACATCCGCTTCCTGGCCGCGCGCGTGCCCAGCCTCAACATCGAGTCGTCCTACGGCCGTGCCTTCCCGCGCTTCTACATCCGTGGCCTGGGCAACACCGATTTCGACCTCAATGCGTCGCAGCCGGTGTCGCTGGTGTACGACGACGTGGTGCAGGAAAGCCCGCTGCTGAAGGGCTTCCCGCTGTTCGACCTGGCCAACGTGGAAGTGCTGCGCGGTCCGCAGGGCACGCTGTTCGGCCGCAATACCCCGGCCGGCGTGGTCAAGTTCGATTCGGCGCGCCCGTCGCAGGATGCCGACGGCTACGTGCGCGTGGGCTATGGCAGCTACAACAGCTGGAACGTGCAGGGCGCCTATGGCGGCCCGCTGACCGACCGCTGGTCGGCACGCGTCTCGGCCATCTACCAGCGCCGTGACGACTGGGTCGACAACACCCGCGCCGGTGCGCCCAACAGCGGTTTCGAAGGTTATGACGAAGCCGCCGGCCGCGTGCAGTTCCTGTACGAAGGCGACGACTTCGAAGCACTGTTCAACCTGCACAAGCGCAAGCTCAACGGTACCGCGCGCCTGTTCCGCGCCAACATCATCGAAAAGGGTGGCAATTCGCTGGTCGAGAACTTCGACCGCGACAAGGTGGCCAACGACGGCGTCAACTTCTCCGACCTGGAGACCTGGGGCGGCAGCGCGCGCCTGCAGTGGAACCTCGGCTCGGTGACCCTGCACTCGATCACCGGTTATGAAACCGCCGAATCGCTCAATCGTGGTGACATCGACGGTGGCTACGGCGACGCATCGCTGGGCGCTGGCAACTATGGGCCGGGCTTCATCCCGTTCTCGTCGGAGTCGGCCGACGGCCTGCCGCACCATCGCCAGTGGACGCAGGAGTTCCGCGTCGAATCCAACGAATGGGGCCGCTTCGACTGGCAGGCCGGCGTCTTCTATTTCGACGAAGACGTGACCATCAACAACTTCAACTACAACTCGTTGAAGCCGGGCAACCCGCAGACCGGCCATGTGGTGCAGAACCAGCGCAACAAGGCATGGGCGGTGTTCGCCTCGGGTGACTTCGATGTCACCGACCGCTTCAAGCTGCGCGCCGGCGTGCGCTACACCCAGGACAAGAAGGACTTCAACGCCAGCGTGCTGCAGGCCGTCCTTCCGTTCGGCACCCCGGTCAGTGGCCCGTACCTGGCCAACACCGACGTCAACGACGTCAGCTGGGATGTCAGCGGCGTGTACAAGCTGACCGACAACGTGAATGCCTACGCCCGCGTGGCCAAGGGCTTCCGTGCGCCGTCGATCCAGGGCCGCCTGGCCTTCGCGCCGGGCCTGTCGCAGGCCGATTCGGAGAAGGTGATCTCGTACGAAGCCGGCATCAAGGCCGACCTGTTCGAGCGCCGTGCGCGCCTGGGCCTGAGCGTGTTCCGCTACAACGTTGACGGCCAGCAGCTGATCGCCGTGGGCGGCACCAACAACACCGCCACCCTGCTCAACGCCGACAAGACCATCGGCCAGGGCGTGGAGCTGGACCTGGAAGCCTATCTGGCTGACAACGTGCTGCTGACCTTCGGCAGCAGCTACAACGACACCGAGATCAAGGACAAGGATCTGGCGGTAGCGATCTGCGGCGGTGGCTGCACCATCAACGACCCGACCACCGTCATCAACGGTGGCACCTACGCACTGGTCAACGGCAATCCGCTGCCGCAGGCGCCGAAGTGGATCCACAACGCGACCCTGCGTGTCGGCTTCCCGCTCAGCGATGGCAGCGAGCTGTATGCCTACACCGACTGGGCCTACCGCAGCGCGGTGAACTTCTTCATCTACGAGTCGCCGGAATTCCGCGGCCGTAGTTCGCTGGAAGGCGGCCTGCGCCTGGGCTACAACTGGGATTACGGCCAGTACGACGTGGCCGTGTTCGGCCGCAACCTGACCAACCAGACCCGCGTGGTCGGCGCGATCGACTTCAACAACCTGACCGGCTTCCTCAACGAGCCGCGAACCTGGGGCGTGGAGTTCACCGCGAAGTTCTGATGCGGTGGCTGCGTTGATGCAATGAAGAAGGGCCGGCGCAATGCCGGCCCTTCTGCTTTACACCCATCGGTAGTGCCGGCCGTTGGCCGGCAACAATTGAACCGCCAGGCGCTTACAGCGCGCTCTGCGGGCGCACCTTCAGCACCGCTTCCTCGGCCGCGCAGTCGCGGCTGGAGTGCAGGCCGGCCTTGCGCGCGGCAGCGATCTCCTTGCGTGCGGCCAGCAGGTCCTTGTTGAACGCGGCGTTGTCATGCAGGCGGGCCACGGCGGCGGCGCCCATGAAGCGGCCTTCCAGGATGTCGCTCTGCCAGTGCACGTTGCACACCAGGCGGCTCTCGCCGTAGTTGCGGCCGCGCGCCTGGATGGCATCGGCGCGATCCGGTGCGATCTCCGACAGGATCAGGGCCCAGGCCCAGCCGATCGAGGTGTGGCCGGACGGGTACGAGCCGTTCTTGCGCAGGCCTTCCTCGTCCTTCGGCGAGCAGGTCGGTTCACCATTGACCATGAACGGGCGCGGGCGCTGGTAGTGGTTCTTGGCCGCCTTGGTCGCCGCACTGGCGTCGATCCGGCTGCGCTCCAGCAGGCGATACAGCGCCGGGGTCTTCACCGCATCGACGTCGATGTCGGCGGCGCAGGAGAAGTGGTTGGCGCCTTCGGGGAAACCGAGTTCCGCATCGACACCGGCCTGGGCGAAGCGCGGGCTGCCACGCAGCGCGCGGGCTTCACGGCTGACCTGCTCGTCCAGGGCGAGCGCGGCCGAACCGGCCACCGGTGGTGCCGGTACCAGGTCGAGGCT
The DNA here is from genome assembly GCF_054473855.1 of Stenotrophomonas genospecies 3. Classification (NCBI taxonomy): domain Bacteria; kingdom Pseudomonadati; phylum Pseudomonadota; class Gammaproteobacteria; order Lysobacterales; family Lysobacteraceae; genus Stenotrophomonas; species Stenotrophomonas genospecies 3. The sequence goes on from NZ_JBTMUR010000004.1 coordinate 130,417, forward strand.
GGCCGGAACCGCGCTCTTGTCCAGATAGCCCACCGCCTTGGTGGTGATGTTGGCTTCGACGGCGGTCGGCTTGGCGGCGGTGGCGGCACAACCGGCCAGGGCCGCGACGACGGCAAGGCCGAGCAGCGGGCGGGCAGGGTGGGAAATCAGCGACATGGACAGGCTCCGGGAGAGAAAACAACGCGCCATGATCGCAGCCCCCATACGACACTGCAGTGGACATCGGTCATACGGCCAGACCCGGCATGGTCATTGTCGCGATATGAAAAGCGTCATCGTTTGACGTCAGTCTCCTGATTCCGGGCGCAGCGCACGGACTTTCACGCCGCTGCACCGCGAGCATCGGCACAACGGCAAGCGCCAGGGCCGTCCAGTTCCAGCCGGGTCGGGGGGATCCGAAGACAGAGGGAGAGAAGCGATGCGCAGCACCGCAACAGGAAGTACCGTCCTGGCCCTGCTCCTCGGGCTTGCAACAGCGCCGGCGCAGGCCGCCGACGTGGTAGGCGTGGCCTTCGTGCATGGCACCGGCGCGCAGACCAACGCCACCCAGGACTACTGGCAGCCGGCGATCATCGACACCGTGCGCCAAGGCCTGCCGAACAGCAGCAACTACGTCGTCATCAACTGTGACTTCACCCAGTACATGTGGAAGCCGGAAGCGGCCGGCTGCCTGGCCAATCAGCTGACCGGCTTCATCGACAGCCGTGGCATCACCCAGCTGGTGGTGATCACCCACTCCAACGGCGGCAACGTGATGCGCTGGATCCTGTCCAACCCGACCTATGACAGCCGCTATCCGAAGATCATCCGCACGGTGCGCAAGGTCAACGCGCTGGCACCGTCTTCGGCCGGCACGCCGTTGGCCGATGCGGTGCTCAACGGCAACACCTTTGAAACCTCGCTGGGCTGGCTGCTGGGCTACAAGAACGACGCCGTGCGCCAACAGCAGGTGGCGAGCATGGCCACCTACAACGCGCAGAACCTGTACGGCACCGCCGGCCGTCCCGCCCTGCCCAAACCGTTCCGCGCGGTGGTGGGCAGCGATGTGGAATCGGCGGTGTGGGACAGCAACAGCTACTGCGGTGGCTATGCCGCCAACGTCGGCCTGGAGTTCACCCAGAACTGGCTGTCGTCCTGCTCCGATGGCTTCCTGGAGTGCAGCAGCCAGAAGGCCGCCGGCACCACCTGGTTCACCGACAAGGCGCGTACCCAGGGTGCAGAACCGCTCAGCCACAACCAGAGCCGCCGCGAGTGCTTCGGCCTCGGCACCCTGCTGCGCAACGACCTGACCCAGTGAGGGAGACGACCATGACGATTCAATCCACCCTGCTGGCCGGCGCCACCCTGGCAGTGCTGTCCCTTTCCGCAGCGCAGGCCGCGCAGCCGCTGCAGGGCGCCCGTGCGGGCGATCAGGTGCCTGCCGCCCTGGTAGCCGCGCCGCTTCCCACCGATGAGAGCGAACACGCGCCACTGGCCTTTGCCTGGGCGCTGGACCCCGCACAACCGCTGCAGGCGGCCACGCCGTATGCCTCGGTCAGCCGCAGCTACTGGCAGCAGGTTGATGGCACGCAGCTGCAACGCGGCCTGGACCTGCCACTGACGGCGCCGGATGCGGTGATCCAGCTGAGCCCGGCCGACGGTGCCCGCGCGCTGCCGGCCAACACGCTACAGGTGCGCGACCCGGCCGGCCGCAGCAGCGTGGCGCGCAGTGTCGATGCGCGCGCGCTGCAGGACGCCGGCATGCCGGTCAGCGATGGCAGCAGCATGCTGCGTACCGGCGCGACCAGTGCCGTCGGTGCCTACACGCTGCAGAGCGCGCAGGCCCAGGGCCGCTACGTGGTGCAGGTGCTGGAGCCGAACAGCCCGCTGCGGCTGGAGGTGCAGGCCAACCAGGCGCAGGTGCTGGCCGGCGGCAACATGCAGCTGCAGGCACGCCTGCTGGAAGACGGCGCCACCACCGCGCAGCTGGCATCGCGCCGTGGCGGCCTCGGCGGAGAAGCCCTGCTGGTCGCGCCGGATGGCCGCAGCTGGCCGCAGCGCCTGCTGCGCACTACCGATGGCAGCCTGCGCGCGCAGGTGCGCATCCCGGCCGATGTCGGTACTGCACAGGGGCTGTGGGAATTGCAGGTGTTCGCCCAGGCCGACGGTGTGCTGCGCGATGGCAAGGTCGCCTTTGCGGTGGCACGGCCGACTGCCCGCTTCAGTGGCCAGGCGGCACCGGATCCGTCCAATCGCCAGGTGGCACTGCCATTGCAGGTGGCCGCCGCAGGCCGCTATGAGGCACGGGGCACGCTGTATGCCACGGCCCGCGATGGCCAGTTGAAGCCGGTCGCACAGGCACATGCGGCCGCGTGGTTCGATGGCCCGGGCGCAGGCCAGCTGGTGCTGCCGTTCGACCAGGCCGCATTGCCGGCCGGCTTCGGCGCACCGTACGAGCTGCGCGACCTGCAGCTGCAGGACCAGAGCCGGATGGCACCGATCGAGTCGCGCGCACTGGCGTTGCGGTTCTGAGCAAAGCGGTGGCGGGCCGGAACATCCGGCCCGCTGCCCCGCCTTCTGTAGAGCCGAGCCATGCTCGGCTGCTTCTGCTCGCGGCGAACGGCAGTCGAGCATGGCTCGACTCTACAGACGGTTACGGAGAGCGATGCATCTGTCTATCCCGCGTACGCGGTCAGTCGGCCTTCCTGTTCGACCACCGTGATCGCGCCGCCGAACACCGCCGACAGCGGTTCGTTGCGCAGCAGCTCGGCGCGGGTGCCATCGGCCAGTACGCGGCCGTCGCGCAGCAGCACCACCCGCTCGATCTCGGGAATGATCTCTTCGATGTGATGGGTCACCAGCACCAGGGTGATGCCCTGCTGTGCCAGCACCCGCATGGTTGCCACCAGCTGTTCGCGGGCAACCAGGTCCAGCCCGGTGGAAGGTTCGTCCAGCAGGAGTGCCTGCGGCCGATTGACCAGCGCGCGGGCGATCAGCACGCGGCGGGTCTCGCCGGCCGACAACTCGGCGTAGGCGCGGTCGCGCAGCGACAGCGCGCCGGTCATCGCCAGTGTCTCGCCGACGCGTGCACGCATGTCGGCGGTCACCTCGCGGAAGGCCGGCACCACGTAGCTGGCGAAGAAGCCGGACAGCACCGCCTGTTCCACGGTCAGCCCGGGCATGTCGGCCAGGTTGCTGCTGAGGTCGCCGGTGACGATGCCCAGCTGCGAGCGCAGCCGGTCCACCTGCCAGCGGTTCTGGCCCAGCACCTTCACCGCCACCGCGCCGTCGCCCTGGGCCAGCGGGTACAGCTCGCGGGTGATCAGCTTGATGAAGGTGGACTTGCCGCAGCCGTTGGGGCCGAGCAGGGCGGTGTGCTGGCCCTGTGCGATGCGCAGGCTGAGCCCGTGCAGCACCTTCACCTGGCCGCGTACCACGGTGGCGCGGTCCAGTTCGATCAAGGGGGGCTGCTCCGCCAGGGGCGGGGCGGCGGTCATGGCGCTGGCGCGTGGATCAAGGCTCGACAACTCAGGTCCCCAACTGTGAACGGTGCCTCGGATGGCGATGCAAAGCATCGCCGCAGGGATGCAGTTTGCAACGCAAGCGCCCATGATGTCTGCCATCCCCGCGTCGACCCGGAGAGCCGTCATGCCAGATGCCCTGATGTCCCTGTTGACCGGTGGTGTGCTCGGCCTGGGCTGGTGGGCCATGCTGGCGGTGCTGCTGGTCTTCACTCAGATCACCATCTTCTCGGTGACCCTGTACCTGCACCGCAGCCAGGCCCATCGTGGGGTCGATTTCCACCCGGCGCTGGCCCATGTGTTCCGCTTCTGGCTGTGGCTGACCACCTCGATGATCACCCGAGAGTGGGTGGCCATCCACCGCAAGCACCACGCCAAGGTGGAGACCGAGGACGACCCGCACAGCCCGGTCACCCGTGGCATCGGCAAGGTGTTCTGGCACGGCGTGGAGCTGTACCGCGAAGCGCGTGGCATGCGCGCGGACATCGAGCAGTACGGGCGCGGCACCCCGGATGATGCGATCGAGCGCCGCCTGTATACCCCGCATGCCACGTTGGGGCCGGTGCTGTTGTTCGCGATCAATACCGTGTTGTTTGGCCTGCCGGGCGTGGCCCTGTGGGCGATCCAGATGGCATGGATCCCGTTCTGGGCCGCGGGCGTGGTCAATGGCCTGGGGCACTGGTGGGGCTACCGCAACTACGAGTCCGCCGACACCTCCACCAATCTCACGCCGTGGGGGTTCTGGATCGGTGGCGAGGAGCTGCACAACAACCATCATGCCTTCCCCAGTTCGGCGCGCTTCGCGATGCGGCGCTGGGAGTTCGATATCGGCTGGAGTGCGATCCGCCTGCTGCAGGCGCTGCGTCTGGCCAAGGTGCTGCGGGTGGCGCCGGCCATGGACGTGCGCCCGAACATCGCGGTGCCCGATGCCGAAACCCTGAAGGCGCTGCTGTCGCACCGCTTCCAGGCGATGACCGATTACCAGCGCAATGTGTTCATGCCGGCCCTGCGCGAGGAAGCCGTGCAGGCCGGGGCCAAGCTGCGCCGCCTGCTGCCACGCCGTCTGCGCCGTGGCCTGGTCAACGATGGCCGCTGGCTGAAGCCGGACAGTCGTGCCCAGCTCAGCGAATGGGTGGCACAGCGCCCGCGCATCCGCACCCTGGTCGAGTACCGCGCGCGGCTGGCGGCGCTGCTCGAGGCCCGCGGCCACGATGCTGCCGAGCGCCTGCATCAGCTGCAGGCGTGGTGCCGTGAGGCCGAGGAAAGCGGGATCGCCGCGCTGCAGGCCTATGCCGCACGGTTGAAGGGCTACAGCCTGGTGGGCGCGTGAGGGCTGGGTATGGGCTTGCGTTGACGATGCTGCTGCCGGGCGCGGCGCTGGCCCAGGTCACCGACACCACCAGCTACCTGCAGCGGATGGACAGCGATGGCGACGGCCGGGTGAGTGAATCCGAGTACGTGCAGTGGATGCTGTATGCCTTCGATCGCATGGACCGCAATGGCGATGGCGTGCTGAGCGCAGACGAGCTGCCCGGCGGCAAGGGCAGGGCGATCAGCCGCGAGCAGCAGCGGCAGGTGATCGTGCAGCGTTTCCACAAGCAGGATGCCAACGGTGATGGCGTCCTGGATGCCCGTGAACTGGCGGCACCGCCACGCTGAGCGGGCGTAGAATCGGTTCATGCCTGAACTGCCCGAAGTCGAAACCACCCGCCGCGGCCTGGCGCCGCACCTGCAGGGCCGCCGCGTGCATGGCGTGATCCTGCGCCGCGCCGACCTGCGCTGGCCGATTCCGCCGGAAGTGGCCGAGCTGCTGCCGGGGCAGCGCATCGAGGAGATCCGCCGTCGCGCCAAGTACCTGCTGCTGGATACCGCCATCGGCAGCGCGGTGCTGCACCTGGGCATGTCCGGCAGCCTGCGCGTGCTGCCCGGTGATACGCCGGTACGCGCCCACGACCACGTCGACATCAGCCTGGACAACGGCCGCCTGCTGCGCTTCAACGACCCGCGCCGCTTCGGCAGCCTGCTCTGGCAGCCGGCCGGTGAGATCCATCCGCTGCTGCAGGGGCTGGGCCCGGAGCCGCTGGACGACGCGTTCGACGGCGACTACCTGTTCGCCCGCAGCCGTGGCCGCAGCGCGCCGGTGAAGACCTTCCTGATGGACCAGGCGGTGGTGGTGGGCGTGGGCAACATCTACGCCGCCGAGAGCCTGTTCAAGGCCGGCATCAGTCCACTGCGCGAGGCCGGCAAGATCTCGCGCGGGCGCTATCAGCGGCTGGCCGACGCGGTGAAGGAAATCCTCGGCTACGCCATCACCCGTGGCGGCACCACGCTGCGCGATTTCATCAGCCCTGACGGCGCACCGGGCTACTTCGAACAGGAACTGCTGGTGTACGGCCGCGATGGGCTGCCCTGCCCGAACTGTGGCCGCGCGCTGAAGCACGCCACCATCGGCCAGCGCGCCAGCGTCTGGTGCAGCCACTGCCAGCGCTGAGGCGGGCGGCCAGCGGCAGCTGAACGGGCAGGGTACGTCTCCGCTGCCCGTTAACGTTTGTCTGCCTATGATGGCCGACCTTCCCTCTGTGCCTGACGCGCCTGCATGCAACGACGCGACTTCATCCGCAATGCCTCCCTCGCCCTGGCTGCATTCGGCCTGCCGTCCCTGCCCGCGTGCGCGGCCAGCAAGAGCGGCCAGATGGGCCTGCGCCGCCTCGGCCAGCCGCAGCCGTTCGACTTCGCCACCCTGAAGGGCCAGGCGCGCGCGCTGGCACAGGCACCCTACAAGAGCCACAAGCGGGTGCTGCCGGGCCGCCTGGAAGGCCTGGACTGGGACCAGTACCAGTCGATCGGCTACCGCCAGGACCATGCGCTGTGGGCTGACCAGCCGGGCAAGTTCCAGGCCAAGTTCTTCCACCTGGGCCTGTACTTCCATTCGCCGGTGCGCATGTTCGACGTGGTCGACGGCAAGGCGCAGGAGCTGGCCTATGACGGCGCGGCGTTCAACTACGGCAAGAGCGGCATCAAGGACGGCGAGCTGCCGGCCGATCTGGGCTTCGCCGGCTTCCGCCTGAACACCCGCAAGGACACCGACCGCGACTTCGCGGCCTTCCTCGGCGCCAGCTACTTCCGCGCGGTCGGCAAGGAAGGCCAGTACGGCCAGTCCGCGCGCGGCCTGGCGATCGACACCGGCATGGGCAAGCCGGAGGAATTCCCGGACTTCATCGCCTACTACCTGGAGCAGCCGTCGGCCGATTCGGAGACGATCGTGGTCTACGGCCTGCTGGATTCGCCCAGCGTGGCCGGTGCGTACCGCTTCGCCATCACCAACGGCGACGTGCTGCTGATGGACATCGACAGCGCGCTGTACCCGCGCAAGGCGATCGAGCGGCTGGGCATCGCCCCGTGCACCAGCATGTACCAGGTGGGCGAGAACGACCGCCGCATGGCATGGGACTGGCGCCCGGAGATCCACGATACCGACGGCCTGTCGCTGTGGACCGGTGCCGGCGAATGGATCTGGCGACCGCTGCTGAACCCGCGCAACCTGCGCTTCAACATGTTCGTTGACCGCAACCCGCGTGGTTTCGGCCTGCTGCAGCGCGACCGCAACTTCGACCACTACCAGGACGACGGCGTGTTCTACGAGAAGCGCCCCTGCCTGTGGGTGGAGCCGAAGGGCGAATGGGGCGAGGGCTCGGTGCAGCTGGTGGAGATTCCCACCGTGGACGAGACCTTCGACAACATCGTGGCGTTCTGGAACCCGAAGGAAAAGCCGCAGCCGGGCCAGGAGCTGCTGGTCGGCTACCGCCTGTACTGGGGCGCCGAGCCGCCGGCACGGCCGCCGCTGGCGCACTGCGTGGCCAGCCGCACCGGCCTGGGCGGCGTGGTCGGCAAGAAGCGCGAGTATTTCAGCTGGCGCTTCGCGGTGGACTTCGAAGGCGGCGAACTGGCCAGGCTGATCGACAAGGGGGAGGTCGAGGCCGTGGTGGAAGCCAGCCGCGGCCGGGTCGAGATCGTGTCGGCGCGCCCGCTGCGCGAGATCAACGGCTACCGCGCGATGTTCGACCTGGTGCCGCCGGAAGGCAGCACCGAGCAGATCGACATCCGCCTGTTCCTGCGCAGTGGCGGCAAGACCCTCACCGAGACCTGGCTGTACCAGTACACCCCGCCGCCGGCAGGTGCGCCGGAGCGCACGCTGTACTGAATGGATGCGGCCCGGTGCCGGCTACATGCCGGCACCGTTGTTTCAAGGCTTGCTGTCGGTGGCGTGCGACTGGGTCGGCACACCCACTTCCACCGTGCCCCGGCGGATCTTCATCCAGGTTTCGTCCTGCCAGCGTTCGTACTGCTTCGGGTCCCAGTACTTCGGGTCGTAGAGGCGATCGGCCTTGATGGTGCGGGAGATTCCGCCGTCCATGTACACGATGTCGACGTTGTTGGACATCGAGCCGACGCGGCTGCCGGTCATCTCGCGGCGCCCCTTTCTGAGCACTTCGGCCATGCGTGGGCGCGCGACTTCGTCACCATACTCGGCGCGCAGCGCGCTTGCCTGCGCGCGCGCCGCATCATGCTGCTCCAGCGGCAGCGTGGCCCAGTACTCGTTGCGCAGCTCGACGAACAACGGATAGCCACGTTCGGCCGCCACCTCCATCCAGGCATAGGCCATGACCGGATTGCGCGGCTGCTCTACCCCGTACCAGTACATCTCGCCGAGGTAGCCCTGGGCAGGCTTGTCCGCATACCGCGCGGCCAGCCGGAAGTTGTCCATCGCGCCGTTGACATCGTTGCGACGCAGCGCGTTGACGCCCCATTGCCGGTACATCATGTCCGGGTGGCTGTCCATGAAACCGGCGCCGATCACCGCCGCATCGTCTTCACCTGACGGGCGCTCGGCCGCGGTGGCCAGCAGGGGCAGCAACAGCAGCGGCAGCAGCAGCAGCAGGAGGGCAGAGCGCATGTCGGACGTCCAGTTCGGCAGCAGGGGAGCCGCAGCCTAGGCGCGACAGCGCGTGCTTGTAAACCGCTGGAGGTCATGGCGCACCGGCGCGCCTGCTACAGCGGCAGCGGCGCCTGCGCCGGATCGATCCGCCCTTCGCCGCGGGTGATCTTCTTGAACTCGGCGCGACTGACCGACACGTAGCGGTCGTTGCCGCCGATCTCCACCTGCGGGCCGTCCTGCACCGCGTGGCCATGCTCGTCCACGCGCACCGTCATCGTCGCCTTCTTGCCACTGTGGCAGATGGTCTTGATCTCCTGCATCTCATCGGCCCAGGCCAGCAGGTACTGGCTGCCTTCGAACAGCTCGCCGCGGAAGTCGGTGCGCAGGCCGTAGCACAGCACCGGAATGCGCAGCTGGTCGACCACTTCGCTGAGCTGCCAGACCTGGGCGCGGGTCAGGAACTGCGCCTCGTCCACCAGCACGCAGCCCATCGGGCCGTTGGCTGCCAGATCCTGCTCGACCCAGCGCTGCAGGTCGGTATCGCGGTCGAAGGCCATGCCGTCCGCACGCAGGCCGATCCGCGAGGCGACCACGCCGGCGCCGGCACGATCGTCCAGGCGCGGGGTCAGGATCGCCACCCGCATGCCGCGCTCGCGGTAGTTGTGGGCGCTCTGCAGCAGGGTGGTGGTCTTGCCGGCGTTCATCGCCGAATAGTAGAAGTAGAGCTTGGCCATCGACGGATTGTACGCCGCAGCCCCGCTTCGCCGAAGCCGTTCAGCAACCCCACCGGCGGCCCGCTGTGGTCGTCACCCGGCCCCGCTACAATCCCCATCCCATGCACGGTCTCAATCCCCCCCAAGCCGCCGCCGTCCTGCACATCGAAGGTCCATTGCTGGTGCTCGCCGGCGCGGGCAGCGGCAAGACGCGTGTGATCGTGGAAAAGATCGCCCACCTGATCGGTTGCGGCCGCTATCCGGCGCGCCGCATCGCGGCGATCACCTTCACCAACAAGTCGGCCAAGGAAATGCGCGAGCGCGTGGCCAAGCGCCTGCGCGAGCAGGACGCCGACGAGGTGACCATCTGCACCTTCCATGCGCTGGGCCTGAAGTTCCTGCAGATCGAGCACGCGGCCGTTGGCCTGAAGCGCGGCTTCTCGATCTTCGATGCAGACGATGCCGCTGCGCAGATCAAGGACCTGATGTATGGGGCCAAGCCTGATGACATCGAGGACATGAAGAACCTGGTGTCGCGCGCGAAGAACGCCGGCCTGTCGCCCGAGCAGGCGATGGCCGCCGCGCGCAGCAATCGCGAGAAGGAAGCGGCCAGCGTCTACGAGCGCTACCAGCTGCGCCTGACCGCGTTCAATGCGGTCGACTTCGATGACCTGATCCGTCTGCCGGTGCAGATCCTGGAAGAAAATCCGGAGATCGCGCTGGCTTGGCGCGAGCGCATCGGCTACCTGCTGGTGGACGAATGCCAGGACACCAACGACGCGCAGTACCGGCTGCTCAAGCAGCTGGCCGGTGACAAGGGCAACTTCACCTGCGTGGGTGACGATGACCAGTCGATCTATGCCTGGCGTGGCGCCAATCCGGAAAACCTGCAGCAGATGGGGCGCGACTATCCCAAGCTGGAGATCATCAAGCTGGAGCAGAACTACCGCTGTTCCAACCGCGTGCTGCGCGCGGCCAATGCGCTGATCGCCAACAACCCGCACGAGCACCTGAAGAAGCTGTGGAGTGACCAGGCCGACGGCGAACGCATCCGCGTGTGGGAGTGCCGCAACAGCGAACATGAGGCGGAAAAGGTTGCCGCCGAGATCGCCTTCGTGGCGCAGTCGCGCAATGTGCCGTGGAGTGATTTCTGCATCCTGTTCCGCGGCAACTTCCAGTCGCGTCCGCTGGAAAAGGCGATGCAGCTGCTGCGCATTCCCTACCACCTGACCGGCGGCACCATGTTCCTGGAACGCCAGGAAGTGAAGGACACGCTGGCCTGGCTGCGCCTGCTGGTGAACCCGGACGACGACACCGCGTTCATGCGTGCGGTGCAGTCACCCAAGCGCGACGTCGGTGCCGGCACGCTGGCCAAGCTGGCCGAACTGGCGCAGGAAAAGGACATGCCGATGGCGCAGGCCGCCGAGGCGATCGGCGCGCTGCAGCAGCTGCCACCGCGCGCGGCCAACAGCCTGGCGCGCTTCACCGACATCCTGCGCGACCTGCGTGCGCAGACCCGCCAGGTCAGCTCCGGCGACATGATCCGCAAGGTGGCCAAGGAATCAGGGTTGTTGAGTGAGCTGCGCCAGCAGGCCAAGGAAGAGGCCAGCTACCAGCGCCGTGCCAACAACATCGAGGAACTGGCGCAGTGGTTCGAAAGCGGCCCGCGCGGTGCCACCGCCGCCGATCTGGCCGGCCAGCTGGCGCTGCTGTCGCGCAGCGACAAGGACGAGGGCGGCAACCAGGTGCGCATGATGACCATGCACGCCTCCAAGGGCCTGGAATTCCCGTACGTGTTCATCGTCGGCTGCGAGGATGGCGTGCTGCCGCACCAGGTCAGCCTGGACGAGGGCAACCTGCAGGAAGAGCGGCGCCTGCTTTACGTGGGCATCACCCGCGCCAAGATCCAGCTGTGGATGAGTTACAGCAAGCTGACCCGCAAGTTCGGCGAGCACGTGCGGTTGAAGCCGAGCCGGTTCTTCGAGGAGATTCCGGCGGAGGAGATCCAGCGCGATGGTGCTGATCCGGTGGCCGATGCGGTGCGCAAGAAGGAACGGGCGAGTGCGGGGTTGGCGGCGATCGAGGCGTTGTTCGATTGATCGGCGAACGGCGCAGCCCCTCGTGGCTGCCGCCGTTCGCAGCGCATTCGTGGTGGGCCGGGCGGGTGGGCCGGTCGCGACACGCCGTAAACCCATCCATGGGGGCTCGGCCGCGGCTTGCTCGTGTGCGCTGTCCTGCGCACACGGCAAGACCGGGGTTGGGCGTCCTGCCCAACCCGCCCGAGGCATGCCTCGGGCCCATGCCGCGGACGGTCCCGCCCAGCCCACCCGCCCGGCCTCTGACAGGTTCCGTGCGCGCCAGCCACGGAAAAGAAAAAAGAAAATCAAAAGCAACAGCCGGGGGTTGAGGCAGAATCGGGGTTTCGGCTGGAGGTCTGCGCGTGCATCCAATTGAAAGCGAACGCCTGCGCTTGCGTGCGATTGAACCTGATCGCGATGCGGCGCCGATGCTGGCGCTGTTGAATGATCCGGGCTTCGTGCGCTTCATTGGTGACCGCAATGTGCGCAGTGAAGAACAGGCGCGTGAGTACATCGCGCTGCGGGTGCTGCACAGCTATGCGTTGAATGGGTTCGGCATGTATGCCATCGAGCGGTTGTCCGATGGGGCGTGGCTGGGCAATGCCGGGCTGGTGCGCCGCGATGGCCTGCCGGGGCCGGACATCGGCTACGCGGTGCTGTCTGAATTCGCCGGGCAGGGTTATGCCAGTGAGGCGGCGCGGGCGGTGTTCGCGCATGCGCGCGCTGAGCTGGGCCTGCAGGATCTGTACGGCATCACCGATCTGGACAACGTGGTGTCCGGGAAGATCCTGCTGGGCCTGGGCATGCAGGAGCGCGGGGTGATCCAGTTGCCGGGCATCGAAACGCCCAGCCGGCTGTACGCCACCTTGGGTGCGGCTGACGTCGGGTAGTGCCGGCCGCTGGCCGGCACAGTAGCAGCTGACGGTCGGCACCCACCATCAACCGCGCAGTTCGGCCAGCTGCGCCTGCAGCTCGGCCACGGCCGCTTCAAGCTGGGCCACGCGCTCGGCCAGGCCCGGATCGGCCGCGTCGCTGCCACCACCGCTGCTGGCGTATTTGGCCGCAAGCGCCGCGCCGTCCACTTCACCGCACAGCAGGTGCATGTAGCGGTCTTCGCGCTGGCCGCTGGCGCGCGGCAGCACCACCAGCAGCGCGCGCTGCTGCAGGCGCTCGATGGCGTGGCGGGCTTCGTCGGCGTCAGCGAAGCGGTGCAGGCGCTCGCTGCGCGTGACCAGTTCGCCCAGGGTCTGCGGCCCACGCAGCAGCAGCATCGCCAGCAGCACGGTCTGCTGCCGGGTCAGGTCCAGCGCGGCCTGCAGGCGGTGCTCGTAACGGTCTGCGCGCGAGGAGAAGTGCTGGCGGGCCAGGCCCAGTGTTTCCAGCTGGCGCAGCGCGTGCTGCACGCTGCCGGCATCGACGTTCATCACCGGCTCGCGGGCGGTCTTCTGGTTGGCGGCCGATTGGGCGGCGTTGACCGTCAGCGGATAGGTGTCCGGGGTGGTTGCCTCCTTTTCCACCAGGCAGCCCAGCAGGCGGGCCTGCACGGCGTCGAGCAGGGGGACGTCGGGGGTCTGGGTGGAATCGGTCATGGCGGCCTCCGGAAGGGCAACGGGTCAACCGCCAAGCATAGCCGTCCCGGGACCGCCTTTGCCGGTAAAATGCGCCGGTATATCTGATTGCCGGTGAATCCATGCGTCGTCCCGTTTCCCTGTCCCTGACCCTGCTCGCCACCGCGGCGCTGGGCCTGTCCGCCTGCAAGCGCGTGGATGCGCCTGCCGCCGAAGCCGCTGCACCGGAGGCCCCGGCCGCCGCTGCCAAGGCCGACGGCACGCTCGATGCCACTGCCAACGACAACCTCAATGCGGTGCTGTGGATGCAGCGCGCGCAGGAGTACAAGGCGATCACCGAGCAGACCTACCGTGCCGCCGCCGACCACCTGGATGCCGCGCTGAAGGAAGCCCACTGGGATGCGCTGGTGCCGGAAGAACGCGGCAACGAGGCCAAGGGCCTGAAGCCGGCCGTGGTGCTGGACGTGGATGAGACCGTGCTGGACAACTCGCCCTACCAGGCGCGCCTGGTACGCGACGGCAAGGAATACGACGAGCTGACCTGGGACCAGTGGGTGGCCGAAAAGAAGGCCAAGGCCATTCCGGGCGTGGTTGATTTCGCCAAGGCCGCCAACGCCAAGGGCGTGACCCTGCTGTACATCTCCAACCGCGCCGTGCACCTGAAGGACGCAACCCTGGCCAACCTGCGCGAGCAGGGCCTGCCGGTGGCCGATGACAGCGTGTTCCTGGGCCTGGGCACCGTGGTCGAAGGCTGCGAGCAGGCCGGCAGCGAGAAGAACTGCCGCCGCCGCCTGGCCGGGCAGAAATACCGCGTGCTGATGCAGTTCGGCGACCAGCTGGGCGATTTCGTCGAAGTGACCGCCAACACCAACGACGGTCGTGACGCGCTGCTGCAGCAGTACCACGACTGGTTCGGCGAGCGCTGGTGGATGCTGCCGAACCCGACCTACGGCGGCTTCGAGCCGGCGCAGTTCAACAACGACTACAGCCAGTCGCGCCAGGCCCGTCACGACGCCAAGCGCGCTGCGCTGGACTACGCACCGTGAGCCGCGCGCCGCTGCCGCTGCCGCTGCGCGATGACGAGCGCCTGATCTTCGCGCTGGACGTGCCTGACCGCGTGCAGGCGCTGGAGTGGGTCGACCGCCTCGGCGACAGCGTGGCGTTCTACAAGATCGGCATGGAACTGCTCGCCTCCGGCGAGTACTTCCAGGTGCTGGACGAGCTGGCCCGCCGCGACAAGCGCGTGTTCGTCGACCTGAAGTTCTTCGACATCCCGGCCACCGCCGCGGCGGTGATCAAGCGCCTGTCGCAGTGGCCGGTCAGCTACGCCACCATCCACGGCTGGCACCCGGCGATGATGGAAGCCTGCGCCGCCGCCAACAGCAGCGACATGCGCCTGCTGGCGGTGACCGTGCTGACCTCGATGGGCCGCCCGGACCTGGCGCAGATGGGCATCGACCGTGAGCCGGTGGACGTGGTGGTCGAGCGCGCGCTGGCCGCGCAGGTGGCCGGTATCGATGGCGTGATCGCCTCGGGCCAGGAAGCCGGCCCGATCCGCGCCGCTACCGGCGACGGGTTCTCGATCGTCTGCCCGGGCATCCGCCCCGGTGGCCCGGTCGGCGATGACCAGAAGCGTACCGTTGGCGTGGCCCAGGCCTTTGCCGATGGCGCCGATGCCATCGTGGTCGGTCGCCCGATCCGCCTGGCCGCCGATCCGCAGGCTGCGGCCCGGGCCATCCAGCAGGAAATCGCGTCGGCGTTGGCTACGCGCTGAGATTCCGCTGCGCAGGCTGCAGGCCCGAACGCCATCCCGACCCGCGCGGGATGGCGTTTTTGCATCCGTCCAGCAAGCGGTTGTGCCCGAATCGCCGAAAAACACGCCGTAGATTTCATTGAATCTGTCTGGCAGCGCGATTGATTCAATAAAATCAAATACATACATGGCATTACGTGAAGTGTTGCCTTAACTTGAAGGGCAGCGTAGGATCGCCGCCATCCGGTCCTCGGACCGGACATGTGCCACAACACTGTCCACCGGCCCTGCGCCGGCTTGAAGAGCCTGTGATCCTCGTGATCCCGGCTCTTTTTTTATTCCGATCAGTGACTTGCACAAGCAACCGCGGAAACCGTGACGTCCCGGCTTGCCGCTGTCACCTCGCAGGCCGCAAGATGCGGACCGGTCCGGGGAGTCCGAGTGCATGAGCGTGGCAGTGCGAGGAAGGTCTGCGCGTGGATGGGGGCTGGCAGTCATGCTGCTGGCCGTGGCCGCGTGCCGTGAACCGGCCAACGATCCGGCCAGGCCGGCAGCCGAACCGGTTGCGGCGGTGCAGGCGATGGCCCTGCGCCTGGCCGAGGACGATCTGGTCGGCTATGCAAAGCTGTCGGTTCCGCCCAGCCAGTACCAGCGCCTGCAGCAGGCCTGGGCCGAGGGCCACAGCCAGTGGCCGCTGACCGAGCTGCCGCTGGGCGACCAGCTGCTGCCGATGCTGGCCGCACTGCGCACGCCCAATGCCGGTGCCGAACTGCAACGCAGCTTCGACCGCCAGCTGGCAGGCCAGGCCAGCGCGGTACGCCAGGCGGCGCAGTCGATGGGCAACTTCGGCGTGCAGTACCTGCGCCACCAGAAGGGCTATACGCCCGGCCAGCAGGCCCATTACATCGCCCTGGTGGAAACCCTTGCCAGCTGGGCGCAGGGCGCGCCGATCAGTGACCGTGCGCGTGCACGCAGCACGATCGCCGCGCTGGTGGGTGCCGCCGGCAAGGTTGGCTTCGACGATGAGGCCGGCCTGCAGGCCGCGGGCATGGAAGGCAGCCTGCAGCAGCTGGCGCCGTTCATCCATACCCTCAAGGCGGTGCTGGGCAGCTACGGGTTGGGCGTGGATGACGCACTGCGCAGCGTGCGCGGTGAACTGCTCTCGGTGGAGGGCGACAACGCGCTGGTACGCCTGCACTACGACCTGGCGGGGCGTGAGATGACCCTGCAGCTGCCGCTGAGCCGCCGCGAGGGCCACTGGTACCTGACCCGCACCCTGGCCGACACCGACGCGCTGCTGCGCAAGGCCGACGCGGCCCGCGCCGCTGCGTCGCCGTCACCGGCTGAAGCCCCCGCCGAGGGTGGGGAAGCGGCAACGCCGCCGCCTAAGCCATAATGGCGCCGATGTCGAAACAGAACCCGCTGCCGTTCCCCGGCGAAGAATCCCAGTCGACGCCCGCCGATACGGTGCCGGCGTCCCCCTCGACCGGTACCGGCCCGAACCCGGTACCGCCGCCCGCGCACGCGCGTCCGGCTGGCCGCCGCCCGCTGTGGGCTCGGCTGCTCGGCCGTCTGGTCGAGCCGTGGCTGTCGCTGAAGATCGAACCGGAAGACCCGGGCCAGTACAACGATGGCCGCCCGGTCATGTACGTGCTGGAGGACTACGGCCTGTCCAATGCGCTGATCCTGGACAAGGCCTGCCGCCAGGCCGGCCTGCCGTCGCCGCTGGTGCCGCTGGCCGGTGACCCGACCGGCCGCAAGCGCGCCTACCTGGCGCTGTCGCGGCGCAGCTCCAGCAACTCGCTGATTCCCGAACAGCGCGGCGCCAAGACCCATTCCGATTCGCTGGCCAAGGTCCTGCAGGCCCATCGCGTGCGCGATGACCTGGACGTGCATCTGGTGCCGGTGTCGATCTTCGTCGGCCGCGCGCCGGACAAGCAGAGCGGTTGGTTCGCCGTGCTGTTCTCGGAAAACTGGGCGCTGGTCGGCCGCTTCCGCCGCCTGCTGGCGGTGCTGCTCAACGGCCGCAGCACCATCGTCCGCTTTGCCCCGCCGATCTCGCTGCGCAGCACCGTGGACGAAGGCCTGGAGCCGGAGCGCACGGTGCGCAAGCTGCAGCGCGTGCTGCGTACCCATTTCCGCCGCATTCGTGAATCGGTGATCGGCCCTGACCTGTCGACGCGGCGCCTGCTGGTCGACCAGGTGCTGGCCGCCGAACCGGTGCGCGAAGCGATCGCCGCACAGGCCAAGCGCGACAATTCGAAGCCGGCCGATGCCTGGAAGAAGGCACACGCCTACGCCTGGGAAATCGCCGCGGACTATTCCAGCCCGGTGGTGCGCTCGGCCAGCTTCATGCTCAGCCACGTGTGGAACCGCATCTATGCGGGCGTGCTGGTGCACCACCTGGACAAGTTCAAGGCCGCCGCGCCGGGCCACGAAGTGGTCTACGTGCCCAGCCACCGCAGCCACATGGACTACCTGCTGCTGTCCTACCTGCTGTACGACCGTGGCATCGTGCCGCCGCACATCGTGGCCGGCATCAACCTGAATCTGCCGGTGGTCGGCACCCTGCTGCGCAAGGGCGGTGCGTTCTTCATCCGCCGCTCGATCCGTGGCAACGCGCTGTACTCGGCGGTGCTCAGCGAATACGTCGCGCAGCTGGTGGCCGGTGGCTACTCGCTGGAGTACTTCGTCGAAGGCGGCCGCTCGCGTACCGGCCGACTGCTGCAGCCCAAGGGCGGCATGATCTCGATGACGCTGCGCGCGTTCCTGCGCCAGCCGCGCAAGCCGGTGCTGTTCCAGCCCATCTACATTGGCTACGAGAAGCTGATGGAGGGCGGCAGCTACCTGGACGAACTGTCCGGCCGGCCGAAGGAAAAGGAATCGATCTGGTCGCTGCTGTGGGGCATCCCCAAGGTGCTCAAGCAGAACTACGGCCAGGTGGTGGTGAACTTCGGCGAACCGATCGCACTGAACGACGTGCTCGCCGAGAAGGCGCCGGAGTGGAAGGGCGAGGCGGTGTCCGAGGACGAGAAGCCGGCGTGGCTGTCGACCACGGTGGATACGCTGGCCGAACGCATCCAGGTGCGCATCAACGGTGCCGCCGACGTCAACCCGATCAACCTGCTGGCGCTGGCCCTGCTGTCCACGCCGAAGCATGCGATGGGCGAGGCCGACCTGATCGCGCAGATCGAGCTGTGCAAGACCCTGCTGGTCGAGATGCCGTACTCGGACCGGGTGACGGTGACCCCGCACTCGCCGGAGCGGATCATCGCCCATGCCGAGGAAATCAACGTCCTCACCCGCATCAAGCACCCGCTGGGCGACGTGCTCAGCGTCAGCGGCGATACCGCGGTGCTGCTCAGCTACTTCCGCAACAACGTGGTGCACCTGTTCACCGCCTCGTCGTGGGTGGCCTGCTGCTTCCAGAACAACCGCCGCATGAGCCGCACCGGCCTGGTCCAGCTGGGGCGTACGGTATACCCGTTCCTGCAGGCCGAGCTGTTCCTGCCGTGGAGCGAGGACGAGTTCGCCCAGCGCATCGACCGGACCATCGACGTGTTCGTGCGCGAAGGCCTGCTGCAGAACGTCAACGATGACGATGGCGGCATCCTGGCGCGCAACACCGGGCAGACCGACGAGGTGTTCCGCCTGCGTGCGATCGGCCATTCGCTGCAGCAGGCGTTCGAGCGCTATTACATCGCCATCTCGGTACTGGTGAAGAACGGCCCCGGCGTGCTCGGCGCGGCCGAGCTGGAAAGCCTGTGCCAGCAGGCCGCGCAGCGGCTGAGCCTGCTCTATGCACCGGCGGCACCGGAGTTCTTCGACAAATCCCTGTTCCGTGGCTTCATCCAGAAGCTGCGCGAGCTGCGCCTGGTGTGGCCGGACGAGAACAGCAAGCTGCTGTTCGACGAACGCCTGGATGCGTGGGCCAAGGATGCCAAGTTCATCCTCGGCCGCGAGCTGCGCCACACCATCGAACGGGTCAGCCCGGAAGCGGCACGCCCGGACGAGCCTGCGCCGCAGGATTGAAGGCAGTGCCGGGCCGTGCCCGGCGAACGGCATGCCAACCAAGGTTGGCATCTACCGGGGCGAAGCAGTAGATCCACGCCATGCGTGGATGGGCCACCGCTCAGGCCGGTTCGTCGGGAATCTGCAGGCTTTCCAGCCTGGCGATGCAGTCCTTCAGCTGCAGCTTGCGCCGCTTCAGGCGCTTGGCTTCCAGTTCGTCCTCGCCGTTGGCGGCCATGCGGGTGATCTGTTCATCCAGCAGGCGGTGCTCGGCGCGCAGGGCGGCGAGGTGCTCGACGATCTCGGCGGGGCTGTAGGTGTCCACAGCCTCCGAGCATACACAGCGATGATGACTGCCGGGAGAGGGGAATTCCGACCCCCGGCCGTGGCCGCTCCGAGCCGTTAGAATGGAACCCATGAGTGCCGTGATTTCCCTTCCCGATCCCCAGCCGCGCGCCGCCCGTGATCCGCGCGTGGCCGAGCGCGAGCAGCACAAGCTGGCCAAGCGCCTGCGCCGCCAGGTCGGCGAGGCGATTGCCGACTTCGGCATGATCGAGGCCGGCGACAAGGTCATGGTCTGCCTGTCCGGCGGCAAGGACAGCTACACCCTGCTGGACGTGCTGCTGCAGCTGCAGAAGAAGGCGCCGGTGCCGTTCGAGCTGGTGGCGGTGAACCTGGACCAGAAGCAGCCGGACTTCCCCGAGCACGTACTGCCGGAATACCTGGCAGGCCTGGGCGTGCCGTATCACATCATCGAGCAGGACACCTATTCGGTGGTCAGCCGGGTCATCCCGGAAGGCAAGACCATGTGCTCGCTGTGCTCGCGGCTGCGTCGTGGCGCGCTGTACAACTACGCCGAGACCCACGGTTTCACCAAGATCGCGCTGGGCCATCACCGTGACGACATGGTGGCCACGTTCTTCATGAACCTGTTCCACCACGCCAAGCTGTCGGGCATGCCGCCGAAGCTGCGCAGCGATGACGGCAAACACGTGGTGATCCGGCCGCTGGCCTATGTGCGCGAAAGCGACATCGTCGAGTACGCACAGGCACGCCAGTTCCCGATCATTCCCTGCAACCTGTGCGGCAGCCAGGAGAACCTGCAGCGCCGCCAGGTCGGCCTGATGCTGAAGCAGTGGGAAAAGGACCACCCGGGCCGCATCGAGCAGATCGCGCGTGCCATGGGCGAAGTCCGGCCCTCGCAGCTGGCCGACACCACCCTGTTCGACTTCATGGCGCTGGGCCGTCGCGACGACGCGCCGCTGCCCGACGCCCATGCCTGGCTGGCCGGTTCCCCGGCCGACGCCGACGCAGATCCCGAGACGCCCACCGTTTAAGGTCGGTCGCCCTTCCTCTTTGCCATCCGGAATTCCATGTTCTTTCGCAACCTGACGTTCTTCCGTTTCCCGACCACCACCGATTTTTCCGAAGTCGACACCCTGCTGCCGCACGCCCTGCTGAAGCCGGTCGGCGCACTGGAAATGAATTCGCGCGGCTTCATCTCGCCGTTCGGCCGCGAGGAGAAGGAACTGCTCTCCCACCGCATCGCCGAACATCTGTGGCTGACCGTGGGCGGCGAGGACAAGATCCTGCCGGCGGCGGTGGTCAACGACCTGCTCGAGCGCAAGCTGGAGGAGATCGAGGAGAAGGAAGGCCGCCGCCCGGGTGGCCGCGAGCGCAAGCGCATGAAGGACGACCTGCTGCATGAACTGCTGCCGCGCGCCTTCGTGAAGTCCTCGCGCAACGACGCCTTCATCGACCTGCAGCACGGCTACGTGGCGGTGGATACCTCCAGCCGCAAGACCGGCGAGTACTTCATGTCCGACATCCGCGGCCTGCTCGGCAGCTTCCCGGCGATGCCGCTGAATGCCGAAGTCGCGCCGCGCTCGATCCTGACCGGCTGGATCGCCGGCGAGCCGCTGCCGACCGGGCTGAGCCTGGGCGAAGAGTGCGAGATGAAGGACCCGGTGGAAGGTGGCGCGGTGGTCAAGTGCCAGCACCAGGAACTGCGCTGCGACGAGATCGACAAGCACCTGGACGCCGGCAAGCAGGTGACCAAGCTGGCGCTGATCTTCGAAGACAACCTGTCCTTCGTGATCGGCGACGACCTGATCGTGCGCAAGCTGAAGTTCCTCGACGGCGCCCTGGACCAGCTGGAGCATGCCGACGAAGACGGCCGCCGCGCCGAGTTCGACGCCCGCTTCGCCCTGCAGAGCGCCGAGATCCGCCGCCTGTTCCTGTTGCTGGAAGAAGCCTTCAAGCTCAGCAAGGCTGACTGAACAGGCAGCCCGACGGCCGCCGGTCATCCGGCGGCCCGAAGCGGCGCTATGCTGGGCGCATGAGCCGTCTGCTGCGCCGCCTGATCAGCCCGACCCCGCCCGCCACCGTACAGCGCGACACCGTTCGCCTGCGCCTGGAGGATGCCGAGATCGAGGTGCTGCGCGTGCGCGATCCACGTGCGCGCCGCATCAAGCTGAGCGTGGACGAGCGCGGCGCACGCTTGACCCTGCCGCCGCGCGCAAGCCTGGTGATGGGCGAACGCTTCCTGGAACAGCACCGCGACTGGCTGGCACTGCAGCTGCGCCAGTACCAGGGCCAGGGCCTGCCAGCACCGCTGCAGCCGGGCGAAGACGGCGTGCTGCCCCTGCGTGGCGAACTGCTGCCGCTGCGCTGGCAGGAAGGCCGCTACGCGCGGCTGGAGATCGACGCGCACGGCGCCTGCGTGCAGTGGCCGACCCGCGGCGGTGATGCCACCCTGCGCCGCCTGCTGCGCGAGTTCTACGAAGCCCAGACCCGCGCCGACGTCGGCCGCTGGCTGCCGAAGTACCTGCCCACCCTGCCGCGCGCACCCAGCCGCCTGCGCCTGAAGGTGATGTCCTCGCAATGGGGCTCGCTCGCCCCCGATGGCAGCATGGCACTGGACCTGGCCTTGGTGCTCGGTCGTTCGGAAGCGTTCGAGTACGTGCTGGTGCACGAACTCTGCCACCTGATCCAGCCGAATCACTCACCCGCGTTCTGGCATGAAGTGGAACAACGCTTCCCCGCCTGGCGCGAACAGCGCGACTACTTCCAGCTCGAAGGGCGCCGCTTGA
Source organism: Stenotrophomonas genospecies 3 (assembly GCF_054473855.1). NCBI lineage: Bacteria > Pseudomonadati > Pseudomonadota > Gammaproteobacteria > Lysobacterales > Lysobacteraceae > Stenotrophomonas > Stenotrophomonas genospecies 3. The sequence continues at coordinate 152,068 of NZ_JBTMUR010000004.1, forward strand.
AAGCTATGCTCCGCCAGCTGCTGTAGAGCCGAGCCTATGCTCGGCTAACGCGCGTAGCGCGGATATTCAGCCCTCGCGATCAACAGCAGCCGAGCATGGCTCGGCTCTACAAAAGCGCGCGCAGCGCGCGACCCGCTTTCGCTCCTGCTCTTCTTTCTTTCTTCCGTGGTGGGCACACCGGAAAGTGTCCGTGGCCGGGTGGGGTGGGTTGTGCAGGGGCGTGAGCCGCATGGATGCGGCGACCGAGCTTACAAGGACGTACTTGCAGCGACCCCTGCGCAATCCACCCCACCCGGCCAAGCACGGCTTCTGATCTGAACGACCCACCACGAGGGGCTCAGCCGTTGGCCGAAACCCTCACCCCGCCCGCAACGCCGCCGCCGCCGCCCATCGCGCCGCCACCCGCGGCGCCGTAATGCACACCGCCTGATCGGTCACCGTCGTCACCGCGCGCTCCAGCAGCTGGATATCCGCCTCATGCTGGCGCGCCACATGCGGATCCTCGAAGAAGATCGCGCGCTGGCAACGCCCCTCCAGCACCCGGTCGGCAATCTGCGCATCACCGCCCATCGGGCCGCTCTGGTAGCGCGTCACCCACGGCGTATCACGCGGCCAGCCCCGGCTCCAGGCCAGCTCGTTCAAACGCTGGCCGGTGGTCCCGGTGGCCACCCGCTCACCGAACCGGGCCAGCACATCGAAGTGCTCATCGGCGAAGGCCAGCATCGCCGGCTTCATCGCATCGTGCGCGATCAGCGCCAGCGTCTGGCCTTCGAACGCATGCAGGTCGTCGGCGCCGGCATCGGCTGCCAGCCCGGCGTGGACGCGCTCCACCTCCACCCAGTCGCGTGCGGTGGCCACGGTCGAAATGAACGGCTTGCCGTGGATCACGCACTGCCGCTTGAGCGCGGTTGCTTCCGGAAACACCGAGGATGGATCGACCGGGTCGATCAGGTAGATCGCGCCATCCAGTGTCCGATCCGGACCCATGCCAACGACTTCGGCGACCAGCTTCATCAGGCCACCCTGGCGTCCGTAGGGATAACGGTGCAGGCCCGCGTACCCGGTCAGGAAGCCCTGCCGTTCGATCGCGTCATGGGTGCGGCCGACCGCATGCAGCGACACGCCCAGCTCGCGCAGGCCGGCCTCGCTGCTGCGCAGCCAACGGAACAGCGCAGCGCGCGCGTCGTGGTGATGAAGACGGTTGGCAGCCAGGCCGATGCGCATCGAACGCTCCGCAGGTACGGGTGAAGGCGGCAGTGTATGTCGGCATTCCCCCATCTGGATGCTTTTACAACTTTCTTCATTGCCGTCGGCCCGGGCGTCGATAGCGTGGCAGGCAGCGGTACCGCAGCGCGGCCGTTCCTTCCGCCCGCGAGATGAGGATGCCTACCGTGAATGTCGCCGGCTTCCCGGCAGCCATTGCTGTCATGGCCAGCCTGCTGCTGCCTGCCGCGGCCTCCGCCACGGGCTGCAGCACACCGCTGCGCATCGCCTGGCCGTCCGACCGTGCTCCTTTGTCGTCCAGCGAACAGGGCGAAGCCCGGGGGCTCGGCGCGGCGTACCTGAAGCTGCTGGGCGGGCAACGGCCACTGCAGCTGTTGCCCGTGCCGGCCACCAGCGTGGACCGGGACGAGCTGCCGGCCGGCACCCAGGCGCTGCTGGGATGGCCACGCTCGCAACTGCCTGCCGGATGGGTGGTCAGCACGCCCTACCTGCAGCTGCCACAGGTGATCGTGCGCCGGGAGGATGCGCCGCCGGTGCTGGGCCTGGAAGATCTACGTGGACGCATTGTGGCCAGCCCCAGCCGGGTGCCGCTGCAGGGGCTGCTGGCCGAGCAGGCAGCGGGTGCACAGCTGCTGCCTCCGGCAGCGCTGGACGATGCACTCCCGCTGCTGGGCACCGGATTGATCGATGCGGTGGTCGCCAACCTTGGCGACGTCGAGGCGGCGTTGCGCCGCTACCAGGGCGATGCACTGCTGATCGCCGCGCCGGCCGGTTTCGATGATGCCCTGGTGCTGGCGGCCACGCCCGCCTGCGCCGATGTCATCGCCGGCTTCGAACAGGCGCTGTCGCAGCTGACCGATACCGAGCGCGATCAGATCCGCGCGGCCTGGCTGCCGGACCGGCCGCGCAACGCTCCGTCATCGTCGCCCCTGCGCTGGCTGGTGCCGGCCTCGCTGATCCTGCTCGCCCTGGCGCTGGTCCATGCCTTCGGCTACTGGCGGGTCCATCGCGAGAGCGTGCGCCGCCGAGGGGTGGAGCAGCGCCTGCAGGAGGTGACCGCGAACCTGCCGGCGGTGGTCTACCAGGCGCGTCGTTCGGCGGGCGGCCACTACAGCTTTCCGCAGATCGCCGGGGACGTGCAGGCCCTGTTCGGAATCAGCGTGGAGACCGCGCGGATCGATCACCAGCGGTTGTTGGCCGCGGTCCACCCGGAAGACCGCAACCAGGTGATGGCCTGCGTCGAGATGGCTGCATTGGCGCGTGGCCCGATCGACGTCACCTTCCGCACCCGCTCGCCACAGGGCTGGCGATGGGTGCGCTCGCATGGGCGGCCGTTGTCCTGCGACGACAGCGACGTCGAGTGGAGCGGCTACTGGATCGACGTCAGTGAGGTGCAGTCACGTACCCGTGCGTTGGCCGAAGCGCGCCGCGAGGCCGAGCAGGCGGCACAGGCCAAGGCGCACTTCCTGGCAACGATGAGCCACGAGATCCGCACCCCGATGAGCACGCTGCTGGGCATGCTTGAACGGCTGGCGGGCAGCAGGCTGGAGCCGCGCCAGCAGCAGGTGCTGGCCACCGTCGATGATGCCGCGCGGATGCTGCGGCAGATCCTCGACGATGTACTGCACAGCCAACGCCTGGAGGGCGCACCACTGCAGCTGCGGCCCACCGACCTGGCGGCACTGGTGCGCGCGGTGCAGCAGCTGCTGATGCCGGTGGCCGCCAGCCGAGGCCTTCACCTGCAGGTGGTGCTTGATCCGGAGATGCAGCCGGGATCGCTGGCCGATGGCCTGCGCCTGCGCCAGATCCTGTTCAACCTGGCCGGCAACGCGTTGAAGTTCACCCGGCACGGCCACGTGGAGCTGCAGGTGCAGGTACTGCAGCAACGTGACTGGGGCCAGCGGCTGCGCCTGCAGGTAAGCGACAGCGGCGTGGGCATCAGCGAGGAGCGCCAGCAGGCGGTGTTCGCTGCCTATACACAGGCGGAGCGCTCGACCACGCGGCGCTTCGGCGGCAGTGGGCTGGGCCTGGCGATCTGCCGTGAGCTGGCGATCTCGATGGGGGCGGAGCTGCAGCTGCGCAGCTCACCCGGGAAGGGCACCACGGTGTGGCTGGATCTGGACCTGGATGCCTGTGAGGCACCCGTGGCAGCGCCCGCGCCGGCGGTTGCGGACGAGCGTCCATTGCCGGCGGCGCGCGTGCTGATGGCTGAAGACCATCCCACCAACCTGCATCTGCTGGAGCAGCACCTGTGTGCGCTCGGGCTGCAGGTCCACGCCTGTACCGATGGACGGTCGGCGCTTGAAGCATGGCAGGCGCAGCCGTTCGACCTGGTCATCACCGACTGCCACATGCCGGGCATGGATGGCTTCGCGCTGGCACGGGCGATCCGTGCCGATGCCTGCCCGGCGCGTGCGCAGGTGCCGATCATCGCGCTCACCGCCAGCGTGATGGAAAGCACCCGCGAAGCCTGTCGTGCGGCTGGCATCGACCACTTCCTGGCCAAGCCGGTGGAGCCGCACGCACTGCGGGCGCTGCTGGCGGCATTGCTGGTACCGGACTCAGTGGGCCAGTAGCCGCACGATGCTGGCGGCGGCATCGCGGCCTTCGGCCACGGCGGTCACCACCAGGTCAGCACCGCGCACCGCGTCACCACCGGCGAACAGGCGTGGATGCGCGGTCTGGAACGGCAGGCGGTCCTTGCCGCCGGCCACGATGCGGCCGTTGGACTGGCCTTCCACGCCCAGCTCGGCCAGCCACGCCGGCACGCTCGGCGAGAAGCCGAAGGCGATGATCACCACGTCCGCTTCCAGCAGCGATTCACTGCCTTCGATCGGCACGGCGTTCTGGCGGCCGTTGGCATCGGGCTCGCCCAGCCGGGTTTCCACCACGGTCACGCCGATCACTTCATCGTCGGCGCCGGCTTCGATCGACAGCGGCTGCCGGTTGAACAGGAAGCGCACGCCTTCTTCGCGGGCATTGGCCACTTCGCGCGCGCTGCCGGGCATGTTGGCTTCGTCGCGGCGATAGGCACAGGTGACCTTGGCCGCGCCCAGCCGCACCGCGCTGCGCACGCAGTCCATGCCGGTATCGCCGCCACCGAGCACCACCACGCGCTTGCCGTTGAGGTCGGGCAGGGCAATGGTGTCTTCCCAGCCGGCAATCGGCCGACCCTTCGGGTCATCGCCGCCAACGATGCGGCTGTTCTGTACCAGGAACGGCAGGGCCGGCAGCACGCCCTTCAGGTCCTGGCCGTCGAGACCGCCATCGGTGTAGCGGTAGGCACCGGTGCCGACGAACACCGCGTCGTGGCTGTCCAGCAGCTGCTGCACGCTCAGGTCACGGCCGATCTCCACGCCGAGGCGGAACTGCACGCCCATGCCCTCCAGCACTTCGCGGCGGCGGTGGATCACGTCCTTGTCCAGCTTGAAGCTGGGAATGCCGAACTGCAGCAGGCCGCCGATCTGCTCATAGCGGTCATAGACCACGGCGGCAATGCCAGCGCGGGCGAGGCGATCGGCGCAGGCCAGGCCGGCCGGACCGGCGCCGATCACCGCTACGCTGTGGCCGCTGGGCTGCACCGCGCCCAGATCCGGGCGCCAGCCGCTGGCCAGCGCGGTGTCGACGATGTACTTCTCCACCGCACCGATGGTGACCGCGCCGAACTCCTCCAGCGTGCAGCTGCCTTCGCACAGGCGATCCTGCGGGCAGACCCGGCCGCACACTTCCGGCAGCGGGTTGGTGCTGTGGCACAGCGTGGCGGCTTCATGGATGCGGTTCTCCTGCACCAGCTGCAGCCACTGCGGAATGGCGTTGTGCACCGGGCACTTCCAGCTGCAGTAGGGGTTGCCGCAGTCCAGGCAGCGGCCGGCCTGGTACTGGGCGTCCTCCTTGCCGAACTTGCCATACAGCTCGCCCCAGTCGCCGGACGTGCGCAGTTCCACCGGAATGCGCTGCGGCATGGTGCGGGGCAGGTCGAGGAACTGGAAGGCGTGCTTGCGGCTCATGGCGGGCTCTGGAATGCGGGGGGGAACGTTGCCGGCCAGCGGCCGGCACTACGTGATCCTGGGATGCCGGCCAGCGGCCGGCACTACCGTTACGCGGCGCGTCGCAGGGTTTCGGTCAGCGACTCGATGCTGGCGGCCTTCGGTTTGACCAGCCAGAACTTGCCGATGTAGTCGCGGAACTCGTCCAGGATCTGCTGCGCCCAGATGCTGCCGGTCAGCTCGCGATGGCGGCCGATCAGGCGGTGCAGGTGCTGGCGGTAGTTCTCGAAGCCTTCGGCGGACACGCGATGGATGTCGATCAGCTCGTGGTTGTAGCGGTCGACGAAATCGCGGTCGACGTCCAGCACGTAGGCCAGCCCGCCGGTGAAACCCGCACCGAAGTTCAGGCCGACCTTGCCCAGCACCAGCACCACGCCATCAGTCATGTACTCGCAGCAGTGGTCACCGGCGCCTTCCACCACCGCCAGCGCGCCGGAATTGCGCACGGCGAAACGTTCGCCGGCACGACCGGCAGCGAACAGTTCACCGCCGGTGGCACCGTACAGGCAGGTGTTGCCGATGATCGCGGTGCTGCGTGCCTCGAAGCGGGCGCCGCGCGGCGGACGCACCACCAGTCGGCCGCCGGCCATGCCCTTGCCGACGTAGTCGTTGGCTTCACCTTCCACTTCCAGGTGCAGGCCACCGACGTTGAACGCGCCGAAGCTCTGCCCGGCACTGCCGCGGAAACGCAGTTCCAGCGGCGCCTCGGCCATGCCCTGGTTGCCGTGTGCGCGCGCCACCGCACCGGCCAGGCGGGTGCCGATGCTGCGGTCGGTGTTGTGGATAAGGAAGCGGTGTTCGCCACCGCGCTTGTGTTCGATGGCCGGGGCCAGCAGGCCGTCCATCTGCGTGGCCAGGCTGTCCGGCGACTCGTACAGGCGCTGCGCGGCACAGTGACTGCCCTCATAGCGGCTGTCGGCCAGCAGGCGTGACAGGTCCACGCGCACGCCGTCGCGCGGCGCCACCTCGATCTGCCGCAGCAGGTCGGTGCGGCCTACGATTTCTTCCAGCGAACGCGCACCCAGGTACGACAGCCAGCCACGCACTTCCTCGGCCAGCAGGCGGAAGAAATTCTCCACGCGCTCGGGCTGGCCGGTGAAGTGGTTCTCGCGCAGGCGCTCGTCCTGGGTGGCCACGCCGGTGGCGCAGTTGTTGAGGTGGCAGATGCGCAGGTACTTGCAGCCCAGCACGATCATCGGCGCGGTGCCGAAGCCGAAACTGTCCGCACCCAGCAGCGCGGCCTTGACCACGTCCAGACCGGTCTTCAGGCCGCCGTCGGTCTGCAGCAGGGTGCGCCCGCGCAGGTCGTTGGCCAGCAGCGCCTGGTGCGCTTCGGCCACGCCCAGTTCCCACGGTACGCCGGCATAGCGGATCGAGCTGACCGGCGAGGCGCCGGTGCCGCCGTCATGGCCGGAAATGGTGATCAGGTCCGCACCGGCCTTGACCACGCCGGCGGCGATCGTGCCCACACCGGCATGGCTGACCAGCTTCACCGACACCAGCGCGGTCGGGTTGACCTGCTTGAGGTCGTAGATCAGCTGCGCCAGGTCCTCGATCGAATAGATGTCGTGGTGCGGCGGCGGCGAGATCAGGCCGATGCCTGGACGCGCGTAGCGCAGCCGCGCGATCAGCTCGTTGACCTTGTGCCCAGGCAGCTGGCCGCCTTCGCCGGGCTTGGCGCCCTGCGCGACCTTGATCTGCAGCACTTCGGCATTGACCAGGTATTCGGCGGTGACGCCGAAGCGGCCCGAGGCCACCTGCTTGATCTTGCTGCGCTTGGCGGTGCCATAGCGGGCGGGATCCTCACCGCCTTCGCCGGAATTGCTGCGGCCCCCCAGGCGGTTCATCGCAATCGCCAGCGCCTCGTGTGCCTCAGGTGACAGTGCACCCAGGCTGATCGCCGCGGTATCGAAGCGCGGGAACAGCTCGCTGGCCGGCGCCACGTCATCGAGTGGTGTCGGCGCAGCGGCCGGCACCAGTTCCAGCAGGTCGCGCAGTGCCGACGGCGGACGCGCGTGCACGGCATCGCAGTACTGCTGCCAGGCACGCGGATCGCCGCTGCGCGCCGCGCGCTGCAGGGTGGTCACCACGTCCGGGTTGTACATGTGGTACTCGCCGCCGTGCACGTACTTCAGCAGGCCGCCGACATCCACGTCCTGCTGCGCGTCCCAGGCCTGCGCGCACAGCTCGCGTGCGTCGGCATCCAGGCGCGCGAAACCGGCACCACCGATGCGCGAAGCGGTATCCGGGAAGCACAGGTCCACGACTTCCGGTTCCAGGCCGATGATCTCGAACAGCTGCGCGCCGCGGTAGCTGGCCACGGTACAGATGCCCATCTTCGAGATGATCTTCGACAGGCCCTTGTAGACGCCCTTGCGGTAGCGGCGGCCGATCTGCGACTGCTCACCGCCCTTGCTGAGCTTGAGGATGCCGCGTCGGCCCAGGTCGAACAGGGTCTGGTAGGCCAGGTACGGGTACACCGCGGTAGCGCCGAAGCCGAGCAGGCAGGCCATGTGGTGCGGGTCGCGCGCGGTGCCGGTCTCGACGATGAGATTCACGTCGCAGCGCAGGCCCAGCCGCGAGAGGTGGTGGTGGATGGCGCTGGTGGCGAGCAGGGCATGCACCATCGGCCGCCCGGCCACCGGGTAGCGGTCAGACAGCAGCAGCATCACCATGCCGTCGCGCGCGGCCTGTTCGGCCTCGGCACAGATGCGCTCGATGCCGGCACGCAGGCCCTCGTCTTCGCTGTAGGACAGGTCGAGCAGGCGGTTGGCCTGCACGTACTGGTCCATCTTCAGCAGCTGGCGCAGCTTGCGCTGGCTCAGTACCGGCGAGTTGAGGATGACGTGGTTCACCGTCTCCGGGCCGGCGTGGAAGATGTTGGTCTCCCTGCCGAGCTGGGTGGACAGCGACATCGCACAGTCTTCGCGCAGCGGGTCGATCGGCGGGTTGGTGACCTGCGCGAAGGCCTGGCGGAAATAGTCGTACAGTGGACGGCTGCGCTGGCTCAGCACCGCCATCGGCGTGTCGTCGCCCATCGAACCGGTGGCTTCCTGCTCGGTCTCGGCCAGCGGTCGCAGCACCTGCTCCACTTCCTCGCTGCTGAGCTGGTAGAGCTTGTGGTAGCTGCGCAGCGTGCCTTCGTCGAAGGGTTCCTCCACCAGCGAGGGATCGATAAGTTCGGTCTGCAGGTAGGTCACGCCCTGCTGCAGCCATTGCTTGTACGGCGCGCGACCGCGGTTGATGCGGTCCACCGCATCGGAGTCGAGCAGGTCACCGCGCTTGAGATCGATGGCCACCATTTCGCCGGGGCCGAGCTTGCCCTTGCGCACCACGCGCTCGGTCGGCACTTCCCACACACCCGCTTCGGAGGCGACCAGAAAGTGGCGGTCGGCGGTCAGCATCCAGCGCGCCGGGCGCAGGCCGTTGCGGTCCAAGGTGCACACCGCATAGCGGCTGTCGCAGGCGACGATGCCGGCCGGGCCATCCCACGGTTCGCTGTTGAGGCCGTGGAATTCGTAGAACGCGGCCAGGTCCGGGTCCTTGAATTCCAGCGACTGGGTGACCGGCGGCACCAGGATGCGCAGCGCCTGGATCAGCTCCATGCCACCGGCCACCATCAGCTCCAGCATGTTGTCCAGGCTCTGCGAGTCAGAGCCGTGCATGGAGATGACGGGGTCGAATTCACCGATATCGAAGCGCGGCGTCTTCCACACCTTGCTGCGCGCCTGGGCCCAACGCCGGTTGCCTTCGATGGTGTTGATCTCACCGTTGTGGGCGAGCATGCGGAACGGGTGCGCCAGCGGCCAGCGCGGCAGCGTGTTGGTGGAGAAGCGCTGGTGGAACACGATGGCGCTGGAGGCCAGTTCGCGGCGCTGCAGGTCCGGGAAGAAACGGCTGAGCTTGTCCGGCAGCACCATGCCCTTGTAGCTGATCGCATCCGGGGTGAGGGTGGTGACGTAGAAGTCGGCGTGTCCGCGCAGCTGCTGTTCGCTGCGGCGACGGGCCAGGAACAGCGCCAGCGCGAAGCCGGCATCGTCCTGGCCGATGCCGGCGTCGACGAACACCTGCTCGATGCGCGGCAGCGTGTCGCGCGCCAGCTGGCCGCAGACGCTGTCATCGGTGGGCACCTCGCGCCAGCCGGCGACCTTGCAGCCCACCGCTTCCACCTGCGCCTGCAGCTGCGCGCGGCAGGCCTGCGCCGCGTCGGCGTCGTGCGGCAGGAACACCAGGCCGGCGGCGAAACGCGCAGCGACCGCGATGCCGGCTTCGCTGGCCAGCAGTTTCAGGAACGCATCGGGGCGGCGCAGCAGCAGGCCGCAGCCATCGCCGGTCAGGCCATCGGCGGCGACACCGCCACGGTGGGTCATGCGCGAAAGCGCGGCGATGGCGGTATCAACCAACAGGCGCGATGGTTGATCGTCGAGCTGGGCGACCATGCCAAATCCACAGGCATCGCGCTCGGAGCGCGGGTCGTAAAGCCCTTGGCGGTTGCGGGGGGCCATCTCTACCTCGATGCGGAATGAATTGAACGGGGACACTCAAGCCCGCTCAATCCCTGGAGCGCATCGTGAGGCCACCGGATGCCTCGACTAGATCACAGGTTGCTGCAACGCCGCAATACACGGTTGCAGGTGCAACAGAACGCGCCGGCAACCCAGTGCCGGCGCGGGGCCGGACTCAGCCGCAGCGCGCGCCGCTGACGGCGCCCTTGGCGTCCACTTCGATGTTCAGGCGGTCGCCGAGGAACTCCATCGTGGCCACGTCGTTGGGCTTGAGCACGCGCACCTGGTTGGCGCCGGCATCTTCCTGCGCCTGCTTGCCCAGCGCGTCGGTGTAGGTCTGGCCGACCAGGCTCTGCACCTGGCTGGCATCGCAGGTGCCGACCGGCGGAGCCTCGGTGGCCTTGCCGGCTTCGTCGGCCGGCGCCTTGGCGGCTTCGGCGGCCTGCTGGGCGTGGGCCGTGGCCGAATCCTGTTCATCCAGCGCCGGTGCCTGGCAGGCGGTCAGCGCCAGCACGGCCGGCAGCAACAGGGCGGAGAGCGAACGGGCGCGAATCGGGAACGACATCATGACTCCGGAAGGGGTTGTGAAGACCCGAGCATAGCGGCGAACCGGCCCTCACGTGTTTGTCTTGCGTTATCGACAGGATCGCGGCATGGCGACGGCGAGACTACCGACATGCCAACCCCCTCTACTCCCGAACGACAGGCCGCACGCGCGGCCGGCCTGCGCTATGTCGACGATACCCAGCCGGGCATCAGCCGGCGCCGCGCCGGCAAGGGTTTCAGCTACCGCGATGCCGATGGTCACGCGATACGCGACGCCACCACCCTGCAACGCATCCGTGCGCTGGCGATTCCGCCGGCGTATACCGCCGTATGGATCTGCGCCCACGCCAACGGCCACCTGCAGGCCACCGGCCGCGATGCACGCGGACGCAAGCAGTACCGCTACCACGCCGACTGGGCCAAGGAGCGCGACGCCGGCAAGTTCGACCGCATCATCGCCTTTGGCGAGGCCTTGCCCACGCTGCGGCGGCGGTTGTCGCGGGATCTCAAGCGACCTGGGTTTCCGCAGGAAAAGGTGCTGGCCATGGTGGTGGCGCTGTTGGCGGACACCCTGGTGCGGGTCGGCAATGAAACCTATGCACAACAGAACCGTTCGTTCGGACTGACCACGCTGCGCAACCGCCATCTGGAGCTGCTGCGCGGCGGCCGGGTGCGCATGCGCTTCCGCGGCAAGTCCGGGCAGGTGCAGGAGGTGACCGTGGGCGACCGCAAGCTGGGACTGCTGGTGCGGCGCCTGCAGCAGCTGCCGGGGCAGGCGCTGTTCCAGTACCGCGATGACGACGGTGCGCTGCAGCCGGTGGATTCCGGCGCGGTGAACGACTACCTGCGCGAGGTGATGGGCGAGGACTTCACTGCCAAGGATTTCCGCACCTGGGGTGGCACGGTGGCGGCGGTGCAGGCGTTTGCCGCCACCGAACTGCCGGAACCGGCCAGTCAGCGCGCGCTGGCGCAGGCGCAGCGCGCGGTGGTGTGCGAAGTGGCATCGCTGCTGGGCAACACGCCGGCGGTGTGCCGCAAGGCCTACATCGACCCGTGCGTGTTCGCCGGCTGGGAGCGCGGTGAACTGGCCAAGCTGGCCGGCCTGCGTGGGCCGCGCCAGTGGGAGCAGGCCACCCTGCGCGTGCTGCGCAGGGCGCGCAGGCTCAGCCGCAGTAGATCGCGGTGATGTTGTTGGTGCGGCCCTTTTCGATGGTCAGGCGGTCGCCGCCTTCGCTGGCCGGCGGTACCCGCGGACCGTCATGGCGCAGCACCCGCACATGCAGGCTGTCGCTGTCCACGCGTGCGCGGGCCACGGTGGCATCCGAAGCGGCCAGGCCAAGTGCGCCGCGCACCATGTCGCTGTGGCACTGCCCGGAAATCACGCCGTCGATCGGCTGCACCTGGGCCATCGGTGTGCTGCTGCAGGCGGCGAGGGCGAAGCAGACGGCGGTGGTGGCGATGGCATGTTTCATGGTGGCGTTCCTTGTGTGGTTGCGTGCAGCGTGCGACGTCGCACGTGGTGGCGGAATGAATACCGTGCACATCGTGGACACGGTGCGCTCACTGCCGCCAACAGCATAGGTGGAGACACTGCAGGCGCGGCGGATGCCGCCCGTGGTAGCGCCGGCAGCTGGCCGGCAACCCCATTCCCCCCGAGGAGACCTGCATGGCCACCGCCAAGAAGACCCCCGCCCGCCGCAAGGCATCGCCGAAGGTGCGTAAAGGCAGCACCGCAACCAAGACCGTCGCCGACCCCGATCGCCCACGGGTGGTGAAGACCGCAACCCGCAAGGCGGCCGCCAGCGATCCGCGGGCAGCGCGCGTTGCGGCCCGGCAGCGGCGCCTGCAGGACCAGGAAAAGTCCAAGGATGTGCGCGCGGCAAAGAAGGCGACAAGGAAGACCGCGACCCAGGCAGGCGCACGCCGTCAGCCGGAGGCGATGCCGGCGCAGCAGCTGGCCAAGCCAGGGCACGAACACGAACTGGAGCTGGCGCCGCGTTTCCTTGCACCGGACTACACCGGCAGCGGCAAGCTGCAGGGCATGCGTGCGATCGTCACCGGTGGTGATTCCGGCATTGGCCGTGCGGTGGCGGTGCTGTTCGCACGCGAAGGCGCCGATGTGGCGGTACTGCACCTGGACGAGGCTGAGGACGCGGACATCACCCGCCAGCACGTGGAGCGCGAAGGCGGTCGCTGCGTGGTGATCGCCGGTGACGTGCGCGATCCGCGCTTCTGCAACAAGGCGGTCAAGCAGGTGGCCAAGGCGTTCGGCGGCATCGACATCCTGGTCAACAACGCCGCGTTCCAGCTGCATTGCGAGCGGCTGGAAGACCTGGAAGACGCGCATCTGCAGGAAACCCTGCAGACCAACATCGGCGGTTACATCCAGATGGCGCGCGCGGTGCTGCCGCACCTGGGCGAGGGTGCCAGCATCATCAACACAGGATCGGAAACGGGAATCTTCGGCAGCAAGGCGCTGATCGATTACTCGGCCACCAAGGGCGCGATCCATGCGTTCACCAAATCGCTGGCGAGCCAATTGCTACCACGTGGCATCCGGGTCAACTGCGTGGCGCCGGGACCGGTGTGGACGCCGCTGAACCCGGCCGACAAGCCGGCGGAGGACGTGGCGGAGTTCGGCAAGGACAGCGACATGGGGCGGCCCGCACAGCCTGAAGAACTGTCGCCGGCCTATGTATTCCTGGCCTCGCCGGTCTGTGCCAGCTACATCAGCGGGGTGATCCTGCCGGTGATGGGCGGGCCGCACGGCTGACGCACCGATTCTGCCGGAAATGGCCGTCGGCGCGGCCGATGCTCCGGTAGTGCCGGCCGCTGGCCGGCAGCCTCAGGGCACGGTCACCGCAGGCGCATAGAGATCGGCAATGCGCGGAATGAACTGCTGTGGATTGGCACCGACCAGATTGGTCAGCGCCACCACCGCCACGCCGCGGTCGGGGTAGACGATGAAGGCCGATCGCGCGCCACCGATGCCGGCCACCTGCAGGTCGGGCGATGCGCGCAGCACCGGCCAGCCGCCCGCCCATGGGCCGGCACGGCCATCGGTGAGGCGCTCTGCGGTCCACATCCTCTTCCGAGCTGCATCCTGAAGCAGGCGCCCGTCGGTCAACGCGACCAGCCAGCGCGCGGTGTCATCGGCGGTGGTGAGGATGCCACCACCGGCCCACAGTGAAGGCGGAATGTCGTAGAACCAGTGCGACAGGCGCGCCGGTGCATCGGCTGCGTCGGTGGCACGCGGGGCCAGGCTGTACATCGTCGCCGCATCCGGAATCAGGTCGTAGCTGTCGCCGAAGGTGGTGCGGGCCATGCGCGCGCTGCTGAACTGGCCGGTGGCGAGGAAACGTTCGTAGGGCATGCCGGATTGCTGCGCGATGATCCGTGCCAGCAGTACGTAGTTGGTCTGGTTGTAGGCGAAGCGCTGCCCGGGTGCGGCTTCGACCGGCCGCGCAGTGACGGCTGTCCACGCCTGCGCTTCGGAGCCACCACCCAACAGCCCGTTCGCATCAAGGATGTCCGGAAGGCCTGAGGTATGCGCAAGCAACTGGCGTACGCGTACGTCTCTCCACGCTGGTGGAAGATCATCCAGGTAACGCGAGGCCGGCGCGTCCAGATCCAGCTGCCCCTGCTGGGCCAGCTGCGCGGCAGCCACGCCGGTGAACGCCTTGGTGGCCGAATTGAGCGGAAAGCGGGTGTCGCGCGAGGCAAGCACACCGTTCTCGACATTGGCCAGGCCGTAGGCCTCGGACAACACGATCTGCCCGTCTTTGATCACCGCGACCTGCAGCCCGGGAATGCGCTGCTCCAGCATGATCTGGCGGATCAGGCGGCGGGTCTGGTCGTTGGCCTGGTCCTGGCTGGCGGAGATGGCGGCGAAGGGCAGGGCAGTGATGAGCATGAGCATGACTCGAAGCGTTGGGCGGAACATGCGGGATTCCGGCGGGGCGTCGAGGATCGGATGCAGCGGGTGCGTAAAAGGTTTAAGCAGTACCTGCGCTGCGTGGCAGGTACTGGTTGTGCGCGCGGGGCGTGCCTGCTGCGGCTAGCGGATCCGGGAAGGAGACCTTCCGAACTGCCGCTTGAACGCGGCGCTGAAGCTGCTGGTATGGGCGTACCCGGCCACGCTGGCCGCCACGTCCACTGACACCCGTCGTTGCAGCAGGGCATCGTGCGCCCGTTGCAGGCGCAGTGCACGCAGCCAGGCGGCGATGCTGCTGCCGTGCAGCTGCTGGAAGGTGCTTTGCAGGTCGACGGCGTTGGTCCCCAGCCTGCGCGCCATCTGGTTGATGGTCAGGCCATCGGCTTCGCCGCTCTGCAGCCACTGTTGCAACTGGTCCACGCAACGCCGCAGATGTGCGCTGGGGGCAGGCGCCTCGCGTTCGGCGATCACGGATCGAACCACGCTGGCCGCGACTTCCAGCGCAAAGCTCTCGCGTTGCAGGTTGGCCAGCAGAGGCGGCTCCGACGTTTCCGCCCCGAACAACGCTGCGGCCCGCCGCAGCAGTGGCGCAGGCGGTTGCCACGCCTGGTTGCGTGCGTGGCTCAGTCGCAGGCGGGTGAGTCCGGCCGATGCGATACCATCGAGCTGGCGCGCCAGCCATTCCTGGCTGAGGTGCAAGCTGACCTTGGTTTCTTCGCGCCCGGCCTGCCAATGGCGCTGGAATGCTTCTTCCTCCCGCAGATGGACCAGCATCGCCGGGTTCCTCGCCCGCCGGCTGTCCAGGTCCAGGTGCTGGCTGGCAATGACCACCTCGGCCTGGCCTTTCAGCAGGAAGCTGGCGGTGAGACCCGCAGGCAGGCAGTTCTGGCTGCGGCCGCCGACCATGTCCTGGCTGCGGCTGAGGTAGAGCACCAGGCCGCTGTCCATCGACTGCACCTGCTGCCAGCCGGCCAGCACCGGCAGCGCATCGGGGAGGCCCGATTCAAAGTCGACCCGGCCGCCCAGCGCGTGGGCGGCGCTCATCAGTTCGGCGCAGGAATAGACCTGCATGCAAGGCACCCGCGAATGCTGTCGTGCCTAAATTTTCTTTCGTCGCGCCTAAACTTTCAATGGTATTGCAAATTATTCTCATTTGCGGGGGTTCGCTGCCCCTTTCCCCTGTTCAGCAAGAAGGTCGATGGCGATGGGTCTGGTGATCAACGAGGCGGTGGTGCTGCGTGCCGTCTTCCATGGCGCGGTGGATGCGCACCAGATCCGGTACTGGCTGGACCGCGTGCAGGCGCTGATCGATGCCCACCGCCCCTTCTACTTCGTTGCCAGCACCGCGCCCGGTGCCACCTTCTGCGACGATTACCGTGCCCTGCAGGCGGTCTGGTACAAGCAGTACAAGGCCGCCTTCCGGCAGTACTGCCGGGGCCTGGTGCGCATCGCCAGCGATGCCGCCGAGCAGCAGCGGCTGGACACTCCGGCGCTGCATGCGGCGTGGGCCGTGCCGTACTTCGTCACCGCCGATGCCGGCGCGGGCATGCGCTGGATTGGCGAGCACCTGGAGCAGGCTGATGCGCACTGAGCGCGCCGCCGCTTCGCCGTTCGGCCTTGGGGTGATCGTCGCGCTGTACATGGCGCATGCCTTGCCCCTGTATTTCTACAGCGTGGCGGTACCGGCCATCCTGCGCAGCCAGGGCGTGGATCTGCGCTGGATCGGCATGTTGTCGCTGCTTTACCTGCCGTGGGCGCTGAAGTTCCTGTGGGCACCACTGGTCGACCGCTGGCATCTGCCGGCCCTCGGTCGCCGCCGCAGCTGGCTGTGGCTGACCCAGCTGTTGCTGCTGGCCGGGATCCTGGTGCTGGCGTTCACCGGCCTGGATCATGGCCTGGTCGTGTTCGTGCTGGTCGGCATGTGGATCTCGACCATTGCCGCCACCCAGGACATCGCCATCGACGGCTATACCGTGGAGGCGCTGGCGCCGGCCGAGCACCGGCTGGGCAGCATGGCGCAGAGCGTGGGCGTGGCCCTGGGCAGCATGATCGGTGGCGCCGGCGTGCTGTGGCTGTATGAAACCCGCGGCTGGAGCGTGGCCCTGCTGAGCCTGGCGGCAATGAGCGCACTGACCCTGCTGGCAGTGCAGCAGATCAACGAAACGCCGGCCAGGCCCGACGCGCCGCGGCCGAGCATCCTGCGTGCGCTGCGTCGCCGCGAACTGCGCTGGGCGCTGCTGCTGATCGTGCTGTACCGGCTGGTGGAAGCGCCGGCCATGGCGATGATCAACCCGCTGCTGGTCGACCAGCAGTTCAGCCTGACCGAGATCGGGTTGCTGATCTCGGTGGGCGGCGCCGGTACCGGCATGCTGGCTGCGGTGGCCGCCGCCTGGCTGCTCAAGCAGCGCCGGGCCGAGCAGTTGCTGATGCACGCTGGCTGGTGGCGCACCGTGTTGTATGTACTGCTGGCATTGATGCTTTACAGCGGTGCGATGGCGTCGTCACGGTGGGGCCTGGGCGCGCTGGTGATCGCACTGCTGGCGCTGCGCTATGTGGCGATGACCAGCCTGTATGCCCTGTTCATGCGGGTCAGTTCGCGTGCCCAGGCCGGCACTGACTTCACCTTGCTGGTGTGCTTCGAGCTGCTGGTCAATTTCATCGGCGGTGCATTGTCCGGCTTCCTCGCCAAGGGCCTGGGCTACCCCATCTACTACATCGCGCTGGCGGCAGTTTCGGCGCTCGGGTTGCTGCTGTGCCGGCCGCTGATGCGCCGCTTCGCAGCACCCACGAACTCCCCCTGATACGCAACGAGGACACCATGCGGCATACCGCAGCAACCCTTCCGCTGGCGATGCTGGCGATGGCCATCAGTGGCCAGCTGGCGGCGCAGAATGCGTCCGCTACGTCCGGCACCCGGCAACTGGATGCGGTGAGTGTCACCGCCGTGCGAGGCGCACGCAGCGTGGCCGAGATCGCCGGCACCGTGTATGCCATCGAGCGCGAGCAGATTGCCCAGCAGATCACCGCCGGGCGCAGCGCCGCCGACATCCTCGGCCAGCTGGTGCCGTCGCTGGCGCCGGCCAGCGGAACCACCAGCAACTACGGCATGACCATGCGTGGCCGCAGCGTGCAGGTGATGATCGATGGCGTACCACTGACCGGCGCGCGCGATGGATCGCGCCAGCTCAACAGCATTTCGCCAACCATGATCGAGCGCATCGAGGTGATCTCCGGTGCCACCGCGCTGTATGGCGCCGGTGCCAGTGGCGGCATCATCAACATCATCACCCTTCAGCCCGGTGAGCAGCCGGTGCAGCTGGCCAGCCAGTTCGGCCTGCGCAGTCCCTCGCATCTGTCCAGTGACACGCTGGCCTGGAACGCCGCGCAGACCATGACCGTGCGCGGCGATCAGTTCAGTGGCGCGTTCGGCTTCGCCTATGGCCGGCAGGGCGCATCGCTGGATGCGCATGGCCGCCGTATCGGCCCGGAGATCGCGCAGACTGATCGGCAGGACACCGAGACCCGCGAACTCAATGCGCGCTTCGACTGGACCCCGACGGACAGCCAGCAGTTGAGCGTGGGCGTGCGCTGGTTCGACGATCAGCAGGACAGTGATCATGGCCCCGACTATGGCCCGCGCCTGGCCGTGCTGTTCAACCCTGCATTCACGCCCAGCCACCAGGCGCTGCCCGGCCTGCAGCTGGAGGCGCAGCCACGTACCCGGCACCAGGGAGTGAATGCGCAGTACCGCAACCGCGATGTACTGGGCGGGCAGGAACTGAGCGTGGAAGCCTATTACCGCAACGAGCAGGGACGCTGGTTCCCGTCGGTGTCGACGCTGGTGCACCCGGCACTGCGCGGTGGCTTCGCCTATGTGGCGATGCAGTCCAATACCGATATCGATGTGTGGGGGCTGCGCACAGCGCTGCACAAGGGTTTCGACGTGGCGGGCCGCAGCCTGCAGCTGTCGTACGGCGTGGACCACGAGCGCGAGCAGGACAGTCAGCGCGGGCAGATGTATGACATCAACCGCTTCATCGCCAGCAACGGTCTCGATTACCAGCCCACCGCGCAGTACGCGATGGGGCCGGACGTGCGCGTGGATACCACCGGCCTGTTCCTGCAGGCCGACCATTCGCTGAGTGAGCGCTTCAGCGTGCAGGCCGGCGTGCGCCACCAGATCCTGCGCAACCGCGTAGAAGACTCGCTTCCCTACACCGAAGCGATCACCGCCGATGCCGTTGCCGGGTATCAGCCGCACCTGCTGCGGGGCGGCCGCGTGCGCCACTCGCAGACCCTGTTCAATGCCGGCGTGGTGTACCGGATGGATGCATCGCAACAGCTGTTCGCCAACGTCTCGCAGGGCTTCAGCCTGCCCGACACCCAGCGCATGCTGCGCGATGTACCGGCAAGCTTCGTCATCGACAGCCGCAACGTCGGCCCGATCAAGGTCGACAGCTATGAGCTGGGCTGGCGCCGCAGCGATGCATCGCTGCAGAGCGCGGTGACCGCGTTCTACAACCGCTCGGACAAGACCGTGCAGTTCAACCGCGACTACAGCGTGTCGGTGGCCGACACCGATGAGCGCGTGTGGGGCGTGGAGGCCAACCTGCGCTACACACCGACGGCGCAGCTGGAGCTGGGCGCAAGCCTTGCCAGCACCCGGGGCCAGTACCGCGATGCTGCCGGACGTTGGCGTGAGCTCAATGCGTTCCGCGTTTCACCCTTGAAGGCGGGTGTGCATGGGCAGTGGCGCTTCGCCAATGACAGCCTGCTGCGCTTGCAGGGACAAGTGGTGGGCGGGACCGATCGTGCCTGGCGCGATGCGCCGCTCGCAGCGATCAGTCCCAGCATCCGCGCTACCCCGGCGGCGAAGATCCACGGCTATGCGGTGTTCGACCTGATCGGCGAGCTGCCGCTGGCCGGCGGCCGCTTCAGTGTCGGCATCTACAACCTGGCCGATCGTGACTACCGCACGGTCTATGGCCAGCAGGCCGAGGCGACCTACGGGAAGATGTCCAGCCTGCCCGCGGCAGGGCGCACCTTCTCGATCGGGTATCGGGTGGAGTACTGAGCCGGGCGGCGTCCCCCTACCGTTCGTCGGCCCATGACTTCCGGGGGGTTGACTACAGTTGTCGTCACGCAGAAAGTGGCGACACGTGTAGTCAAGGGAGTGGTGTCATGCGTGGCAAGACGATCGGGGACCAGGAGCTGGCCCTGCTGCAGTACATCGATGAACATGCGCCGGCCAGCGTCGGTGAGGTCGCCAGTGGCTACGGCGAGGCCCGTGGCCTGGCCCGGTCCACCGTGCTGACGATGATGGAGCGGCTGCGGGCGAAGGGGTATCTTCGTCGCCAGCAGCAGGACGGCGTCTACCGCTACCAGGCCACGCGTGGCCCGGAAAGCGTGCTGCAGGGTGCAGTGGCCCAGTTCGTCGACAACACCCTGCAGGGCTCGGTGTCGCCGTTCGTGGCCTACCTGTCGCAGCGCCAGCAGGTCAGCGACAACGAGCTGGCCGAGCTGGAAGCGCTGGTCGCCGAACTCCAATCGCGCCGCCACGAGGGCTGAGCCATGGACACCACGATGCTGATCCCGTTGTTGGAACGGCTGGGCTGGACCAGCCTGCAGACCGTGCTGCTGGTGGCCCTGGTGTACGGCGTGTGCCGCGCGCTGCCGTCGCTGTCGGCGGCCACCCGCTGCCGCCTGTGGTGGCTGGTGTCGCTGCAGGCCGTGCTCGGCCTGTTCTGGAGCCAGCCGCTGCAGCTGGCCTGGTTGCCCGCACCGCAGGCGGTGGCGATGACCGCCACCGACGTTGCCGCAGATCTGGTCTACCCGCTGGCACCGGAAGCCTCGGCACAGCTGCTGGCGGCGATGCCGGTGCCTGCAGCGGACGTGCCGGCAGTTGCGTGGTGGGCCGTTGCACTGGCTGCGCTGTGGGCATCCGGTGTGCTGCTGATGGCCCTGCGCACCTTTGGTGAATGGCGCCGCTGCCGCGCGCTGCTGGCCGCCGCCTATCCCTGCGAGGACGAAGCGCTGGTGCAGGCCCTGCAACTGGCCTCCGATGCGCACGGCGTGCGTCCTGCGCCGCGGTTGTGGATGAGCACGCAGGTGGACGCACCGCAGCTGGTCGGGCCGTTCCGCCCGGTGCTGCTGCTGCCGGCCGGCGACAACGCCCTGCAGGGTGATGCGCTGGACCTGGCACTGACGCATGAACTGCAACACCTGCAGCGGCGTGACCTGCAGTGGGGCCTGCTGCCCGCACTGGCCCAGCACCTGTTCTTCTTCCACCCGCTGCTGCGCCTGTCGGTGCGCGAATACGCACAGGCCCGCGAAGAAGCGGTGGATGCGGCCGTGGTTGGCCAGCATGGCGCGAGCCGTCAGGCCTATGGCCGTCTGCTGTTGCAGCTGGGCGTGGCACCGCAGCCACACCTGGGCGTGGCCAGCGCCGCGCCGAACACCACCAGCCTCAAGCGTCGCCTGCTCTCGCTGCAGCCGCGCCGGGCCTGCCCGCGCATTCTGGCGATGGCACTGACCGCCGTCGTGGTGCTGGTGGGCGTGGCACCGATGCGGCTGGTCGCTGCGCCAGTGCCACCGGCACCGCCCGCGCCGCCGGCCGCACCGAAGGCCGTGGTGCCGCCGCCGCCGAAGGCTCCGAACACGCCGCCCGCAGCGCCTTCGGCCGCGCGCATTCCGGCCGTGCCGGTGGCGCCCGCGCCGCCTGCCGAGCCGGCCGATGTCGAGGCGCTGTCAGGCCCGGACGATGCCGATGTGGCGGTCGACGTGGATGTCGATGTGGATACCGACATGCACAGTGAGCATTCGACTTCCCACACCACCTCCATCACCACCTATGGGCGCCTGGATCTCGGCAAGTCGCCGTTGCAGGCCTATGTGCTGGTCGATGGTGATTCGACCTTCGCCAATGGCGGCATCGACGATGTAACGGTGGCCCGCAGGCAGCTCGGCAAGGGGCCGGCGCTGTGGTTCCGCCAGGGCGACAAGCGCTATGTGGTGCGCGACCCGATGCTGATCCAGACCCTGCAGCGCGCCTACAGCGGCGCCGCAGACCTCGGTCGCCAGCAGAGCGAACTGGGCCGCCAGCAGAGTGCGCTGGGTCGCGAGCAGGGCGAACTCGGCAGGCAGATGGGTGAGATGGGCCGCCTGCAGGGCGAGGAGTCACGCCGCCTTGCGCTGGCCGCCGCTGAGGTAGCGCGCAGCGCGATGGCCGCCCACGACATCAACCGTGAGGCCGCGGCAGAAGCAGCGAAGGCGGCGCGTGGTGCGACCAGCGATATGGCCGTTGCACGTGAGGCTGCACGCGAGGCCGCCGCTGAGGCACGTCGTGCAATGCAGGAAGCCCGCAGCGAGGCCGCGCAATCCGGCCGCACCCGTGACATGCAGCGCCTGGCCAGCCAGCAGTCTGAACTGGCCAGCCGACAGGCGGCACTGGGCAGCCAACAGGCCGCGTTGGGCGAGCGTCAGGCACGCGTGCATGCGCAGGCATCGCAGCAGGCACAGCAGGTGATCGCGCGCGCACTGGCCAGCGGCAAGGCCGAGCGCCTCTGAGCGGTAGTGCCGGCCGCTGGCCGGCAATGTGGGGTGCCGGCCAGCGGCCGGCACTACCCTGAGGCGATCAACCGCAGCTGGCGCGCTCGATGCGGTTCTGCGCATCCACCTGCACGGTCACGCGGTCCTGGCGGAAGTCCATGGTCACCGCCATGCCGGGTTTGACTACCCGTGCACCGCGCGCGCCGCTGTCAGCCACCAGTTTCTTGATCGTGGCTTCGTCGGCGGTCTTGCCGGTGAAGGCCTCCAGCGCCTCCGGCCTGCATTCGTGCGCAGCATCGGCCACGGGTGCCGGCGCGGGATCGTGGGTGGTGCTGCTGCCGGCGTGACTGCAGGCGGCCAAGGGCAGGATGGCGAGCAGGACCAGAGGGTTGAGGCGCATCGTCGGGCTCCAGGCGTGGATGGTGGCGGCAGTGTCACCGCTGCCACCGTCAGGCTGCGTCAACGCCTACTGCCCGACCAGCGCGAGGGTTTCGCGCTCACGTTGTTCTTCCCGTACCAGCCGCTGCAGCAGCAGGGCCAGGGTCACCACGTCCTGGTGGTTGTGGTCGGCCACCCGGCGCAGGTTCACCGCGTCGCCGCCGCGCAGGAAGCGCAGCCATGCGCCCGGCGCTTCAGAACCGGGCAGGTCGTCCTCGCGCACCACGCGCAGCAGCTGGCGTTCGATGGTGGACAGCTTGCAGTTCTCCCACGTGCCGCGATAGCGGCGGCGGGTGGGATAGAGCAGGTCGACGTGATCCAACGCGCTGATCGGGCAGCGCTGGCGGGCCAGCCGGTAGCGCGCCTTCAGCAGCGGCGCATCGTAGCTGCGGCCGTTGTAGCTGCAGAACACGGTGGACGGCTGCAGCCAGCGGGCGAAGGTGGCCAGCATCGCGTCCTCGGCGGCCATCGTCGCCATCAGCAGCTGGCGGATGCGCAGGCCTTCGCCGCGTTGCGGGCACACATGCCAGTCGGCGGCCCCGATCATGAAGGCGCGGGTGCCGGTGCCGCCGGCCAGGCCGGTGGTTTCGGTATCGAAGAACAGCAGGTCGAGCGGGGATACGTGTTCGCCTTCGCGGCGGGCGAAATCCAGCGACAGCGGCTGCGACGGAATCGGCTGTGGCTGCAGCGACTCGATCAGGAACAGGCCCGGTGCGATTTCCTCGCCGGGCAGCTGGCGATCCTGCGCGCTGGCGCGTGCCGGCGCGGCTCCACCCCGCGAACGCAGGCCGAGCAGGCGATGCAGGCTGCCCACTTCCGGCCGACGCAGCGGTGCGGGTGCCGGTGTGGAGGCCGCTGCACCGGTCGGCTTGTGGCGGATTTCCTGTTCGACCCAGGCGAACACCGAACGCTCGGCCGGTGGTTGCCGCGCATCGTTGGCGGCCACCGGTGCCGCAGGTGCCGCGGGCGGCGGCTCGGGCGCAGCCGGCGTGACTGCCTTCGGGTCACCGGCCTGCTTCCGCAGCAGGCGCAGCTTGTCCAGGCTCAGGCTCACGGTGCCAGCAGCTCCATCGGATCGCGCGTGGTCACCACCACGTCGGGCACGTGCCGGCAGGCCTCGGCATCGAACAGGTCCAGCACGCGCAGCGCCAGCGCACGCGGCGAAGTTTCATCCTCTTCCTGCGCGGCCAGTACCGGGCCCACGCAGGCCGGGCAGCCGGCCTTGCAGTCGCAGCGCTGCACCAGTTCGCGCGCGCGCTGCACCAGCTCGGCCTGGCGCTGCCACAGCGGCTCGCTGAGGCCGACGCCGCCGGGGAAGTTGTCGTACAGGTAGACGGTGGGCACGAACTCCTGCAGCAGCTCGACGACGCCGGGATCACCTTCGCTGCCACGCAGCTGGCCACGGCCGCTCTGGTCGGCGATCGCGAACCAGGCACCATCGCCGTTGCCCACGGACTTCTGCAGGTCACGCGCATCGGCCATCACCGCCACGGTGGCGACGATGTGCAGCGCATACGCCGCGCCGAGGAAA
The DNA here is from genome assembly GCF_054473855.1 of Stenotrophomonas genospecies 3. Taxonomy (NCBI): domain Bacteria; kingdom Pseudomonadati; phylum Pseudomonadota; class Gammaproteobacteria; order Lysobacterales; family Lysobacteraceae; genus Stenotrophomonas; species Stenotrophomonas genospecies 3. The sequence continues at coordinate 175,840 of NZ_JBTMUR010000004.1, forward strand.
CCATCGAGCGCATCCTGCTTGCTGGCGAACGCGCGCAGCAACAGCGCCTGCGGCAGCTGCCACCACACCGCGGTGGTATGCAGTTCCTGGTCGGGCAGGTTCACCGGGCCGTAGCCGATGTTCTCGTGGGTGTAGTAGCGGATCTTCTTGTAGCCGGCCACGCGGCGCACCACGTGCACCTCGCCATGGTGCGAATCGCCACGGCCGGCCACGCCGCCGTCGAAGCGGTCCAGCACCTTGAGCTTGGTGAAGTCGATGCTGTCGGTGTAGTAATCCACATGCGTGCGGGTGACGTAGGCCTTGCGGCCTTCCCAGTCCAGCGTCTCTACCTGGTAGGGCGTGGACTGCACCATGTGGATGGCACCTTCATACAGGGTGAGTGCGGCAGCGGAATAGTCGACCTCGGCGATGATCTGCTGGCGGCCATCGCTGCGATCGACCACCACGAAGTTGCCATCGGCCACCGCACGCAGGCTCACTGCGTTGGCCGGGTAACTGTCGGCGATCCATTCCCAGCGCTCGCCTTCGCGGTGGATCACTTCTGTCTCTGCCAGCGCTTCCAGGAACACTTCCGGGTCGATCGGGCCGAAGCCATCGCCAACCCGGAACGGCAGCTCGAACGCCGCGCAGCGGATGTGGTCGAACAGGATCAGCGGCTGGTCCGGCGCGATGCGCGCGTGCTCGGGCGAGGCCTCGGCGAAGAAGTCCGGATGCCGCACCACGTACTGGTCCAGCGGCTGCGAACTAGCCACCATCACCCCAAGCGCCGGCTGCTGACGGCGGCCGGCACGGCCGAAGCGCTGCCAGGTGGCGGCCACGCTGCCGGGGTAGCCATTGAGGATGACCACGTCCAGGCTGCCGATATCCACGCCCAGCTCCAGCGCCGAGGTGCTGACGATGCCGTCGATGTTGCCGGCGCGCATCGCACGCTCGGTCTCGCGGCGTTCGGTGGGCAGGTAGCCACCGCGGTAGGCGCGGATGCGTGGCGGCTTGCGCGGGTCGTGGTCGAAGATGTCCTTCAGGTACTTGGTCAGCACCTCGACCATCAAGCGGGTCTGCGCGAACACCAGGGTCTTCAGCCCGGACTTGATCGCAATGCGTGCGATGCGGTTGCTCTGCGAGCGTGCCGAGGCGCGCAGGCCCAGGTCCGGATTGATCACCGGCGGGTTCCACAGCAGCACCTGCTTGGGCCCGCTGGGCGCGCCGGATTCGGTGATGGCGGTGACCGGTGCCTCGATCAACGCCTCGGCATGTGCCTGCGGATTGCCGATGGTGGCCGAGCACAGGATGAACTGCGGTTGCACGCCGTAGAACGCGCAGATGCGCTTGAGCCGGCGCAGTACGTTGGTGACGTGGCTGCCGAACACGCCGCGGTAGGTGTGTACCTCGTCGATGACGATGTAACGCAGGTTCTCGAAGAACTGCGCCCACTTGGTGTGATGCGGCAGGATCGCCTGGTGCAGCATGTCCGGGTTGGACACCACGATGTCGCCGTGCAGGCGGATGGCCTGGCGCGCATCGCCCGGGGTGTCGCCATCGAAGGTGAAGGCCTTCACCCCGAGGTCGCCGGCGCGGTTGAGTTCCAGCAGCTCGGCCACCTGGTCCTGGGCCAGTGCCTTGGTCGGGAACAGGTACAGCGCCTTGGCCTTGTCCTGCATCGCCGCGCTGACCACCGGCAGGGTGTAGCACAGCGACTTGCCGCTGGCGGTGGGGGTGACGATGGCCACGTGCTCGCCGCGCTGGCTCGCCTCCCAGGCCTCGGCCTGGTGGCTGTAGAGCTGTTCGATGCCACGCGCCTTCAGGGCGGCAGCCAGGGCCGGCGGAACCGAATCGGGAATGGGCGCATAGCGGCCTTCGCGGCCGGGAATGGCAAAGCTGCCGGTGATGCGGTCCTGGTAGCGGCGCTGCAGGCGCGCGCTGAGCAGTGCGCCGTCGCGGGCGGGCAGGCCATCGCGGGTGGCGAGCTTCTGCTCGGCATCGGCGGTGCGCTTGGCGAGTTCGTAAGCCATGGAAAGTGGAGCCGGGACGGATTGCGAGGGGTCACATGGCACCACACTCACGTCTCAGGATGTGAGACACCGCACACCAAGGGCATGAACCGTTCAGTGCTCGCGTCCCGTGGCGTCGCCGCATCTCCCCTGGCTGAACAGCTGCCAGTGCAGCAACGAAATCTGAAGCCGGCATCCGTATCCTTGGGTGCTGGACGCAACCAACAGGGTGGATGGCTGTGGCACGACGTGGAACGCAGGGAGCCGTCCTGGCCAGCATGCTGCTGGCCGGTATCGCGCAGGCGCAGCAGGCCACGCCGGTAGCGGTGCCCGACCCAGCGCCCGAACCTCCTGCAGATGCGCCGGCGGCAACCACCGCGCCGATCTCCACCACCCTGCCGCAGGACAACGTCACCACCCTTGGCGAAGTGCGTGCGCTCAAGCCCGAAGACGAGCCGCTGGATCTGTACCGTTTCAAGAACCCGGTGAAGTTCGGCGACAACCGCTTCAGTCGCGACTGGAGCGAACCGCCGTCGCCGGAGCAGGTCAGCATGGGCGGTGGCTACATCATGATGGGCGTGGTCAAGGGTGTGATGGCGGCGGCCAAGGGGATCAACAAACTCACCGGCGGACCGGCGCAGATCCAGGCCGCCGTGGCGCGGCCACCGCCGGAGCTCAGTGCCGAACAGCAGCAGCGTGCGCTGCGGTTCTCCCGGGAGCAGGATGCCGGCGATGCACCGCCGGTGAAGTAGGCCGGTATATCCTGCCGGCTCCCCACCGCTAGTGCTGCCATGTTCCTGCGTTCGATCTGCCTGCTGGCCGCATTGCTGCCGGCGTCCGCCTTCGCCGATGGCATCGCCGATGATGGCGCCTGCCGCAATGGCGCGTTTCCCTCTGAACAGAGCCGGTTCGCTCTGGCGCGGGTGGTCGATGCGCCCCGTCTGTACCTGCTTGGCGACATGGACGGCTGCCCGGCGAAGGGCGAACCGGCCTGCCGACAGCGCAGCTATGTGGTCAATGGCGATACCGTGGTGACCGGGCGTGATCTTGGCCGCTACCGCTGCGCGTTCTTCCCGAACAAGGTGGGTGGCAGTGCTGGTTGGGTGGACCGCAGCAAGCTGCAGGCATTGCCGGTGGTCGTGCCGTCGCTGCAGGATTGGGCGGGCCACTGGAAGGACGGCGACAACGGCCTGCGCATCACCGTGCAGGGCGGGCAGCTGCATGTGGAGGGTGACGCCTACTGGCCCTCCGCCAACCCCACGCCGGAGCAGCGTCCCTACGGGCCGAACATGGGCCAGGTGGAAGCGCGCGCGGCGCCGCGTGGTGCCGATGTCGAGTTTGTAGAGGACACCTGCAAGGTGCGCGTGCATTCGCTGGGGGAGGTGCTGATCGTGGCCGACAACAGCGAATGCGGTGGCATGAACGTGCGCTTCAACGGCGTGTACCGGCGCGCCGGCACGCGTTGACCCCGCGGAAAGGCGCCAACCAAGGTTGGCATCTACCAGGGCAACCGGCCAGTAGATCCACGCCATGCGTGGATGCTGTCCGCGATCCAATCGATGGGCTCAGCGTCGCCGTTCCAGCCACCACAGCAGCGATGCGCACAACACGAACGCCAGCCACCACGGCCAGCGTGGGCCTGCCACGGGTTGCATCACTGACGCGTCTGCCGGCGTGCTGGCAGCCAATGCACGCGTGGTCGCATCGATCATCGCCTGCCGATGCAGCGTCGGTGCATCCTTCGGATCGAACACATAGCGCCAGACAACGCTGCCGCCATGCTGCAGGCGCTGCCAGCCTGCCTCACGGGCCCACCAGCCGACGCAGCGCAGCGCCGACGTCGCGCCATCGACGATCAGGGGTACATCGTCGCCACGCTTGTTGAAGACCTGCAGCGGCGCCTGCACACCGCACAGCGCCTGCCGTTCGCCTGCCCAGCTGATCGGTTGCGGTGACCACAGCGCATCAGCGCTGCCCTGTGCGCGTGCCAGCGTGGCCACCACGCCGCTCCACAGTTCGCCGTGGCGGTCGTCGCGCCCGGCCAGTACCCAGCGCCAGCTGTCGGTCAGCGGCAGCAGGCCGATGCGGCCCTTGCCGGCAGCGCGCCAGCCACCGACAGCCTTGCCCGTGCCATCCTGCAGCAGGGCGGTGCTGCCCGGTGCCTGCAGCGCGAGTGCTTCCAGCACAGGCAGGGGAGCATTGTGCGAGCTGCGGTCAGCCTCTTCGCCGTAGCCGGTCGGCAGCGTACCCGCGGCGAGCGGGCCACGCCGTGCGGCGAGGACCGCGCTGTCGCCGTCGCCGGGAAGTTCGAGGGCGTGGCTGCTGCCATCGCCTTGCACCGGCAGGCCCAGATCGCGGAGGCGCTGGCGCGCGCTGGCCGAAGGTGCGCCCGCACCGCGTACCAGCACGCCCAGTCCCTCGCGCAACGCCTGCCGCACGGCAGCCAGCTGGCCGGCACTCAATGCGGCCAGGCTGCGCTCGTCCAGCAACAGCAGATCGCTGCGCGCGAGTGACGCCGCATCCAGCGCGACCGCGCCATCTCCCACGCTGACACCCGCCCCGGTATCGGCCTGCACCTGCACGCGGATGCCGGCATCGGCCACCCAACGCCGCAGATACTTCAGCTCTGGACCCGGCGCGCTGGCGCGCACCAGCAGGCGCAGCGGTGCGGCCGGCAGGGTCTGCTGCGGCACCGGTACGCTGTCCACCACATGGCCGTCGGCGTCAAGCAGGCGCAGCTGGAACACGCTGCGGCCTTCGGCGCGGGCGATGCCGCTGAGCTTCACGCGCCCGTCCTCGGCAACGTCCGTGCGATCAACCACGCTGTCGGCGGGGTCGAGCAGCTCTGCTTTCGCCTTGGCCGCGCCACGCGCCTGTGCCTGTACGTCGAAACGAGCACCGGGAGCGACATCGGCCGGTGGTTGCAGTGCGATCCAGCCGCGCGGCTCCGGTGCGGCCTGCCAACGTACATCCGGCGGCAACACCGTGTCGCGATCACGTGCGGCGAGGCCCGCACCGACCAGTGTCAGTGTGGACGCCGGATGCTGGCGCAGCGCGGTGGCCAGGTCGGGAACGCGCTGTGCGCCGGGAATATCGGCAGCTTCGGGCAAAAGCAACAGCGGGCCTTCGCTGGCCGGGAGCGCGCCGGCCTTGCCGGCATCGGTTCCGAGCACGACCAGCCCGCCTGCGGGTTGCTGGCGGGTGGGCGGTACCAGGCAGAAATACAGCAGCGCGGCGACGATGATCTGCAGTGCGATCACGATCCACCGGCGGCCAGGGTGCGCGGTGTTTCCACGCAGCTGGCGCACGCTGGCGATGACCACGATCAGGGCGAGTGCCAGCGCAATCCACAGGTTCACAGCGGAGGCGTTCATGGCTGCGCCTCCAGCGCGTCGAGGTAGCGCTGGCCCATCGCATCGGCGGCACTGCGCCGCATCGCCTGCGGCAGCGGACGCTGCAGCGCCCGCCACAACTGTGCACGCAGGCGCTGGCGACAGTCTTGGCAACCGGGCTCGATGCGCAGCTGCTCGATGGCCGCAGCCAGATCGAGTGCATCGGGCAGGTAGGCCGCGTTGCGCTGCTGCCAGGTCGCGAGCGCATCCAGATCCGGCGCGCCGGTGTCGTCGCCGAGACGCTGCCAGGCTTCGACGATGGCCGGATCGGGCGGGGTGCGGGCGGCCAGCGGCAGTTCACGACTGGCCAGCCCGGCACGGTCACCGCCGAGGCGGCGGCCTTCATCGATCGGTGGCAGCTCCGGTCCGACACGTGCCAGATAGATGCGTTCGGCCTGCTGCACCCGCTTGATGAAGCCCAATGCCTTGTAGGCGAAGGGCAATGCCTGCTCCGGACGGCCCTGGCGCAGCTCGCCCTCGGCCGACCACATCTGGTCCAGCGCGGCCTTCAACGTGGCGCGGGTCTGCGGATCGAGCAGGGTGGCCGCCTCGGCGTGGTCATGGGTGTGTCCGTATTCCGAGAGCACGTCGGTGGCGCTGCCGAACACCGGTGGCGTATCGGCATTGGACGCCTTGCCGCCGTGATCGTGGCCATGCTCATCGTGCGCTCCGGCCTCGGCGCCATGGTCGTGATCGTGATCGTCGTCGTGATCGTGGTCGTCTGCGGCGGGCGTATCGCTGGTGGGCAGGTCGCTGGTCGGCGGTGGCTTCGGCGCACCTTCGCTTTCCTCACCCAGGAACTGGCCGTAGCGCAGGCGCAGGATGCGCTGGTCGACACCGATCGCATCGCTGCGCTTCACGAAATCCTCGGCGGCCAGGCTGCGTCGTTGCCGGATCAGCGCTTCGGCATCGATGATGATCTGCCGCTGGCTGCGGAAGTAGGCCGGCAGGGTCTTCTTGATGCGGCCCTCGAGCTCTGCACCGAGCGCGACTTCGGCGCTGGGCAGGCGCAGGATCACGCTGCTGCTGCGCCCGGTCTGCGGCGTGGGCGCATGATTGTCGCGCACCTCCAGCTGGGCGATGACATCGTTGCCCGGTTGTGCGCCCAGCGCAGCCAGATCAAGGGTGTGGGCGAAACGCCGCGCGGTGGCTTCGCCGCTGCCGGCAAGCGTGACGCTGCGCTTCACGAAGGTGATGTTCTCACCGCTGCCCTGGGTGGTGGTGATCGACAGCGTTGCCTGCGCCGCGACACCGTAATCGTCGCTGGCCTCGAAGCGCAGCGCCCATTGCCGTTGCCCGGGCGTGCCCAGCACCAGGCTGGCGGCCGGCTCCAGCACGCGCACGCTGGGCGCGCGGTCGGCCACAACATCCAGCCGGTACAGGCGGGTTTCGGCCAGCGCCGGTTCGCTCACCACGCGGTACAGCACCGGCGTGCGCGCCACATCCTGTGCCTGCCACTGCCCATCGCGCTCGCTCAGCGGCAGCCGTCGACCATCGTGGAACTGCAGCCATGCCTTGGCCGGTGCGTGGTCGAAGCGCAACGACCACGACAGCTGGCTGTCGGCGGCGACCTTGGCATCCAGTGCGTTCTGGGTGAGCGTGGACTGGCCGGTATAAGCCGGTGCGTCGATGCGCAGGCGACTGGACTGCAGTTGCAGCGGGCCTGCGGACGCCGTGCTGCCGGTCGTGGCGGAATGAACGGCTGCCGGGTCTGGGTTCGAACGCAGCCAGCCGAACGCGAGCAGGGCAACGGCCAAGCCACCGATCCAGCACAGCATCACCGCCAGGTGCGGCCAACGCGGACGCAGCTCCGGCATCGCGCGTTCAAGCGTGGCCAGTACATGCACACGCTGGCGCTGCTGCAGCGGATTGAGCGTGGTGGCGTCGGCGAACAGCAGATCGGCGCTGTCTTCGCTCGTACCGCTGCCATCGAGTTGGCGCTGCAGCCACTGGCGGTCCAGCTGGCGGGCACGTGCAGTGGCGAAGGCCGCGCAGGCGAGCAGGCTGACCGTGGCGACCACGCAGGCGATATCGAAACCGGACAGCCGCAGTGCGAGCGCCGTCGCAGCCAGCGCCCACGGCAGGCCCAGCAGCAGGGTGATGGCGGCGCGGCGACGACGCGCACGTTGCCAGGCATGCTGCAGCGTCTTCATGCGATCGCCCTGCGCCGCGCGCTGCTGGCCATCCAGCGTTCCAGTGCGAACAGCAGCACGATTGCCAGCAGAAGCCACGCCGTGGGCTCACGCACCGGCGACGCTGCGGCGGGCAGTGCAATCTGGCGCGGCGCCTGGTCCTGTGCATCGCCCACGCGTGGCGACGGCGGCGGCTGCAGGGCCAGCAGCAGGGAACGCGGCAGCTGTGGATCACGCAGCGCGGTGTTGCTGGCGGCATCCCAATCACCCGGTAGTGACAGCAGGCGGCCAAGGCCGACACGTTGCTGCCACAACAGCGGCACGCCTTCGGCGCTGCGCAGCAGGACCTGGGCTTCCGTGGCGGGCTTGGCGGCGATCAGCACACTGCCGCCGTCGCGCAGCCAGGCCTGCCAGTTCGCCGGCAGTGCGTCGTTGCGGCTCCATACGCCGATCTCGCCGCGTTCGGGCAGGGCATCCGCCACCAGAGGAGCGAGCGGCGCCTGCACGCCCCACGCGCGCTGCAGTGCATTCAACCAGTGCTGGGCAGCGGCCGAAGCATCGCTGTGCACGCGCAGTCGCGGCGACGTTGCGGCACGCGGTTGCGCAGTGACCGGCATCGGCTGCGTGTGCCATTGCACCTCACGCGACAGCTGCAGGCGGGCGCCATCCAGGCCGGGCAGGGGATCGGGAACGTGCACGGTCAATGCGGTGCCAACGGGCAGCTGCGCGTCCAGTTCGCGCAGCAGGCTGGGCAGGGATGCGCTGGTTGCAGGTGGCGCCTGATCAATGGCCGGGAAGCCGGGCGCCAGCCAGTGCCAGTTGCGATCCGCAGAGGTACCGCGCAGTGCAGCGGCATCCAGCCCCGGGGCCACCACCGTCCATGCACTGGGGGCCGGCACGGGGCCGGTCAACGCAGGCCGTGCCAGCAACAAGGCCTGCGCGGCCAGCAACAGCAGGCGCACCAGCAGCAACGGCCAGTCATCGAAGCGGATGCGCTGGCGCGGACGGATCTGTGCACGCAGCCAGCGCAGCGCGGCGAAATCCAGCGGCGTATACGGATGGCGCCGGGCGAGGTGGATCAACAACGGCAACAGCCCTGCGGCGAGCGCGGCCAGGCCCAACGGGAACAGCAGGATCATGCACCGCCCCCACGCCCGAACAGCGCCTGCAGTGGTTGATCCAGCGGCTGGTCGAGCCAGCCGGTGGCACTGGCGATGCCACTGGCCTGCAGGCGCGACTGCAGCGCACTGCGTGCGTCGGCGAAGCGCTGCAGGTAGTCGGCGCGGATCGCCGCACCATCGCCCAGCAGTTCCTCGCCGGTTTCCGGATCGCGGAAGCGGTGGCCGGCATCGAACGGGAAGTCGCGTTCGTCGGCAGTCAGGATCTGCAGCAGGGCCACTTCGCGGCGCGCGCTGGCCAGTTGTTCCAGCAGCGCGATGCAGGCTTCGTCGAAGCCGTCGCCAACTGCCAGCAGCAGGTCACCCGGACGCACGCGCTCCCACAGCGGGCGCAGGCGATCGGCCGCAGGCCAGCCACCGCGCGCCTGCAGCGCATGAAGTTGCAGATGCACGCGGTCACGCTGGCGTGCGCCGTTCGCTGCGGGCACCAGTTGCAGTCCATCGCCGTTGATCGCCAGCAGGCCGAAACGGTCGCCCTGCTGCAGGGCCAGTTCGACCAGGCAGGCGGCAACGCCGCGCATGTGGTCCAAGCGCGTGCGTTCCGGCGCCGCGCGGTCGGCCTGACCGGCCGAAGCGGTGGCATCGAGCAGCAGCCAGACCGTGATCGGGCTTTCGCGTTCGGATTCGCGCACGAAGAAGCGGTCCGAGCGTGCATACAGCTTCCAGTCGATCTGGCGCAGCTCGTCGCCCGGTTCGTAGGCCCGGTACTGGGCGAATTCGAGGCCCGCACCGCGGCTGCGGCTGGCGTGCTGGCCGATGCCGCTTGCGCCGCTCGCCAGGCGCGGCCGCAACCGCAGCAGGCGCAGGCGCGCACGCAGTTCCGGTGGCAACGTCAGCGGGGCATCTGCGTTCACGCGTGGCTCAACCCGGGAACGGCACGGCCTGCAGCAGGGCGGCGACCACGTCGTCGGCACGCTTCTGCTCGGCCTCGGCGGCGAACGACAGCAGCAGGCGATGGCGCATCACCGGTGCGGCCAGTGCCTGCACATCCTCGCGGGTGGCGGCGAAGCGGCCCTGCAGCAGTGCGCGTGCCTTCGCCGCCAGCACCAGCGACTGCCCGGCGCGCGGGCCCGCACCCCACTTCACCCACTGGTTGATCGCCGCGGGTGCGCCTTCGCCTGGGCGGCTGGCGCGCACCAGGCGGGTGATCCAGGCCAGCACATCAGGGCTGACATGCACCTGGCGTACTGCGGCCTGCAGCGCGATCACCGCTTCGGCATCCATCACCTTCGGCACAGCGTCGGTGGCACCGCCGGTGGTCTGTTCCAGGATCTGCCGTTCCTCGTCTTCGCTGGGGTAATCCACCAGCACGTGCAGCAGGAAGCGGTCCAGCTGTGCTTCCGGCAGCGGGTAGGTACCGGCCTGCTCGATCGGGTTCTGCGTCGCCAGCACGAAGAACGGTGCGGGCAATGCGTAGGTGGTGCCGGCGTAGCTGACCGTGCGCTCCTGCATCGCTTCCAGCAGTGCGGCCTGGGTCTTGGGCGGGGTGCGGTTGAGTTCGTCTGCGAGCAGCAGGTGGGTGAAGATCGGGCCCTGCTGGAAGCGGAAGTGGCGATGGCCGGTGCCGTGGTCTTCCTCCAGCAGCTCGGTGCCGAGGATGTCGCTTGGCATCAGGTCGGGGGTGAACTGCACGCGCCGGAACTGCAGCTCCAGCGCCTGCCCGAGCGAGCGCACCAGCAGGGTCTTGCCCAGCCCCGGGGCGCCTTCCAGCAGGCAGTGGCCGCCGGCCAGCAGGCCGATCAGCAGCTGTTCGACCACGGTGTTCTGGCCAACCACCGCGCGTGCGAGCGCAGCGCGCAGATCGTGCAGGCGCGGCAGCAGGGAGTCGAGGTCAGCGGTGGTCATGGGCGTGCAGGTCCTATCAATTGTTCAACGCGTACATCACGATGTTGACGCCGAAGCGGGTGTTGTCTTCGGCCAGGAAGCGCTTGTTGCGCCAGTCGTAGTCCCACTCGCAGCCGTAGTCCTTGTTGCTGTAGAGCAGGCTCAGGCGGCCATCGACCTCGATGCCCTTCAGATAGTCGTGCACCAGGTCATCTCCCCAGCCGTTGAGTTCGAAGCTGGTGGCGGGCGGGCCATCGGGGAAGCGGAAGAAGCTGCGGTACAGCGGGTGGCTGTTGGGCAGCTTCTGCAGTGCCTTGGGACCAAACAGGCGACCCATCTGCGCCTCGAACGAGGTGGCGAACAGGCCATCGATATCATGATTGCAGTCGTCGACGAAGACGAAGCCGCCATTGCGCACGTAGCGCACGAAGTTCTGCCGCTCGGCGGCATTGAACTCCACCAGTGTGTGCCCGGCCAGGTAGCAGAACGGCGCTTCCAGCATGCGCGGGTCGGCCAGCGCCACCACGTGTTCCTGCGGGTCCACGCGCAGCGAGGTGTAGTCGATCAGCGAGGTGATCAGGTTGGACGGCATGCGCGCATCCACATCCCAGTCGCCGGAGTCGTACTGCAGGCGGGTGAACCAGAAGTCGTAGCGCGAACTGCGCGGGCCTGACTGCGCCAAGGCCGGCAACGCCGCCGCCGAAGCGGCAGCGGCCAACCAGCGCAGGCAGGCCCGGCGATCCATCAGACGGCGTCGGACAGCGAGGTGAAGGTGAAATCGCGCAGCTTCATCGGCGGGATCATCATCACGTAGCTGGATTCATCACCGGCCACGCGCACCGGCTTACCCAGCTCTTCGATGTTGTTGAGCATGATCACCGGCGATTCGTTGAAGCGGAAGTTCTTCACCGGGTGCTTGATCTGGCCGTTCTCGATGTAGAAGGTGCCGTCGCGGGTGAGGCCGGTCAGCAGCACGGTCTGCGGATCGACCATGCGGATGTACCAGGTACGGGTGACCAGGATGCCCTTCTGGGTGCCGCGCACCAGCTCGGCGGTGCTCTTGTCGCCACCGCTCATCAGCAGGTTGCCCGGCGTTGCCTTGGCGGTCTTGCCCTGCTTCTGCGCCCAGAAGCGCGAGTAGTCCAGGTTGGCGATCTTGCCGTTCTCGATGATGGCCATGCGCTCGCGTGGCATGCCTTCGCCGTCCCACGGCAGCACCGGTGCGTCCGGATGCCACGGATCGGCAATCATGGTCACGCGCGGGTCGTAGACCTGCTCGCCCAGCTTGTTGCCGCCGCCCTTCTTCGACAGGAAGCTGCGGCCTTCATCGGCCGAGCGTGCGCTGAAGAAGTTCATCATGAAGCTGATCAGGCCCGCGGCCGCGGCCGGTTCCAGGATCACCGTGTACTTGCCCGGCTCCAGCGCCTTGGCTTCGGCCGATTCGGTGGCCTTGCGCATGGCGATGCGGATGTCCTGGTCAGCCTTGAAGTCGGCGGCATCCTTCAGGTTGCGGCCGACCCAGCCCGAACCGCGGCCATCTTCGGTGCGCACGGTGCAGGTGTAATCGAAGTTGGTGGTGCGCTGGTAGGCGAAGTTGCCGTTGCTGTTAGCGGTGGCCTGGAAGCCCTGGCCGTCTTCGAGGAAGCCAGCGGCGATCAGGCCGTGGCCACGGCAAGGAGCGATCGAATCGGCGGCGACCTTGGCGCGGAAGGCCGGATCGATGGCAGCGGTGGATTCGCTGAAGGTCGGGCTGGCGCGGTAGCTCTGCTTGCCGATGGCCGGCATGAACTCCGGGTTCTCCGGCGCCAGCCGGGCCAGATCCTCGGCACGACGCACCACGCGTTCCAGCGCGGCATCGTCGAACTCGTTGATCGAGGCCGTGCCGACGCGCTTGCCGAAGGCGACGGTGACTGCCAGTTCGGTGTTGTCGACGATGCCGCTGGTGGAGACATTGTTCAGCGCGAAACGGATGTTGCCGCTGATCGCGCCGGCCAGCACGGCGGTGCATTCGTCGGCCTTGGACAGGGCGATGACCTTGTCGAGGATGGCCTTGGCCTGGGCTTCGGTGAAGATACTCATGGTGTAAGGGCTCCTGACCGGTCAGCCGAGGCTGCGTGCGGTGTTGATGACGTTGATGCCGTTGAAACGCGCGGTCGACGAACCGTGCGAGACCGCCGAGACCTGGCCCGGCTGGCCCTTGCCGTCGAAGAACGAACCGCCCAGGCGGTAGTCGCGCTCGTCGGCGACGGCGGTGCAGGCATTCCAGAACTCCGGCGTGCGGATCTGGTAGGCCACGTCTTCCAGCATGCGGGTGATCTGGCCGTTCTTGATCTCGTAGAACAGCTGGCCGCCGAACTGCGCGTTGTAGCGCTGCTGGTCGATCGAGAACGAACCATCACCGATGATGTAGATGCCGTTCTCCACGTCCTTGATCAGGTCCGGCACGCTCAGCGGCTTCTTGCCCGGTGCCATCGACACGTTGGCCATGCGCTGGAACTGCACGCTGGACCACGAGTCGGCGTAGCAGCAGCCGTCGGACTCGGTCTTGCCGAGGATGTGGGCCTGGTCGCGGATGGTCTGGTAATCCACCAGTTTGCCGTTGCTGATCAGGTCCCAGCGCTTGCACTTCACGCCTTCATCGTCGTACGCCACCGCACCGAGGCTGCCCGGCTGGGTCTTGTCGGCGAAGATGTTGACCAGCTCGCTGCCGTACTGGAAATGCTGCTCGCGCTTGTCCAGGGTGGCGAAGCTGGTGCCGGCGTAGTTGGCTTCGTAGCCGAGCACACGGTCCAGCTCCAGCGGGTGGCCGATCGACTCATGGATGGTCAGCCAGGTGTGCGACGGGTCGAGCACCAGATCGTACTTGCCTGGCTTCACCGACGGGGCCTTCAGCTTTTCCTGTGCCTGCTTGGCGGCGGCGATGGCATCTTCCTTCATGTTGTAGGAAGAGCTGTAGTTGACCACGCCATTCGGGCTGACCACCTTGCCGGCAGCCGCGCCGTCCAGATACTCGTAGCCCAGGCCCATCGGCGAGGACAGGCCTTCGCGGGTACGGAACTTGCCGCTGGACTTGTCGATGGCGGTGATCGTCATCGGTGCCCAGATGCGGTGCACGTCCTGGTCGATATAGGAACCATCGGTGGAGGCGAAGTACTTCTGCTCGTTGACCAGGAACAGCATCGAGTTGACGAAGCTGGCACCGGCGCCCATCGCCGCAGCGTTGACGTCCAGCAGCAGGCCGACCTTGTCCTTGATCGGCACTTCCATCGCATTCTTGCGGATAGGCGTGCGCCAGCTCACCTCACCCACGCCCGGCGCCTTGGCCAGCTGTACCGGTGCGGTCTGCACGCCGGCATTGGCCTTGGCGATTGCTGCGGCCTGCTGCGCGGCCTTGGCTACATCGGCCGTACCCAGCGCATTGGTGGCGGCGAAGCCCCAGGCACCGTTGACGATCACGCGGATGCCCACGCCGGTGGACTCGGTGTTCACCACGTTCTGCACCTTGTCCTCGCGGGTGATCACGAACTGGCGCAGGTAGCGGCCGATGCGCACGTCGCAGTAGGTGGCACCGGCCTGGCGGGCAGCGGCCAGCGCCGCATCGGCCAGGCGCTTCTTCAGCCCCATGTCCAGCGTGCTCTGCAGTTGTTCGGCGGCAATCGCCTTGCCGAAGAAGGAGGGCACGATCAGCCCGCCCGCGGTAAGCCCGGTCAGGGCCAGGAAGTCACGTCTTTGCAAGGCTGCTCTCCATGTCGAAGGATGGGTGGCTCAAGCGCCGAGACTGCGCGCGGTGTTGATGATGTTGATGCCGTTGAAGCGGGTGGTGGACGAACCGTGCGAGACCGCCGAGACCTGGCCGGGCTGGCCCTTGCCGTCGAAGAACGAACCACCCAGGCGGAAGTCACGCTCGTCGCAGATCGCAGTGCAGGCATTCCAGAATTCCGGCGTACGGATCTGGTAGGCCGCATCCTCGACCATGCCGGCGATCTTTCCGTCCTTGATCTGGTAGTACAGTTGGCCGCCGAACTGCGCGTTGTAGCGCTGCTGGTCGATCGAATACGACCCGCGGCCGTGGATGTAGATGCCGTTCTCCACGTCCTTGATCATGTCCTCGACGCTGAGTGGCTTTTTGCCAGGTGCCAGCGAGACATTGGCCATGCGCTGGAACTGCACGCTGGACCAGGAATCGGCGTAACTGCAGCCGTGCGAGGCGTTGCGGCCGAGGATGTGGGCCTCATCGCGGGTGGCCTGGTAATCGACCAGGATGCCGTCGCGCACCAGATCCCAGCGCTGGGTCTTGACGCCTTCGTCGTCGTAGCCGACCGCACCGAGGCTGCCCGGTTGGGTCTTGTCGGCGAAGAAGGTGACGATGTCGCTGCCCCAGCGGAAACCGGCATCGCGCTTGTCCAGCGTGGCGAAGCTGGTGCCGGCGTAGTTGGCTTCGTAGCCGAGCACGCGGTCCAGCTCCAGCGGGTGGCCAACGTTCTCGTGGATGGTCAGGAACAGGTTGGACGGGTCCAGCACCAGGTCGTACTTGCCCGGCTTCACCGACGGCGCCTTCAGCTTCTCGCGCGCGTGGCGGGCGGCGGCGATGGCGTCCTCGACCGGGTCGTAGGAATCGCGGTAGGCGGTGATGCCCCCGGGCAGCTGCACCTTGCCGCGCGCATCGCCATCGAGGAACTCGTAGCCCATGCCCATCGGCGAGGACAGCCCGGCACGGGTGCGGAACCTGCCGCTGGCCTTGTCGATGGCGGTGGCAGTGAACGGCAGCCAGATGCGGTGGATGTCCTGGTCGATGAACGAGCCGTCGCTGGAGGCGAAGTACTTCTGTTCATTGACCAGGAACAGGGTGGAATTGATGTAGTCGGCGCCCGCATTCAGCGCGGCGGCGTTGAGCGCCAGCAGCAGCTCGACCTTGTCCTGGATCGGCACCGCCATCGCGTTCCTGCGCACCGGGGTCTGCCAGTGCACCTCGCCCACCGACGGCGTCGGTGCCAGCTGCACCGGCCGGGTCTGGATGCCGGCGTTGGCGCGGGCGATCGCTGCGGCCTGCTCGACCGCCGCGCGCACGGCAGCCTCGGTCTGCTGGTGGGTAGCGGCAAAGCCCCAGGCGCCGTTGACGATCACCCGCACGCCGATACCGGACGATTCGCGGTTGGTCACATTGCCGACCTGGTGCTCGCGGGTGATGACCGACTGGTTGAGATAGCGGCCGATGCGCACGTCGCAGTAGCTGGCCTTGGCTGTGCGTGCGGCGGCGAGCGCAACGTCCGCCAGGCGTCTGCGCTGGGCGGTATCGACCGGGGCGAGCAGCTGCTCGGCGGCGATGGCACGGGAATGCGGCAGCAGCAGGCCCGCCAGGCCCAGACCGGAAAAAGCCAGGAACTCACGTCGTTGCACAGCGTTTCTCTCTCTCGCTTGCGTGCGGTTGGCAACGGGCCGGACCGATCACGTCAACTCCTCGACTTTCGCCAGCGCGGGGCGTGGGGACAAGTGACTGCAGTCATGGTTGGGTGGGTTTCGGCAGGGCTTGCAGCCCTGCACCTGCTCAATGCAACGGCAACGGCAACGGCCAAAGCCAGAGCGGCATTCCGTGGGTTGGTGGGGCGGTGTCGGACTGCGGGGACGCCGCAAGTACGTCCCTGTAGGCTTGGCAGCCGCATCCATGCGGCTGACACCCCGCAATCCGACACCGCCCCACCTTCGACGGGTTCACTCGGCTGTTGGTAGGTGTCGACCTTGGTCGACACGTCTGTCAGATATCGAAATGCATCCGGGGTCAGAGCCGTTCTCCTGCGGAAAACGGATCTGACCCCAAGAGCCCTTCCGACAGACCGCAGAAAACTGTCGAAGGCGGGGTGGGTCCGGTTGCGGGGGCGTGAGCGCCATGGATGGCGCGACCGAGCCTCCATGGGTGAGGGCGCTTTGCTTGCGAAGCACCGCTTCGCAAGCGCCCGAACGCACAGCCGCCAGCGGCTGGGCCGGACCCCGGAGGGGGATTCACGGCGTCCCCCGCAACCGGACCCACCCCGCCATCCCCCAGGAAGCCCGCTGTTGCAGTTGCTTTGGCTGTTGCTGTTGCTGTTGCTCCGGCTCCTGCGGGTGCAGGGCTGCAAGCCCTGCAGACACCCCCTCGTGCACAATGGGGCCGACCCCGCCTGGACACCGTCCCTGATGTCGAGCAAGCCGTATTCAGAAGCCTGCGAGCGCAACCGCGAACCCATCGCCACCGCACTCGACCCGTGGATGGGCGACCGCCATCGGCTGCTGGAGATCGGCAGTGGCACCGGCCAGCACGCGGCGTTCTTCGCCGAGCGCTGGCCCTGGCTGCGCTGGCAGCCCAGCGATCATCCGGACCATCTGCCCGGCATCGAGGCCTGGCGCGCGGAGGCGGCGTTGCTGAATCTGCTGCCGCCGGTGGCACTGCAGGTGGAACTCCCCCCGGCGCCGGGCCTGTCGTTGCCCGAGGGCAGCACGTTCGATGCCGCATTCAGTGCCAACACGTTGCACATCATGGGCTGGGAGCATGTGCAGGCGCTGTTCGCCGCGCTGCCGTCGGTGCTGCGGCATGGTGCGCTGCTGGCGGTGTACGGCCCGTTCAACTACGGCGGTCGCTACACCAGCGACAGCAACGCGCAGTTCGATGCCTGGCTGAAGGCGCGTGATCCACGCAGCGGCATCCGCGATGTGGAAGCGGTGCAGGCGCTGGCGGCGGACAACGGCTTCACCCGCCTGGGTGATGTGGCGATGCCGGCCAACAACCGGTTGCTGCTGTGGCGGCTGGGGTGATCAGGCGTCCGGCGACATGCTGGAAAGGCGTGCCGCCGCAGCGCGCAGCCCGTTGAAAATGGGTTCGGACACGTTTACGGGGAAATCACTTGGGAGCTGACGCGCGACCTGCTCGATGGCGGGTTCGACGGCTGCGATCAGCGCTTCGATCCACGGCTCCGCACCATCAGCGACACCACAGGCGCGTGCGGTTTCGTTCCAATGGCGTCGTCGCACAAGGTGCAGCTTCCGGTGGCGATTCTTGCCCTGGACGGACATGGCGAGCTGTGCATTCCGCGGGTCGAGCTGGTTTGGCCCCCTACCCAGGATGGGATGCACCGACAATACGTCGTAGACGGGTGTCAGGCGGAAGCGTCCACCGGCTTCGAGGTAAACACTGAAGTTCTTGGCATGTCCATCGGTTGCAGCCAACATCCAGAAAAGAATCTGCGTCTTGAAGAAGGTCGCCCGATCCTCGAAATGCTCGGATTGTCGAAGCAGATCCATGATGGTCACGATGCCTGGGCCGCCATCGGATTCATACTTCCTGGCAGCGGGCAGACCGAAGACCTGGCACATGTCTTCCTGCGGCAGCCGCAGCCACCACCGGCGATCCGCAGAAAGGCGGCGGTCGAATCGCTCCACAATAAGCGCGCGTTCGTCCTTGAAGCGTCCCATCTGCGTATTCGCAACGGGGATTCCAAAGGCGGAAAGCAGTTGCATGCACAGCCATTCGTTCTCGACGGATTGGTGCATGTCCGCCCGCATGTTGCCCACAATGCCAAGCGGCAGCTTGAAGATATGGGTGGATGGGGTACTGCCGGTGGGAATGCACCACTGGCCAGCATGCAGCAGAAGTCCCGTCTTCTCCTGCGCACCGGCGATGGATATGCGGAACGCATCATCACTGGTGGGTGCGCCAGGTAGATTCCCTGCCGTCACCTGACGCAGGATCGCAGCGACGCCTGATTCGTCCAACGCTTCGCACGTAATCTGCTGGATGTCCCCCGGTGTATGCGAAAGCGGCAGCAGTTGCACTGCGCCGACGCAATCCCGGCCAATGGCTTCGAGAAGATCGAATGTGTCGCTGCTGCGCGTGGAGAACCTGTCGCGGATCCGGTTGCGGATGACGGCGTTGTCGGGAAGAAGGTTGTCGAAGTAGTTGTTGACGACATCGCCCCGATGGCTCTCACCCTCCGGGAGCAGGGGCAGTGAGAGTGACAACGGCCGGGACTGGGCGGAGCTGATCCACGAGTCGACGTACGAAAGCCGGGAAGAGCCGCTCCGGACATCATCCCAGAGCGCGACCTCGACACCATTCATCCAGACCCGCAACGTACCCATGGCTCACCACTCCAACGTTGACGTTGTCTCCGGGGGGCTTCGCTGCTGCAATCTGACTTCCAGACCCAGCACTGCCCAGACCCGCATCAGCCGTTCGAAGCTTGCCGATGCCGGGTCGCGCTCCAATGCGCCTACTGCCTGGCGGCTTATGCCGAGCTGTGCCGCCAACTGCGCCTGGCTCAGGCCCGCCTGGCGCCTGAACGCACGCATCAGCGGTGCCAGTTGTTGAGGTGTCCTCACCGTGTGCAGCGGCCTGTCCATATCGGCAGTCCCCTAGAAAGTGACCGTACGCGAACGTGTACGCAAAGGATAGGTTGCATTACGACAAGCAACCTATCTCTTTCCTTCGCTGGAGGCAACCTATCGATTGCTATCTCAATATGCAATCAATAGGTTGCTTTCGTGCCGTCCGCGGTGCTCAAGCCACCTGCACGATGTGCAGCGCCTTTGGGTTCCGCCACTGCGCCAGCAGGGCGGCTTCGCGCGCCTTGGCCTGCTCGAAATGCGCTTCCTTGACGTGGCCGAAGCCGCGGATGTGCTCGGGCACGCTGGCGATTTCCACCGCCAGCGCCAGGCGGTCGTCATCCAGGCCGTCCAGCAGCAGCTGCACGGTGGCCTCGTAATCGCCGATCAGCTTGCGCTCCATGCGGCGTTCCTCGGTGCGGCCGAACACATCAAGCCGGCCGCCGCGAAGGAACTTCAGCTTGGCCAGCAGGCCGAAGGCCTTGAACATCCACGGGCCGTATTCCTTCTTCAGCAACCGGCCCTGCTCGTCCTTCTTGGCGAACAGCGGCGGTGCCAGGTGGAAGCGCAGCTGGTAATCGCCCTCGAACTGCTGCTGCAGGCGGCGCTGGAAGTCGCCACTGGTATACAGGCGGGCCACTTCGTACTCGTCCTTGTAGGCCATCAGCTTGAACAGGTAACGGGCTACGGTCTCGGTCAGCGCGGTGGAACCGCCGATGCGGTCGGCTTCGGCGGCGCGCACGCGCTCGACCAGGCTGCGGTAGCGGTTGGCGTAGGCAGCGTCCTGGTACTCGACCAGGAACGCGGCGCGGCGCTCGATCATTTCATCCAGCGAGCGCGACAGGCGCGCGTCGTCCAGCG
Organism: Stenotrophomonas genospecies 3; assembly: GCF_054473855.1. Classification (NCBI taxonomy): domain Bacteria; kingdom Pseudomonadati; phylum Pseudomonadota; class Gammaproteobacteria; order Lysobacterales; family Lysobacteraceae; genus Stenotrophomonas; species Stenotrophomonas genospecies 3. The sequence continues at coordinate 195,567 of NZ_JBTMUR010000004.1, forward strand.
GCAGGAATGCCACGTCGCCACCGTGCGAGGGCAGGCCACGCAGTTCGCGTTCGTCGCCGGTGTTGCGCGGTGCGGCGGTGGCACCCCATTCGTTGCCCTCCCACTCGCCCGGCGGCAGCGGGTGCAGCGGGCCCGGAGTGGATTCGGTATCGGTGTGGCGGTTGCGCACCAGGCCGGCGGCCTGCTGCACGGCCTGCGGGTCGACCACGGCCAGGCGGCCCCAGGCGAAGGCCTGCTGGTTCATCGCCACGGCCGCACCGTTGAGCTCGATGGCGCGCATCAGCGACTCGAACGACAGCGGCACCAGGCCCTGCTGCCACGCATAGCCGAGGATGAACAGGTTGGCGGCGATCGCATCGCCCAGCAGCGCGGTGGCCAGCTGGGTGGCATCCAGCAGCAACGGCTCCTGGCCGCCCAGCGCCACGCGCACACCGGCCACGATGTCGGCGGCGGGGAACTGCATGTCCGGGCGGGTGGTGAAGGTGCCGGGCATTGCTTCGTAGGTGTTCAGCACCACCTGCGAACGGCCGGCACGCACCTTCGATAGTGCCCAGTAATCGTTCACCACCACCATGTCGCAGCCCACCACCAGGTCGGCTTCGCCGGCGGCGATGCGCACGGCGTGGATGTCTTCAGGGCGACGGGCAATGCGGATATGCGTGGTCACCGCGCCGCCCTTCTGTGCCAGGCCGGTCTGATCGAGCACGGTCGCACCCTTGCCTTCCAGGTGGCCGGCCATGCCCAGCAGCGCGCCGATGGTCACCACGCCGGTACCGCCGACGCCGGTGATCAGGATGTTCCAGGGCTGTTCGAGGGTGCCGCGGATGGCCGGTGCCGGCAGGTTGTCCAGCAGGGTGGAAGCATCGCGCTTGCTGCCCTTGCGCGGCTGGCCACCGTGCACGGTGACGAAGCTCGGGCAGAAACCGTTCACGCAGGAATAGTCCTTGTTGCAGTTGGACTGGTCGATCTCGCGCTTGCGCCCGAACTCGGTTTCCTTCGGCAGTACCGACACGCAGAAGCTCTTCTTGCCGCAGTCGCCACAGCCTTCACAGACCAGCGAATTGATCAGCACGCGCTTCTGCGGATCTTCCAGCTTGCCGCGCTTGCGGCGGCGGCGCTTCTCGGTGGCGCAGGTCTGTTCGTAGATCAGGATCGAAACACCCTTCACCTCGCGCAGGCGCTTCTGCACCTCATCCAGCTCGCTGCGGTCGTGGAACTCGACGTCGCTGGGGAAGTGCTCGCGCTGGCCGGTCCACTTGCCGATGTTGTCCGACAGCACCACGATGGTGTGGATGCCTTCGGCGCGCATCTGCTTTGCGATGTCGGGCACGCTCAGCGGGCCGTCCACCGGCTGGCCACCGGTCATCGCCACCGCGTCGTTGTAGAGGATCTTGTAGGTGATGTTGACGCCGGCGGCGACCGCCTGGCGGATCGCCAGCGAGCCACTGTGGAAATAGGTGCCGTCGCCCAGATTCTGGAATACGTGCGGGGTGTCGGTGAACGGCGCCTGCCCGGCCCAGGTCACGCCTTCGCCGCCCATGTGGGTGAAGGTGTCGGTGCTGCGGTCCATCCAGGTCACCATGTAGTGGCAACCGATGCCGGCCAGCGCCCGCGAGCCTTCCGGCACCTGGGTAGAGGTGTTGTGCGGGCAGCCCGAGCAGTAGTGCGGTACGCGCGGGAAGCTGGCGCGCGGCAACGCAAGCTCGGCTTCCTTCTCCTGCATCCACTGCAGGCGCTGCTCGATCGATTCGTTGTTGAAGAACTTCTGGATGCGGCGACCGATCACGCCGGCGATGGTGGCCGGCGTCAGCTCACCGGTGGACGGCAGGATCCATTCGCCGCTTTCATCGTACTTGCCGACGATGGACGGGCGCTGGCCCCAGCTGGCCGGCCAGTTGAAGAACTGTTCCTTCATCTGGCGCTCGATGAAGGCACGCTTCTCCTCCACCACGATGATGTCTTCCAGGCCCTGCGCGAAGCGCGCGATGCCCTGCGGTTCCAGCGGCCAGGTCATGCCGACCTTGTACACGCGGATGCCGATGTCGGCGCACGCGGCTTCGTCCAGGCCCAGGTACTCCAGCGCCTGCAGCACGTCCAGGTAGCTCTTGCCGGTGGTGACGATGCCCAGCCGCGCGCGCGGCGCATCCATCACCACCTTGTCGATGCCGTTGGCGCGGGCAAAGGCCTGTGCGGCCTTCACCGCATAGCGGTGCAGGCGCATTTCCTGGTCCAGCGGCGGGTCTGGCCAGCGGATGTTGAGGCCACCCGACGGCATCTCGAAGTCTTCCGGCAGCACGATGCGGCGCGCCATCGGATCGACCTGCACCGACGCCGACGATTCCACCGTCTCGGCGATCGTCTTGAAGCCGACCCAGCGGCCGGTATAGCGGCTCATCGCCCAGCCCAGCAGGCCCATGTCGAGGATGTCCTGCACGCCGGCCGGGTTCAGCACCGGCATCATCGCGCTGACGAACTCGTCCTCGCTGCCGTGCGGCAGCGTCGAACTGCGGCAGGCATGGTCATCGGCGGCCAGTGCCAGCACGCCACCGTAGCGCGAGGTGCCGGCGGCATTGGCGTGCTTGAACACGTCGCCGCAGCGGTCCACGCCCGGGCCCTTGCCGTACCACATGCCGAACACGCCCTGCACGTTGGCGCCGGGGAACAGGTTGGTCTGCTGCGTGCCCCACACCATGGTGGCGCCCAGGTCCTCGTTCAGGCCCGGGGTGAACTTCACCTTGGCTGCTTCAAGGTGCTTGCGCGCGCGCCATAGCTCCAGGTCGAAGCCACCCAGCGGGCTGCCACGGTAGCCGCTGACAAAGCCGGCGCTGTCGATGCCTTCGGCGGCGTCGCGCAGCCGCTGCATCAGCGGCAGCCGCACCAGCGCCTGCACGCCACTCAGATAGATCCGCCCCTCGCTGCGGGTGTACTTGTGGTCGAGCGTGTAATCACGGTCGAGCAGGTCGGCGGACGAGGGCGAAGTGAGTTGCGCGGTACTGGTCATGGCTGGCCCGGTAGGATCGGCTGGCACCGGCCGCGTGCAGGCACGCGGCGGGAAAGGCGCGAATTGTAGCAGCGGGGCCGCGAGGCCCCGGCACTCGCGCCCGCGGCGGTGCTGGGGTTAGGATCGGGGAGAGAGAGGGAGGCTGCAGTTGCGGCCTGGGGAGAAGGGATGTCAGTTCCAGGAAAGATCCTGGCCAGCGTGCTGCTGGCCTCGGGAGTGGCCACTGCGTGGGCCGCGCCGGCCGTGCCGGCACCACAGGAGTTCTACTTCGACAACGACCTGGCGGCAACGCCGATGGTGGCGGTGCAGGGCGAGGGCGATGAGCTGGTGGCCCAGCTGGTCAAGCTGCGTGAGCGCGGCCGCCGCGCGGTGGAAGCGACGGTGCAGCTGGCCTCGGTGGCCGGCGCGCAGGGCCGTGGCGAGCTGGCCGAGCAGCTGTATGGCGAGGCGATGAAGGAGGCGCCGGCACAGAGCAGCAGCGGCCGCAGCGTGCGCTGGAACTACGGTTGGGACCTGCTGCGCCAGGGCAAGCCGGAGGCGGCGCTGGAACAGTGGCTGGTATCAGCCAGCAACGCCCGTACGAAGCCCACCTGGGTGCCACCGACCTATGCGTTGGCATTGTGGCGGATGGGGCAGAAGCAGGAGGCGGTGCAGTGGTATGCGGCTGCGGTACGCACCGAGCCGACGCAGTGGAGTACCACGGCCAACTATGGGCAGCTGCTGCCGCAGTGGCGTGAGGATGAGCGCGCGTCGCTGGCCGAGGTGCAGCAGGCCTGGGCGGCCGCACCACCTGCCTGGCCCTGAGGGAAGGGGTTCGGCCGGGTTGCACCCGGCACCCGCAGAGGCAACAGCGGAAGCAACAGCAACAGCCGAAGCAACAGCGGGCTTCCTGCGGGATGGCGGGGCACTGTGGGTTTGCGGGGCCGCCGTAAACCCGTCCTGGGGGCTTGGTCGCCGCATCCATGCGGCTCACACCCTGCAAACCCACAGTGCCCCGCCTTCGACAGATTCCGGCAGCTGTTGGTAGGTGTCGACCTTGGTCGACACGGTAGATCCACGCCATGCGTGGATGAATCTGTAACGGAATCGACTATTCGATATCTGATCGAAATGCAGCCGAATGTGGGCTCGGCTCTACAAAGAGCGGCCGGCCAAGCGCTTTTGCCTTTGCTTCTGCTCTTCTTTTTTCTTTTCCGTGGCGGACGCACTCGGAAATTGTCAGAGGCCGGGCGGGGTGGGTTCGCGGGGGTGTCCGCGGCATGGATGCCGCGGCCAAGCCCCCATGGACGGGTTGACGGCGTCCCCCGCGAATCCATCCCGCCCGGCCAAGCGCGGCTTTTGATGTTCACAGTCAACCAGCCGCCACGAGGGGCTGCGCCGTTCGCTGGAAACCCCTCAGTCGTCCGCGGAAACCGTCCGCCCCGACGCCCACGCACGCAGTGCTTCTACCTGCTCTGCCATCAGCACCGACAGCGGTCGGGTGGCGCGGATCTCGGTCATCAGCAGCTCGGTGTCCAGCGGCCGGCCCTCGGCATGCGCCGCATACAGGCCAGCCACGATCGCCTGCTCGATCTCGGCGCCGGAAAAACCATTGGCGGCCGCCGCCAGCGCGGGCAGTGCGAAGTCGTCGGCGTTGAGCTGGCGCCGGCCCAGGTGCAGCCGCAGCAGTTCCACGCGCACGTCGGGCGAGGGCAGATCGACGAAGAAGATCTCGTCGAAGCGGCCCTTGCGCAGCAGCTCGGCGGGCAGCTCGTGCACCTGGTTGGCGGTGGCGACGATGAACACCGGCGCTTTGCGTTCGGCCATCCAGGTCAGCAGGTAACCGAGCACGCGGCGTGACACGCCGCCGTCCTCGCCTCCGCTGGCCAGGCCCTTCTCGATCTCATCCATCCACAGCACGCACGGCGCCAGCTGCTCGGCCGAGGCCAGTGCCTGGCGCAGGTTGGCTTCGGTCTCGCCGTGGTACTTGTTGTACAGCGCGCCCACGTCCAGGCGCAGCAGGGGCACGCCGAAGCCGGCGGCGGTGGCCTTGGCCAGCATCGACTTGCCACAGCCCTGTACGCCCAGCAGCAGCATGCCGCGCGGCGGGTCCAGCCCGGCCGGGGCGGAGCCGGCAATGAACGCCACCCGCCGCTGGTTGATCCAGCGCTTGAGCCGGTTGGCACCGGCCACATCGCCGAAGCGCGCGCTGTCATGTTCGAAGAACAGGTGGCCGCTGCGGTTGAGCAGCTCGAACTTCAGCCGCGCCAGCTGTGGCAGGTCGTCGTCGCGCAGTGCGCCATCGGCGTAGATCAGCTGGCGCGCGATGCGCCGGGCATCGACCAGGCTCAAGCCCTGCAGGTTCTTCAGGATTTTCTTCACCGCCTCGCTGTCGACTTCAACCCGGCGGCCGCCATGCTCGCGCGCATAGGCGTCGGCCTCCTCGCGCAGCATCTTCAGCAGGGCATTGGCATCGGGCAGGCGCGGGTTGAAGCGCACGGCCAGTGCTTCCAGCTCGGCCGGCAGTTCCACCTTGGCACCGATCAGCACCAGCACATGCGGCTCGCTGTGGCGGCGCTGGATCAGGTCGCGAAGGGCGCGCTGGTGGCTGGCATAGCCCAGGTAGGGATGGAAATCGAGCAGCAGGTAGACGCCGCGCTGGTCGGCTTGGCGGATCATCTGCAGGGCCGCGCTGGCATCGGGTGGCCCGACCGGCGGGTCCTCGCTGTCCAGGTCGATCCGGCGCAGGCCCTCGGTGATCGACCAGCGGTGCAGCGCCCGCCATACGTGCATCAGCGTCTGCCGGAACAGCTCGACGATGCGACCCTCGTCCTGGGTCTCGATGACGATCAGTGGGGTATTGGCGCGGATCAACGCGCTCAGATCCTGCAGTTCGCTCATGCCGGTTCGATCCTTCGGGGGCGCCACGATAGCAAAGGCGATGGCCGCTGGTTCAGCACGACGCTACCTCCCGTCACCATCACCGGTGTACGCTCGGGGCACGTACCCGGAAGCGAGGCTGGCATGAAGACGATCCTGGTGGCCGGTTCCAAGGGCGGGGTGGGCAAGACCACCGTCGCCACCCACCTGGCCGCGTACGCGGCATTGCAGGGCAAGGCCACGGTGATTGCCGATGCCGACCCGCAGGGTTCCAGCACCCGCTGGGCACAACGCCGTGCCGGGCTGGAAAGCGCGGTGCTCCCCATCGACGTGTACCGGAAGAAGCAGTGGGCGCAGAAGCTGCCCGACGGCACCGACACCGTCATCATCGATGCGCCGGCCGGTGCCCTGGCTGACGATATTCCCCATTTCCTCGACGCTGCCGACGCGGTGGTGGTACCGGTGCTGCCCTCGGCGCTGGACATCGAAGCGATCGTCGGCTTCCTCAACAGCCTGGCCCAGAACCCGCGCGTGCACAGCCGCAAGCTGCCGGTGGGGCTGGTGCTCAACCGTACCAAACCATGGACCCAGACCTCGCAGCAGGCGCTGCAGATGCTGGGTGAATGGCCGTACCCGGTGGTCGCGCAGCTGCGCGACAGCCAGAGCTATGTGGTCATGACCGGCCTGGGCCGCAGCCTGTTCGACTACCGCTCGGCCCAGGTGCGCGAGCACCAGGCCGACTGGGAGCCGCTGCTGTCCTGGCTGAAGCTTTGATGCCTGCGTCACTCTTTCTGCTGCATCCTCTTCTTCATGGAAACCCGCGATGCGTGAACTGATCCTGCTGCGCCATGCCCATGCCGAACCGGCTACCCCCGGCCAGGCCGACCTCGACCGGCCGTTGTCGCCGGTGGGGCTCGCCGAAGCCGAAGCCGCCGGCAAGTGGCTGAAGGAGAACAACCTGCTGCCGGACTGCGTGCTGTGCTCACCGGCGCGGCGCACCCGCGAGACCCTGGAAGCCGTGCTCGGCACCATCGGCTATGTCGAGAAGCGCCTGGAAGACCGCATCTACGAGGCCACCCCCGGCACCCTGGCGGCGCTGGTGGACGACCGCCGTGACCTCGACCGGGTGCTGATCGTCGGCCACAACCCCGGCCTGGAGCGCCTGGTGGCGTTGATGACGGAAGGCACCAGCAGCGACTATCGCGGCATGCCGCCGGCCGGCATTGCCGTGCTCGGCTTCCCGCGCGAGGCCTCGATCGAGCCGGGCGTGGCCAGCCTGAACGCGTTCTGGTGGCCGTGATCCAATGAGCCTGGCGCGGCGCAGCCGCTTTCTGCTGCCCGTGCTGCTGGCTTCCGGCGCGGCCTGGGCTGCCGCGCCACCGCCAACGCCCTTGCCGCCGGTGGTCGCTGAAGCGCACCGGGTCCTGCACCTGGATACCCAGCGCTCGCAGATCGGTTTCGAGGTGCGCACCCGCTTCGGGCAGCGCATCGAAGGCCTGTTCCCGCACTTCGAGGGTCGCATCGAGATCCTCTCCGACGGCCGCCACCAGGTGCACCTGAAGATGTTCACGCGCTCGGTCGAGATCCCCGGCAAGGCGCGCTACACCGGCTGGATGCGTGGCGAGGAGTTCTTCGACGCAGGCCGCCACCCGGTGGTCGAGTTCGACTCGCTGCCGTACTGGCCGGAGACCGTGGAAGACGGGGGCGACATCAACGGGCGGCTGACCCTGCGCGGGATCAGCCACCCCGAGACACTGAAGGTCGAGAAAGCGGATTGCGCCCGACCCGGCTATGATTGCGACGTCGTCAGCCGCGGTACCGTGCAGCGAGGCCGGTATGGAATGGACAGCTGGCAGCTTGCCTTGAGTGACCGAGTGACCTTCGTATTGCGAGCGCGCCTGAGCGAGGCGCCGAAACCGTGAACCTCCTGCTGCGTGTACTGGCGCTGGCAACCGTGTTGCTGGGCAGCGGTTGTGCATCGCTGTCCAATGCCGAGCGCGACCGCGCCGAAGCGATCGCCGTGCAGGCGCGCTCGATCCAGGTCGACTGCCAGCGCGCCGACCGCTGCGCACAGGATTCGCCGCTGCGGGCGTTGGCCGGCCGGGCGTTCACCGAATCCACCCCGGAGCAGCCGCGCCACTACGCCACCCTGCTGGACGAGGGGGAGGGCGCCCTGGTGGCGCGCCTGAACCTGCTGCGCAGTGCCACCCGCAGCATCGACCTGCAGACCTACATCTTCGACAAGGACGACAGCGCGCGGCTGGTCATCGACGAACTGCTGGCCGCGTCGCGGCGCGGGGTGAAGGTGCGGGTGCTGATCGACCAGCTCTCGGCGATCTCCGACCTGCAGATCCTCGGCGCATTGTCCGGCGCCCACCAGAACTTCCAGCTGCGGGTCTACAACCCGACCTTCGGCAAGGCCCGGCTGAACTACTTCGATTACGCCGGCAGCGTGCTGTGCTGCTTCCGTCGCTTCAACCAGCGCATGCACAACAAGCTGCTGGTGATCGACGATGCGATCGGCGTGGTCGGCGGCCGCAACTACCAGGACGACTATTACGACTGGGATCGCGAGTACAACTTCCGCGATCGCGACGTCATGATCGCCGGCCCGGAAGCGCGGGCGATGGCGGCCAACTTCGATGCGTTCTGGCGCGCCAAGCGCAGCGTGCCGGCCGAGCGCCTGAATGACGTGGGCCGCACCCTGCTGCGCGAAGGCGTGCCGGTGCTGCCGCCCGCCACGTTCCGCCGCCCGGAGCGGGTGCAGCGGGTCAGCGCTGAAGCCAATGACATGGAGTTCGTCACCCGTTCCTTCGTGGATACCGCGCTGCCGGTGGCCTCGGTGCGCTACGTCGCCGACCTGCCGCGCAAGCACCGCCGCGAGAAGGCCGATGCCCCGCTGGCCGGCCAGCATGTGACCGAGCCGCAGCTGGATGCACTGATCGCCGGCGCGCAGAAGGAAGTGATCCTGCAGACGCCGTACCTGGTGCTGTCCAAGCCGGCGCAGAAGCTGTTCCGCGAGCTGCGCAAGCGCCCGCAGCCGCCGCGCGTGGTGGTGTCCAGCAACAGCCTGGCGGCCACCGACAACCCGATCGTGTATGCGCTGTCGTACAAGTACAAGCGGCGCAACATGCGCGAACTGGGCTTCAACATCTTCGAATACAAGCCGTTCCCGCTGGATGCACCGGTCGACTACCGCAATCTGCTGCCCGACCCGATCGCCGCGCCCGGAGGCGACGACGACGGTGGGCGCAATCCGCTGATCGGCGGCAGCGCCGCTGGCAGCAATGCCGGTGGTGGCAGCGACGGGGATCTGGCCGCGCCCCGCAAGCAGGTGGCGGTGCATCATCCGCGTACCGGCAGTGCCTACCAGAACGCGCGCGAACGTCGCCGCGCCGCCGGCAGCGAGGTGGAAACGCGCCTGCTGCGCACCGAGACGCGTCCGTCGTTCCTGGGCAGCAAGGCGGTCAACAAGCCGTTGCCGGTCACCCGCAAGGGCGCCCGCATGGGCCTGCACGCCAAGTCGCTGGTGGTCGATCGCCGCATCGGCGTGGTCGGCACCCACAACTTCGATCCGCGCAGCGAGAACTACAACACCGAAGGCGCGGTGATCATCGACGATCCGGTGTTTGCCGAGCAGCTGGCCGAGAGCATCCTGCGCGATACCCATCCGCAGAACTCGTGGACAGTGGCGCCGCGGGCCAAGCCGCCAGTGCTGTCGGGCCTGAACTACAGCGTCGGCAAAGCCTCCGAAGCGCTGCCGATCCTCGACTTCTGGCCGTGGCGCTACGCCACCGACTACGAGTTCAAGCCCGGTCCGGACTGCCCGCAGCCGCTGCCACGGCAGGACCCGGCGTTCCACAACTGCTACGTCGCCGTCGGCGACTTCCCCGAAGTCAACGTCGGCCCGAAGTGGCTGCTGGTGCGCATGCTGACTGCATTCGGCGCCGGCCTCGTTCCCATCCTCTGAAGGTGCCCGCATGACCCAGGTATTCCGCGAAGCCGTTTCCATCGAGCAGCTCAACGCGCTCAGCCGCAACACGGCGATCGAATCCCTCGGCATCGTCTTCAGCGCTGCGGGCGAAGACTGGCTGCAGGCCACCATGCCGGTGGATGAGCGCACCCGGCAGCCGTACGGCATCCTGCACGGCGGCGCCTCGGTGGTGCTGGCCGAGACCCTGGGCAGCAGCGCCGGCAACCTGTGCGTGGATACCGGCAAGCAGATCTGCGTGGGCCTGGAAATCAACGCCAACCACGTGCGCGCCGTGCGCTCGGGCACGGTCACCGGCACCGCCCGCGCGCTGCACGTCGGCCGCAGCACCCAGCTGTGGGAGATCCGCATCGAAGACGAGCAGGGCCGGCTGGTGTGCATCTCTCGGCTGACCCTGGCGGTGGTGGCCGCCGGCCACGGTTGAGCCCCCGGCGGGCGTGTTGACGGCGGCAGAACCCAGCGTTCCCCGCCGATTGCCCCGGTCAATGGCGGTTATGGCCTAAATCGGCTGGCAGCTGCTGCGGCGCTCCGGTATCGTGCGCGGATGACTTCCCCCACTCCGGCCCCCCGTGGCGGCGTGGCGCGTGTGTGCCGTTACCTGTACCGCGTACCGCTGCTGTTGGTCCACATCATCGTGTTCCTGCCGCTGATCCTGATCGGCATGCTCCCGCCGTGGGGCGAGCTGCGCGTGGGCGAGGATACCTTCGGGGCGAAGGTGGTGAACTGGTGGCAGGGCGGCCTGATGTGGATCTTCGGCTTCCGCCTGTCACGGGTGGGCCAGCCCTTGCCCGGTGCCGTGCTGTTCGTCGCCAACCACGTCAGCTGGGTCGACATCTCCATCCTGCACAGCCAGCGCATGATGGGCTTCGTCGCCAAGCGCGAAATCGCCAGCTGGCCGCTGGTCGGTTGGCTCGCCGCGCGCGGGCAGACCATCTTCCACCAGCGCGGCAATACCGAATCGCTCGGTGGCGTGATGCAGGTGATGGCCGATCGCCTGCGTGCCGGCAAGGCAGTAGGCGTGTTCCCGGAAGGGCGCACCCGCGGTGGTCATGAAGTGGGGCCGTTCCATGCCCGCATCTTCCAGGCCGCGGTCGAAACCGGTGTTCCGGTGCAGCCTGTGGCGCTGGTCTATGGGTTCAAGGGTGACGCACAGACCATCGTGGCATTCGGCCCGGGCGAGAGTTTCGCCGCCAATTTCCTGCGCCTGCTGGGTGAGCCGGCGCGGCATACCGAAGTGCATTTCCTGGAGCCGATCGGTACCCAGGACCTGGAAGGCCGTCGACGCATCGCGGAAACCTCGCGCGCGCGCATCGTGGCGGCCATGAGCACCGGCTGAGGGCACGGTGGCCCTGGTCCCGCCACCCGTCCTGGACGCCGGTACACCGACGTTGCATGCGACTGACTACCAGCCGCCGCGCTGGCTGCGCAATCCGCACCTGCAGTCGATGCTCAGCTCCAGCCGCATGCGCCTGCAGCGCGGCCTGCTGCTGCTGGCCGCCACCGGTGCGGTCAGCGAAGAGCTGATCCTCGATGGTGGTGATGGCGTGCGCCTGCAGGGCTGGCACAGCCATGTCGAAGGCCGCGAGCCCAAGGGCATCGCGCTGCTGCTGCATGGCTGGGAAGGCAGTGCCGAATCCAGCTACATGCGCATGGCCGCCGCGCGCATGATCGAGCAGGGCTTCGACGTGGTGCGGCTGAACTTCCGCGACCACGGCAACACCCATCACCTGAACCCCGGCATCTTCCACTCCAATCTCATCGATGAAGTGGTGCACGCCGCGGGCGATATCGCCCAGCGCTGGCCGCAGCTGCCGCTGGTGGCCGCCGGTTATTCGCTGGGTGGCAACTTCGTGCTGCGCCTGGCCCTGCGCGCGCCGGCGGCCGGCGTGCCGCTGCTGCGCGTCGCCTCGGTGTGCCCGGTGCTGGACCCGGCGCTGACGATGGAGAGCATCGAGAACGGCCCGGCGATGTACGACTGGTACTTCCGCCGCAAGTGGGCCGGCTCGCTGCGCCGCAAGCGCGATCTGTTCCCCGAGCTGAGCGACTGCGACGACCGCGTGCTGAAGCTGGACATCCGCGCGCTGACCGCCTGGCTGGTCGAGCGCCACACCAGCTTCGGTTCGCTGCAGGCCTATTTCGACGGCTACTCGATCGCCGGCGACCGCCTGTCGTCCCTGCAGGTACCGGCCGACATCCTGATGGCGCAGGATGACCCGGTGATCCCATACGCGACCTTCAGCAACTGGCAGCTGCCGGGCCAGGCGCGCCTGGAAACCGCCTGCTGGGGCGGCCACTGCGGGTTCATCGAAAACTGGCGCGGCGACGGCTTCTCCGAGCGCTGGGTGGCGCAGCGCCTGCAGCGGGTGCTGGCGGGCTGAACCGGCACCGGTGCGTGGACCGCTACAATGCGGGTTTGCACTTGAACCGGACCGCCATGCAAGACCAGATCATCCAAGCGTTGCGCCAGAACCAGGCCGACCAGGCCGTGCAGCTGGCCCAGGCGTGGACCCGTGATGAACCCGGCCAGGCCGAAGCCCACCGCTGGCTGGCGCTTGCGCTGCAGCAGCAGGGCAAGGCCGAGGATGCGATGGAGGCGCTGCAGCAGGCGTTGCAGCTGGCCCCCGATGATGCCCAGCTGCACCTGCAGCACGCTGGCCTGCTGCTCGCCCTGCGCCAGTATCAGCGCGCTGACGAAGCGCTGGCACGTACCACCGGGCTTGACCCGAATTCCTTCGCCGCCTATCTGATGCAGGCGCACCTGGCGATCGGCCGCAACGACTTCGATGAAGCCCAGCGCCTGTCCACGCTGGCCTCGCGCGTAGAGCCGGACCACCCGGAACTGCTGACCATCGACGGCATGATCGCGCTGCGCCGCGACGACCCGGATCGTGCGCTGACGCTGCTGTCGGCGGCCAACCAGGCGCAGCCCAACGACACCCGCGTGCTGTACGCACTGGGCTTCGCCTACCTGGGCAAGGACATGCTTGCCTTCGCCGAGCAGGCGTTCCGCCGCGTGCTGGAACTGAACCCGGCCATCAGCTCGCTGCATGGCCTGGTAGTGCAGTTGGCGCTGCGCCAGGGCAACCTGGAGGCGGCTGCCGAAGCGATGCAGATCGCGCTTCAGCAGGAAGGCATGGATACGCCGTCGATGCGTCGCCTGGCCGGTGAACTGTCGCTGCGCGGCGGCCAGCCGCTGCAGGCGCTGGACCATCTGCTGCCGTTGCTGGAATCGATCCCCGACGACCGCCAGGTGCTGCAGCTGCTGCTGATGTCCTGGCAGCGCCTGGGCCGCGAAGACGAGGCCCGCGCGCGCCTGGACGCTGCCCTGGAACAGCATCCGCAGCTGCACGACCTGTGGCTGGCACGCCTGGCCGTGGAAGAAGTCGGCAGCCCGACCGCCGCGGCGACCGTGGAGCGCTGGATGGACGCGATGCCGGGTCATCTGCCGGCACTGGAAGCACGCCTGCGCCTGCATGACATGGTGGGCGAACACGAACAGGCCGAAGCCATCGCCGAACGTATCGTCAGCCTCGAACCGGGCCGCGTCAGTGGCGAAACACGCCTGGTCGAAGGCCTGCTGCAGCGTGATCCGGTCGCCGCGATCGCGCGCGTGCAGGCGCTGATCGACAGGGCGCCGGACAGCCATCGCGCCGACCTGCGTACCTGGCTGGGTGAAATCCAGGACCGCGCTGGCCAGCCGGAACAGGCGCTGCAGACGTGGATGGCGCTGCAGGCCGACCAGGCACCGCAGCGCCTGCCGCTTCCGCCACAGGCCAAGGCGCCGCCGAGCTGGCCGGAGAAGGGCGAGATCGACAGTGATGCCAGCTCCGCGCCGATCTTCCTGTGGGGTGCGCCGGGTTCGGGTGTGGAGCGGGTTGCGACCGGCCTGGCGGCCGCCAGCCCGGTGCTGCGCAGCGACCGCTACACCAGCAATCCGCCGGATGATGCCTTCCAGAACTACCACACGCTGCAGGACCTCGCCTCCGGCGTGCTGACCCCGGAGCGGCTGGTGCAGCGCTGGCGCGAGCAGCTGCCGGCGCGTGGCCTGCAGGGCGATGCCGTCATCGACTGGCTGCTGTGGTGGGACAACGCCCTGCTGTGGGCGCTGCGCCCGCAGCTGCCGCAGGGACGACTGGTGCTCGTGCTGCGTGACCCGCGCGACATGCTGCTGGACTGGGTGGCCTACGGCGCTGCCGCTCCGCTGGCGATGACCTCGCTGGCTGAAGCCAGCGAATGGCTGGCGCGCGGGCTGGCGCAGGTTGCCACCCTGCATGAGGAAGAACTGTATCCGCACGTGCTGCTGCGCATCGACCAGATCGGCAATGATCCGCACGCGATGGCCGAGCTGCTGGGACGCCTGTTCGAGCGGCAGATGCCGCCGGCCGCACAGCTGGGCGCACCGCGCTTCCCGCCGGGCCACTGGCGCAACTACCGCGACGTGATGAGCGCCGCCTTTGCCAAGCTCACCCCGATTGCGGTGCGCCTGGGTTACCCGGAAGAGTAAGGAGAAGCCGATGCAAGTGAGCAGCCACAGCCTGACCAACGGCGCGCCGATCGACCGCGCGTTCGCCGCCGGCGATGCCACCGGCTTCGCGCCGGACCGCAATCCGCACCTGGCCTGGAACGGCGCACCGGAAGGCACGCGTTCGTTCCTGCTGGTGTGCGTGGACCCGGATGTGCCGACCGTTGCGGAAACGGTCGGCCGCAGCGACATGACCGTGCCGCGCGACCAGCCGCGCTGCGACTTCGTGCACTGGGTGATGGTCGATATTCCGGCCTCGGTGCAGGAGATCGCCGCCGGCAGCTGCAGCGATGGCTTCGTGGTGAAGGGCAAGACCGCACCGGCTGGCCCGGCGGGCAGCCGCCAGGGCCTGAATGACTTCACCGGCTGGTTTGCGGGCAACCCGGACATGGCCGGCGATTACCTGGGCTATGACGGCCCGTATCCGCCGTTCAACGACGAACGCGTGCACCGCTATTTCTTCCGCGTGTTCGCGCTGGATGTGGCCTCGCTGGCGCTTCCGGCGCGCTTCACTGCCGCCGACGCATATCGCGCCATGCACGGCCACGTGCTGGCCGAAGCCGCACTGCATGGCACCTACACGTTGAACCCGGCGCTGGGCTGAGCGGCGCGATGGGGGAGAGCCGGCCGCTGGCCGGCTTTGCTTCTGTAGTGTCGAGCCACCATGAAAAGGGGCAGCCGGCCAGCGGCCGGCTCTACCCACCACGAAGAAGGGCGACCTCGCGGCCGCCCTTCTGTCGTCTTACTTCTTCTCGATGGCCGACTCGACCACCATGTCCAGCACGTACGCCTGCGACGGCGCATCGGCCGGCGGGTTCTTCACTTCGTAGCGCTTCACGCGCACCACGTTGCGCACGCCGTCCTCGTGGGTGTAACCCTCGATGTTGCCGTAGAAGTTCTCGAACTTGCCCGGCTCACCCTGCTTCAGGCCCTTGTCGTCGAACTTCACTTCACGCACCTGCAGGCACTGGTAGTCCGGGATCAGCGGGTGCGAGCACTTCTCGGTCTTGGCGGCCACTTCCAGGAATACGGTTTCGCCGGCGCCGCCGTAGCGGGTTTCAGCGGTCGGTTCCGGGTTGAACACCAGCACGTCGCCCTTCGCGTTGGTCAGGGTCAGCTTGCCATCGGCATCCTGCTCGGCCTTCAGCTCGCCCTGCAGGCGGCTCGACACGGCCTCGTCCAGCGCCATCAGCGCCTTGTCGGTGCAGGCCATCATGGTCGAGGCCATCGCACTGACCGTCAGCTTGCCGTCGGCCAGGGTGTAGCCGCCACCCATGTGGTTGCAGGCGTTGCTGACCGACAGGCGGCCATCAGCGAAGTCCAGGGTGACCGGCTTGTCTTCGCGGGCGAACAGCGCGTCGATGCGCTTGCCGTCGGCGGCAGTGGCCTGCTGCAGCAGCCAGTGCTGGCTCTGCAGGCGCTGCGCGTCCAGGTGCGCCAGCGTCTGCTGGTCTGCTGCCTTGGCCGCGGCCGGGGCCACGTCGTCGCCGCCGGTGCCGGCCGGGGCCGGGGTCTGGCTGCAGGCGGCCAGCAGGGCCAGCGGGAGGAGCAGGGTGAGCTTGCGGTTCATGGTGATTCTCCTTGGGGAACCGTGGGGGAAACGGGGTGGGGCCGGCAACGGGGTTACCGTGCCCCGGCGCTGTTCAGCTGCCGGACGGCAACCACAGCAGCAGCGCGGCGCCCAGCGCGATTCGGTAAAGCGCGAACGCGGTGAACCTGTGCGATTTGATGTAGCCCATCAGCCACTTCACTACGACGAAGCCGGTGACGGCCGCGGCAAGGAAGGCCACGCCCACCTCGGTCCAGTTCTCGCTGCCCAGCTGTCCGGCCTTGGCCATTTCCAGGAAGGTGTAGGCGCTGGCGGCGAACATGGTGGGAATGCCAACCAGGAACACGAACTCGGCGGCGGCCGCGCGGCGGCTCAGGCCCAGCAGCATGGCCAGGAAGATCGCCGAGGCCGAACGCGAGGTGCCGGGGAACACGCCGGCCACCACCTGCGCCAGGCCGACGCCGATCGCCACGGTCCAGGTCACCTGGTCGCGGTCGGGCAGGCGCGCGGTGTAGGCCTCCACCAGCAGCATCCAGATGCCACCGATGATCAGTGCCCAGGCCACCGGGCTGACCGTCTCGGGCAGCGACCAGCCGGCTTTGCGCACCACCAGGCCGACCACGGCGGTGACCAGGAAGGCCGCGCCCAGCTTGAAAACGTACTCGCGGTTCTCGCGCTGCCCGAAACCGGTGGCCAACTGCAGCAGGCGCTGGCGGAACACCAGTACCACCGCCACGATCGCGCCGGCCTGGATGACGATGTTGAAGAAGTCCGAACGGGCACCCAGCCAGTGCTGGGCGATGAGCAGGTGGCCGGTGCTGGAGATCGGCAGGAACTCGGTCAAGCCTTCGAGGATGCCCAGCAACAGGGCGGAGAGCAGGTCGGACATGGACGGTGCGGGCACGCGCGGCAGGAAGGAAGAAGGTCGAGAGGATAGACGATCACTGCCGCACCAAACGGGTGCGTCCGCTGTCGGCTGCACCCATTTGGTGCGCACGGTTCTGCACCGCTGCGGGGCGGCCTTTTTGAAATCAATGACTTGCAGCCTGCGAAAAGTTGGCACGGTCGTTGCTGTACCTCAGCAGGCATTCATCCCCATCCGAGGTCGTACCGATGTCCGTGGAAAACGTTGAGAAGCTGATCAAGGACAACCAGATCGAGTTCGTCGACCTGCGCTTTGTCGACATGCGTGGTGTCGAGCAGCACGTGACCTTCCCGGTCAGCATCGTCGAGCCGTCGCTGTTCGAAGAAGGCAAGATGTTCGATGGCAGCTCGATCGCCGGCTGGAAGGGCATCGCCGAATCGGACATGGTGCTGCTGCCGGATACCGCCAGCGCCTACGTCGACCCGTTCTACGCCGATCCGACCATCGTGATCAGCTGCGACATCCTCGATCCGGCCACCATGCAGCCGTATGGCCGTTGCCCGCGCGGCATCGCCAAGCGCGCCGAGGCCTACCTGAAGTCCTCCGGCATCGCCGAAACCGCGTTCTTCGGCCCGGAGCCGGAATTCTTCATCTTCGATTCGGTCCGCTTCGCCAATGAAATGGGCCACACCTTCTTCCAGGTCGACTCGGAAGAAGCGGCGTGGAACAGCGGCGCCAAGTACGACGGCGCCAACAGCGGCTACCGTCCGGGCGTGAAGGGCGGTTACTTCCCGGTGCCGCCGACCGACACCCTGCACGACCTGCGCGCCGAGATGTGCAAGACCCTGGAACAGGTCGGCATCGAAGTGGAAGTGCAGCACCACGAAGTGGCCACCGCCGGCCAGTGCGAAATCGGCACCAAGTTCAGCACCCTGGTGCAGAAGGCCGACGAACTGCTGCGCATGAAGTACGTGATCAAGAACGTCGCGCACCGCAACGGCAAGACCGTCACCTTCATGCCCAAGCCGATCGTCGGCGACAACGGCAGCGGCATGCACGTGCACCAGTCGCTGTCCAAGGGCGGCACCAACCTGTTCTCCGGTGACGGCTACGGCGGCCTGAGCCAGCTGGCGCTGTGGTACATCGGCGGCATCTTCAAGCACGCCAAGGCCATCAACGCCTTCGCCAACTCGGGCACCAACAGCTACAAGCGCCTGGTGCCGGGCTACGAAGCACCGGTGATGCTGGCCTACTCGGCCCGCAACCGTTCGGCTTCGTGCCGCATTCCGTGGGTGTCCAACCCGAAGGCACGCCGCATCGAAATGCGCTTCCCGGATCCGATCCAGTCCGGCTACCTCACCTTCACCGCGCTGATGATGGCCGGCCTGGACGGCATCAAGAACCAGATCGACCCGGGCGCACCGAGCGACAAGGACCTGTACGACCTGCCGCCGGAAGAAGAGAAGCTGATCCCGCAGGTCTGCTCCTCGCTGGACCAGGCGCTGGAAGCGCTGGACAAGGACCGCGAGTTCCTGAAGGCCGGCGGCGTGATGAGCGATGACTTCATCGACGGCTACATCGCGCTGAAGATGCAGGAAGTGACCAAGTTCCGCGCGGCCACCCACCCGCTGGAATACCAGCTGTACTACGCCAGCTGACCGGTGGCGATGGCGGTGGGCTTCCCCCTCCCACCCGCCGCCATCGCTTCCGTCTTCGCGGCTGGGGAGCCGCAGGGCGGGCCCCGGTCCGCCGTGGTAGAGCGGACCCCGACCCGCCGTGGCAGAGTGGGCCGCTGGCCCGCCGTGGTAGAGCGGGCCGCTGGCCCGCTGCAGTAGAGCGGACTGTTAGTCCGCTGAAACAGGGGCAAGAGAGACCGGATACGCGACCAGGGCCGCCCTCCCTCCCGCGTCGGTCGTGCAAGGAGAGAGGCACGGCCGTCCCGGCCCTGTACGTGTCCGGTGCAACAGCCACGGCCATCATCCTGATGGCCGCTGGTTGCCTGATGCCAACGCGCGCTGGCGCGCTGGCCCCATCCACCCTCGGGACATGCGCATGAAACTGATCTCCGCCATCATCCGGCCGTTCAAGCTCGACGAGGTCCGCGAGGCCCTCTCCGACGCAGGCGTGTCGGGCATCACCGTGACCGAAGTGAAAGGCTTCGGCCGCCAGAAGGGCCACACCGAGCTGTATCGCGGCGCCGAGTACGTCGTCGACTTCCTGCCCAAGATCAAGATCGAAACCGTGGTCACCGACGAGCGTGCCGACGCGGTGATCGAAGCGATCCAGTCGTCGGCAGGCACCGGCAAGATCGGTGACGGCAAGATCTTCGTCACCGCCGTCGAACAGGTCATCCGCATCCGCACCGGCGAAATCGGTGCCGACGCGCTGTAACCCCTTTCCGGAGACTCCCCCATGAAGATGCGCCTTCTCACCGGGTGGCAAGCCCGGTTCCACTTCGTGTGCCTGTTGATGCTGCTCAGCGCGCTGGCCGCCGGTGCGTGGCCGGGCAGTGCCCACGCTCAGGCCCAGATCTCGCCGCTGCCGAGCGAAAGCGTGGCGGTCGAACCACTGCAGGACCCGGTCGCTCCGGCCGCCGCACCGGCCGCGGCTGAAGCCGCCGCGACCTACGACCATGGCGACGTGGCCTGGATGCTGACGTCCACCCTGCTGGTGCTGCTGATGGTGGTGCCGGGCCTGGCCTTGTTCTATGGCGGCCTCGTGCGTTCGAAGAACGTGCTGTCGGTGCTCAGCCAGATCCTGGTGGTGTTCTCGCTGGTGCTGCTGCTGTGGGTGGCCTATGGCTACAGCGCGGTGTTCAGCACGGGCAACCCGTTCTTCGGCTCGTTCACCGAATTCGCCTTCCTCAAGGGCTTCACTCCGGAGTCGGTCGGCAACACCCCGATCAAGGGCCTGCCGGACTACCTGTTCGTCGCCTTCCAGTCGACGTTTGCTGGCATCACCACCGCGCTGATCGTCGGCGCGTTCGCCGAGCGCATCAAGTTCCGTGCGGTGCTGCTGTTCTCGGCGCTGTGGTTCACCCTCAGCTACATCCCGATGGCGCACATCGTCTGGGGTGGCGGCTACCTGGGTGAGATGGGCGCGATCGATTTCGCCGGTGGCACCGTGGTCCACATCAATGCGGGCGTTGCCGGCCTAGTGGCTGCCTGGTTTGTCGGCAAGCGCCTGGGCTACGGCCAGACCGCGCTGAAGCCGCACAACGTACCGTTCACCTACATCGGCGCGATGCTGCTGTGGGTGGGCTGGTTCGGCTTCAATGCCGGTTCCGCCGCCGCCGCCGATACCGTGGCCTCGCTGGCCTTCCTCAATACCGTGCTGGCCACCGCCGCAGCGGTGCTCGGCTGGACGCTGGTGGAAGCGATCAGCAAGGGCAAGCCGTCGGCACTGGGCGCGGCCTCGGGCGCAGTGGCCGGCCTGGTCGGCATCACCCCGGCCTGCGGCACCGTCGGCCCGCTCGGCGCGATCATCATCGGTTTCGTCGCCGGCGTGGTCTGCGTGTGGGGTGTGACTGGTTTGAAGCGCCTGCTGAAGGTGGACGACACCGCCGACGTGTTCGGTGTGCATGGTGTCGGCGGCATCGTCGGCGCGATTCTCACCGGTGTGTTCAGCGCGCAGTCGCTGGGCGGCACCAAGGCCGATCTGGATATCGCCCATCAGGTCTGGGTGCAGGTGGTCAGCGTCGGCTTGACCGTGGTCTGGTCGGCGGTAGTGACCACGCTGATCCTGCTGGTGGTGCGCAGCGTGGTCGGCCTGCGCGTGACCGAGGAAGCAGAGCGCACCGGCCTGGATGTGACCTCGCACGGCGAGTCCGCGTACGAGGCCTGATGCATGGCGGGCGGCCCTGTGGGGCCGCCTTTGCATTTGGTGGGTGCCAGGCTTGCCTGGCACTGCTCCTGCTCTGGTGGGTGCCGACCGTTGGTCGGCACAGCGGGTAGACCATCCACGCATGGCGTGGATCTACCGCATCCTCTCTGGTGGGTGCCAAGCTTGCTCGGCACGGCGGCATGCATCATCGCGCCTGATCGCGCACAATCGGGCCATGCACCCGATCCGCACCGCCCTGATGCTCTCGGCCTGCCTGCTGCTGGCCGCCTGTGCCTCCGCGCCGCAGGAAACCCACAACCCGCTCGCCACCTGGGTGCCGTCACCCAACCAGAACGCGCGCACGCCCGTCATCATCGTCATTCACCACACCGAACAGAAATCGGTGCAGCAGAGCCTGCGTACGTTGCGCACGGCCAACAGCGGTGGACCGGTCAGCGCGCACTACCTGATCGGTGCCGATGGCCATCGCTATCAGCTGGTTGCCGATGAGCGCCGCGCCTGGCACGCCGGCGCCGGGCGTTGGGGCACCATCACCGACCTCAACTCGGCATCGATCGGCATCGAGCTCGACAACGATGGCCGCAGCCCGTTCAGTGCGGCGCAGATCGAATCGCTGATTGTGCTGCTGCGCGATCTCACCGCCCGCCTGAACATTCCGCCGCGGCAGGTGATTGGCCACGCCGACCTGGCGCCGACGCGCAAGCAGGATCCGAGCCGGTTCTTCCCGTGGCAGCAGCTGGCCGAGGCCGGTTTCGGCGTCTGGCCGCGCGCGGCCGACGGTGCGGCACCGGAAGGCTTTGACGCGTGGAGTGCGCTGGCCCGCTTTGGCTATCCGCTCGACAACCGGGACGCCACCGTCGCAGCCTTCCACCGCCGTTTCCGTGGCCGCGACGACCTGCCGAAGACACTGGATGCCGAAGACGCCCGCATCCTGCATTCCCTGCTGCTGCAGACGCCGTGAACCATGCCTGGCGCGTTCCAGCGCAGGCATCTCCATGCGGCTCCCGCTCCCCGGTAGTGCCAGGCCGTGCGTGGCATCCTCTGGCGATCACCCCAGTCCCAACGCATCGCGTAGCGCCACGATGTGCGCGCGGCCAACAACCAGCTCGCTACCGTCGCTCAGCACCAGCCAGTAGCGGCTGCCGGAACCGGCATGCAACGTACGCACGTGCCGCAGGTTGACCAGGTGCGAGCGATGGCAGCGCACGAAATCCTGAGGCAGTACTGAGGCCAGTGCAGTCAGGGATTTGTCATGCAGTTCGCTGCGGCCATCGCGCATGCGCACCTGGCTGTAGTCGCCATCTGCCGCGATCCACATCACTTCCGAGAGCTCGACGGTTGCCGTTCCCTGCGCACGCCAGATGCCCAGGTAGCGCGCCCGGCCTGAACGCATACCGCCGGTATCGAACAAGCGTTCCAGCGCCTGACCAAGGCGTTCGCGCGAAAAGGGCTTGGGAACGAAGTCGAGCACGCCGTGTTCAAATGCCTGCAGCGCACGATCACGGTGGGCCGACACCACTACGCACTGGTAGCGGCCGGCTACCGCACGCCGCAGCAGTTCGAAACCGTCCTCGCCCCCAAGGTTGAGGTCCAGCAGCAGGCCGTCGTAGACATTGCGCTGCAGGCGGTCGCCGGCTGCCTCCAGATCGGCCACGGCATCGAAGCGTGCGCGCGTTCCTGCCAGCTCGGCGCACAGCCGCTGCAGGCGTTGGCGTATCAGCGGTTCGTCTTCAACGATCAGGATGCGCATGTCAGTTCGATCCGTCCGCACCATTGGTTGCCGTCGATGCCTTGCACGAAGCTCCATCCGCCGGGGCTGGCGGCCGCCAGACTGGCTTCGATGTAGCGCGTGCCCGTGCCGCGACCGCGATGCGAGGACGAGCCGTGCGCGCTGTGCAGTTCCAGCACCCAGCGTCCACCGCCGCGCTGCACGCGCAGACGGAACGGGTGCTGCGCGCATGCCAGCGCACCGGCATGCGTCAGCGCGTTTTCCACCTGTGCATGCAGGATGCCGGGCGGCAGCATCAGCGGCGCATCCTCGCCATCCACGTCCAGCACCAGGGGCTGGCCCAGTGCCTGGCCAACGATGTCCAGGTGGCTGCGGCACAGGGCCAGCTCGTCCTGCAACGGAATGCTCTGCCGGCTGCTGCTGTCACGCAGCCGATCGAACTGATCGGCCAACGACTCCACCAGGCGGCTGGCACGTGAAGGTGCCTGCTCGATCAGTTCCTGCAGACTTGTGAGGGTGTTCATCAGCCAATGTGGCTGGATGCCTCGCTGCAACAGCTGCAATGAAAGCCGTGCGCGCTCTTCACGCAGCAACGCATTGTGCCGGTCCAGTGCCTGCAGCTGTGCCGCATGACGCAGCAGCAGGAACACCATCAGCACCGCCAGCAGCAGGAAGTACGGCCCATCAAGGAAAGCGCCGCGCGCGACCAGCAACGCCAGCAGGCCGGCCAGCAGCAGGACCAGGATCGGCCATCGATCCTCTGTGTCGCTGCGCGCACGCAACAGCAGCCACACTGAAGCGAGCAGGCTCAACAACAGCACCGTGGCCGAGCGGGTGTCAAAGCCAGGCAGGACGATGGCGAGCACCGCGATCACGGACAGATAGACGAAGCACCCGGCACGCGGAACCGCCACCTGGAATCGCCGCGCCAGATAGGCTGGCAGGAGCATGGCCGCGGCTACGTGCAATGCCAGCAGTGCAATCAGGCGCGGGACATGCCACGGGTAGTCATACCCCAGCAGGGAGCGCCACGCTTCCACTGCAGGCAACGCCAGTCCCACCACGCCCAGTGCCAGCAGAAGGCGAGCGCCGGGCGTGCGGGTCTGGCCACGCAGTACCGCCAGGAAATACAGGCTGGCTGCCGCCAGTGCGCCGATGGCAAAGGCCGCAACCAGCCATGGCAGGATGATCTGGCCATACAGCACAGCTGCGGGCGCGATCAGTGCCATCGCGTCGGCGCCATGCAGGGTGAAATGTTGTCGCTGGCTGGATGCAAGCACGACCAGCTCATCGGTGGCATTGCCAGAAGCGGGGGGAAGCACGTGGACAAGGTCGATGCGTCCTGGTTGTTCTTCTTCAGCGGTGCGGCCCACGACGCCATTGCTGATCCAGGGCGTGCCGTTCCAGTACAGCTGGCTGGCAGCGCGCAGCGACAGCCGCAACGTGCGGTCATGATCGTCGGTGCCGGTTGGCGCCGGCACCTGCCAGCGCAGCCAGTACGGGCCGCGCCACTGCGCCAGCTGCTGCTGATCCAGCGGACGCCAGGCCAGGTCCTGCGGCGGCCGCGCAGGCAGGGGGCTGGATGCCCCGGCGTCCGCAGGTGCCATCTGCGCCCCCTGCACGAACACCACGCCGGCGGGTGGCGTCGACACGACCAGCCATGCGGCCACCGCCGCAAGCAGCAGAGCAAGAACAGCCAGGGTACGTGGGATCTGCATGGCGGCCATCGTATCGGTTGCGTGGAGCCATTGGACCGCCTTTTGGAGACGTTCGGCAGGCGGGTGCCCCCACAGCCCTGTGATCGAGCCGATGCTGACCGCGCACGTCCCTCCTTTGGAGTCCACCATGAGCCGCAACGCCTGCACATCGTCCAGCAGTCTCCATCCTCGTCGCTCTGCCCTGGTCGCCACGGTGGCCACGTTCTGTCTGGCGCTCGCTGCGGCCATGCCGGCGCAGGCCACGCCTAGGGCATTGGTGTTCGAGCCGTACACGCTGCAGACCAAAGCACATGGCGCCATCCCTGCAGAGATCGCCGTGCTGGAGGTGCCGCGCCGACACAGCGAGCCAGACGGACCGCGCATGGGGCTGAAGGTGGTACGCCTGCGTGCAACCGGTGGCAATGGCCGCAGCGCCCCCGTGGTTTATCTGGCCGGTGGCCCGGGTGGTTCCGGCATCGATACCGCGCGCGGCCCGCGCTGGCCGGTGTTCGACCAGGTCCGACGCGAAGCCGACGTGCTGCTGCTCGACCAGCGAGGTGCCGGTCTGTCTGAACCACCGCCGGAGTGTCCGCATGAAACCCGCTTCGACGATGGCCAACCACTGCAGCGCGATGCGGCCCTGGCCGCATTGCAGGCGACGGCTGCCAAGTGCGTGGAATTCTGGCGTCAGGCTGGCGTCGATCTGGGCGCCTATACGACCGCCGAGAGTGCCGATGACCTGGATGATCTGCGGCGCGCACTGGGTGTGCCCAGGATCAGCTTGTGGGGCATGAGCTACGGCACCCACCTGGCGCTTGCGACGGTGCGCCTGCACGGCAAAGATCTGGAACGCGTCGTGCTGATGGGCACCGAAGGCCCCGATGACACACTGAAGCTGCCGCTCAGCAGCGATGCGCTGCTACAGGAACTGACGCCACTGGCCCGCAGGGACGGCTTCGATGATCTGGCCGGATCGGCAAAGCGCGTGCTGCAGGCATTGCGTGAGCAGCCGCGACAGGGTCGCAGCCGCATGCATGACGGTCGCCAGGTGACCATCGGTGAATTCGATGCGCAGATCCTGATTGCCAATACTCTTGGCCAGCGGCATACCCAGCAGTGGCTGCCGTTGATACTCCGCGAGGCCGAGCGCGGCAACTACGACCCGCTGGCCGATCTGGTGCTGATCGTGCGCGCACAGTTCGCCCAGTACCCGGCGATGGGGCTGGCCATGGACGTTGCTTCCGGGCAGAGCCCGCAGCGCCTGGCGCGGGTGGAGGCGCAGGCACGCGAAAGCCTGTTCGGCGACGCCCTGAACTTCCCGTTCCCCGCCATCGGCAACGGCCTGGGCCTGGCCGATCTGGGCGAATCCTTCCGCGGGCCGCTGCGCAGCGACGTGCCGGTGCTGTTCATCAGCGGCACGCTGGATGGGCGCACGCCACCGGCCAATGCAGATGCGCTGCGTCCAGGCTTCAGCCATGGCCGCTCGCTGCTGGTGCGCAACGCCAGCCATCACCACGAGCTGTGGACCGGCAATCCTGCCATTGCCCGCAGCATCGTCGACTTCCTGGCCGGTCGCATCGTGAACGATGCCGAGCTGGACGTACCGCCGCCGGTGTTCGCCACCAGCAACAGTGGCCTGCTGGGCAGTGGCGGACGCTGAAGGGAGAGCGTGGTGCCGGGCACCCGGCGCGTCCGGCACCGTGCTGTTTCCTCTACATTGGGGCAATGAAAGACATCATTGCCCCCCTGAACCGCACGAGCCTGGGCCTTGTTGCGCTGGCCGTGCTCGCCGGCTGCTCCACCACCGCTCCCCGCACCGGAACCGCAGTGCCGACGCCGGTCACGCCGCCCGCGGCCACCTATGCCAAGGCCGCATGGAGTGCACTGCCACCGGTCTCCGACAGCGACCTGCAGGCCGGTTTCGTCGCCTGGCGCAGCAGCTGCACCCGCCTGAAGAACGATGCGGTCTGGGCCAAACCCTGCGCCACCGCCGCGACGGTTTCGGACAAGGACCCCGCGGCGATCCGCCAGTTCCTGCAGCGCGATCTGGATGTCTATGCATTGCGTGCCGGCGGCCACCAGGCCGACGGGCTGATTACCGGCTACTACGAGCCGATCTACCCCGGCAGCCTCACCCGCACGGCTGCTGCCACCGTACCGGTGTACGGCACGCCCGATGATCTGGTGGTGGTGCAGCTGGACAGCCTCTACCCGGAACTGAAGGGCAAGCGCCTGCGCGGGCGCGTCGAGGGCAAGGTGCTCAAGCCCTATGACGACGCCGGCACCATCGCGTCCAAGGGCGCCAACGCCCCGGTGCTGGCCTGGCTGACCGACCCGATGGACCTGCAGCTGCTGCAGATCCAAGGCTCCGGCCGGGTGCGCCTGGCCGATGG
The DNA here is from genome assembly GCF_054473855.1 of Stenotrophomonas genospecies 3. Lineage (NCBI taxonomy): Bacteria > Pseudomonadati > Pseudomonadota > Gammaproteobacteria > Lysobacterales > Lysobacteraceae > Stenotrophomonas > Stenotrophomonas genospecies 3. Next base: position 222,016 of record NZ_JBTMUR010000004.1, read on the forward strand.
CAAGCAGGTGCGGCTGGCCTACGCCGAGCAGAACGGCCACCCCTACCGCGCGATCGGTCGCTGGCTGGTCGACCAGGGCCAGCTGAAGAAGGAAGACGTCACCATGGATGCGATCCGCGCCTGGGCCCGGGCCAATCCCGCGCGCGTGCCGGAACTGCTGCGCAGCAACCCCAGCTACGTGTTCTTCGTGCGCAACCCGGACAGCCCGGAAGGCCCGCGTGGTTCACTGAACGTGCCGCTCACCGCCGGCTACAGCGTCGCAGTGGATCGCACCGTGGTGCCGCTGGGTAGCCTGCTGTGGCTGTCCACCACGCGCCCGGACGGCACCCCGGTGGTGCGCCCGGTGGCCGCGCAGGACACCGGCGGCGCCATTGCCGGCGAAGTGCGCGCGGACCTGTACTGGGGCAGTGGCGATGCCGCCGGCAAGCTGGCCGGCGACATGAAGCAGAAGGGCAACATCTGGATGCTGTGGCCGAAGGGCGTGGCGCTGCCGAACTGAACCGGCAGGGGTCGGATCCCTTTCCGCAGGAAAGGGTTCTGACCCCGGATGCCTGATAATGGCGCCATTCCGAACTCTCCGGCCGCGCCTGCGGCCAGGACCCCTGCAATGAAGAACATCAAGAACAACAACGCAAAGAAGTACTACAAGCACTGGGCCGAATCGGGCCTGGGCAAGGGCAACGTGCTGATGGAAGCCCGTGGCGAGAAGATCGTGCGCCAGGTGGAGATCTACGGCACCAAGATGGTCTGGGCCGACGAGCATGCCCACAGCGATGACCGCTTCCTGCTGGCCGACCAGCCGGTGTCGTTCCTGGATTTCGACGAAGACGACGAGATCAGCGCGCGCGAATTCGAAAGCGCCTGGAAGAAGGCCCGGGAAGCCACCGGCTACCCGGTGTAACGCTGCCCGCCCGGGCTCGGGTCCCTTTCCGCAGGGAAAGGGCTCTGCCCCCGGGCCAAGGCTCGGGCAGCCGCGTTGTAGGGTTCGATCCGGGCAAGCACGTCGGCCAGCTTTTCCTTGGTCATCGCGGCATCGAAGTCGGCCTGCAGGCCGATCCAGAACTTGTCGGAAACGCCGAAGTAGCGGGACAGGCGCAGCCCGGTGTCCGCAGTGACTGCGCGATCACCGGAGACAATCTCGCCGATACGGCGTTGTGAGACGCCAATTGCCTTGGCCAGCCGGTATTGGGTGATGCCCAGAGGCTCCAGGAATTCATGCAACAGGATCTCGCCGGGAGCGGGGTAGGGGGCGGTTCGCATGGGGTGGATCGCTCAGAAGATTGACGCTGGGAGCAGTGTGGCAATCCCGTGTGCCTGCGGAAATTGGGTTATGCGACCACGTACGACGCATTCGGCCTGAGGGGTCAGGGCCCTTTCCTGACGGAAAGGGATCCGACCCCGGACCCGCGTTTTGCACTACATTGGTGCAATGTCCGACCTCGCACCCCCGCCGTCCCTCGATGCCCTGGGCACGCCGTTGGCCTGGGCCGGGGCCGATGGCTGCATTGCCGGCTGCAACCCGGCCTTCGCCCGCTGGCTGGGCGTCAGCGTCCGGCGCCTGCTGGGGCGGCCGCTGGCCGCACTGGAAGTGCAGGGCGAAGCACTGGCCCATTTCCTGGCTCGCGATGAGCGCGACAGCCTGCGCCTGAACCGGTTGGCGCTGGCGGTGCCCGGCGAGGCCCCGCGCTTCGCCGAGGGCTGGATGAGCCGCCGCGACGATGGCGGTTGGCTGCTGGAGGCGCATCCGGTCGATGAATTCCCCGGGCTCGACCCGACCCAGGCCCTGCCCAGTGCGCTCAGTGCGGCGCTGAAGGGACTGGCCCACGAGTTGCGCAACCCACTGGCCGGGCTGAAGGGCGCGGCCCAGCTGCTGGCCCGCCGCGCGGCCCAGCGCGATGCCAGCGAACGTGAGCTGATCGAATTGATCGGGTCCGAGATCGAGCGCCTCAACGGCCTGCTCGACCAGCTGCTGTCGCCGGCCCCGGCCGCACCGCATGCCGAACTGAACATCCATGCCGCGCTGGAGCGCGTGCTGCGCCTGGCCGAGAACGAGGCCGGCTGGGCGGTACGCCTGCAGCGCGACTACGACCCCAGCATTCCCGAATTCCACGGCGACGCCGACCGCCTCACCCAGGCGGTGTGGAACCTGGTGCGCAACGCGATCCAGGCCGGTGCCGGCAACATCACCCTGCGCACCCGCGTGGAGCATGGCGTGCGCATCGCCGAGCAGCTGCACACGCTGGCGCTGCGCCTGGAGATCGCCGACGACGGCCGTGGCGTGCCCGAGGAACTGGCCGAGCACCTGTTCCTGCCCCTGGTCAGTGGCCGAGCCGAAGGCACTGGCTTGGGCCTGGCGCTGGCCCAGCAGGTCGCACGCGAACATCGCGGCACACTGACCTACCGCTCGCGCCCGGGCCATACCGTGTTCACCCTGCTGCTGCCGATCGGCAACGGCGCCGCCCCGGCCGAGGAGGCCCCACGCGATGTCTGAGTCCTCTTCGTCCCCGCAGCGCATCTGGGTGGTCGATGACGATCGGGCCGTGCGTTTCGTGCTGTGCACCGCGCTGCGCGAGGCGGGCTACCAGGTCGTCGATTTCGACAGCGCCGCCCCCGCCCTGCAGGCGTTGAGCGAAGGCCCGCCGCCGGCGCTGCTGTTCACCGATGTGCGCATGCCGGGTGACGATGGCCTGGTGCTGTTGGACAAGCTCAAGGCCGCGCTGCCGCAGCTGCCGGTGGTGGTGATGTCGGCCTACACCGACGTGGCCAGCACGGCCGGTGCGTTCCGCGGTGGCGCGCATGAATTCCTGTCCAAGCCGTTCGATCTGGACGACGCCGTGGCGCTGGCGCAGCGTGTGCTGCCGGCCGTTGCACCGGCACTGGCGGCGCCCACACCTGCGGCGGAAGCGCATGGCGACCAGCCACCGCAACTGGTGGGCGATACCCCGCCGATGCGCGCGCTGTTCCGTGCCATCGGCCGCCTGGCGCAGGCGCCGCTGGCGGTGCTGATCACCGGCGAAACCGGCACCGGCAAGGAGCTGGTGGCCAATGCGCTGCATCGCGAATCGCCGCGCGCGCAGGGGCCGTTCGTCGCGCTCAATACTGCTGCAATCCCGTCCGAGCTGCTGGAAAGCGAGTTGTTCGGCCACGAAGCCGGCGCCTTCACCGGTGCCCAGCGCCGCCATATCGGTCGCTTCGAGCAGGCCAACGGCGGCACCCTGTTCCTGGATGAGATCGGCGACATGCCGTTGCCGCTGCAGACCCGCCTGCTGCGCGTGCTGGCACAGGGCGAGTTCTTCCGCGTCGGTGGCCGCGAGTTGATCCGCGTCGACGTGCGGGTGATTGCCGCCACCCACCAGGATCTGGAAGGACTGGTCGCGCAGGGGAAGTTCCGTGCCGATCTGCTGCATCGCCTGGACGTGGTGCGCCTGCAGCTGCCGCCGCTGCGCGAGCGTCGCGAGGACATCGCACAACTGGCAAGTACGTTCCTGGGCGCCGCCGCACGCAAGCTGGATACGCCGCCGAAGCGCCTGACCGCTGCCGCACTGCAGGCGCTGCGCGAACACGACTGGCCGGGCAACGTGCGCGAACTGGAAAACGTGTGCTGGCGGATGGCGGCGCTGGCCGCCGCTGACACCATTGGCGTGGCCGACGTCGATACCGCGCTCAACCGTACGCGCGGTCGTCGCAGCAGCACCACCAACGCCGATCCGGGGCAGTGGGAGGCGCTGCTGGCCGAATGGGCACGCCGTCAGCTGGCCGAAGGCGTGGAAGGGCTGCACGCGCAGGTGCGTGAGCGGGTCGACCATGCCCTGCTGGAGGCCGCGCTGCAGATCACCCATGGCCGCCGTGCCGAAGCCGCGGCCCGCCTGGGCCTTGGCCGCAATACCCTTACCCGCAAGCTGGGCGCCGGGCGCCGTCGCGGGGGCCATTGAACGGTCCCTGCACGCGATCCTCGCGCCCGCTTGCCGAACCGTTGATCGTTCATGGACGATGCCGTCCGTAGTGTCACCTGCAAGGAGTCTTCGATGCGTCTGTCCTTTGCCATCCTGCCGTTGTCCGCCGCCGTGCTGCTGTCTGCCTGTGGCAGCGCACCGAAGAAGGCCGAACCCACCCCGCCACCGCCGACCGTGGTCAGCGCCGCCAAGCAGGCCGAGGCCAATCTGTCGCCGGCCTCGGCCAGCATCGTCAGTGGCCGCATCGCGCTGATGGTGGAGCCCGGTGGCATCCACATCACCGGGCTGATCGGTGGCCTGCAGCCGATGCAGCAGGCCGGTTTCCACATCCACGAGCGCGGTGACTGCAGCGCGGTGGATGCCAGCAGTGCCGGCAATCACTTCAATCCCGGTGGCGCTGCGCATGGCCGCGCCGGCACCGGCAAGCACCACCTGGGCGACATGGACAATCTGCGTGCCGACGCCCAGGGCCGCGCCAACGTCGATATCCACCTCAAGGGCGTTACCCTTGGCGGAGGCGCCGCCACCGATATCGCCGGACGTGCACTGGTCGTGCATGCCAACGCCGACGACTATCGCAGCCAGCCCGCCGGCAATGCCGGCGTCCGCATCGCCTGTGGCGTGATCCGGGTTGTCCGCTGATCACTGCAGGCATCATCCAGGGAGAGATTCCATGCGTTTGATCCACACTTCGCTGTTCGCAGCCATTGCTGCACTGGGCCTGGCGGCCTGCAACCAGCAGCCGGCCGCGCCGCAGGCTGAAACCGCGCCGGCCGCTCCGGCCGACGGCGCCACCGCCGAACCGGCCGCAGCACCTGCACCGGCTGCCGATGCCTCGGCCACGGCCGAGCTGGCGCCGACCCAGGGCAATGAGACCAAGGGCAGCGTCACCTTCAAGGTGGTTGACGGCAAGGTCCACGTGACCGGCCAGATCAGCGGCCTGAAGCCGGGCAGCGAGCACGGCTTCCACATCCACGAGAAGGGCGACTGCAGCGCGCCGGACGGCATGAGCGCCGGTGGCCACTTCAACCCGGGCAAGCAGGATCACGGCAGCGTGTCCGCCGATCCGCACCACGGTGGCGACATGCCCAACATCAAGGCCGACGACAAGGGCGTGGCCACCATCGACGGCCCGGTGTCGAGCAACGTCAACATCGGCAAGGGCGATGACTTCGACATCATCGGCCGCGGCCTGATCGTCCATGCCGATGCGGATGACTACAAGACCCAGCCGACCGGCAACGCCGGTGCGCGCCTGGCCTGCGCAGTGATCCAGAAGGCGCAGTAAGCCATCAGAAAACGCCGGCGCAAGCCGGCGTTTTTTCTTTATCGGTAGTGCCGGCCGCTGGCCGGCAATCGCAGATCCGGAGGTCGCCGGCCAGCGGCCGGCACTACCAACACCCGCATCAGCGCGCCAGCAACTCGCGCGCGTCCTGACCGGCCTCGCAGTGCACGAACAGCACCGGCACGCCGTGCGCTTCCAGCACCGCGGCCATCTGCCGCTGGCGCATCAGGAACTGCTCGTAGATGCCCTTCAGGCGGTCGCAGTCGTTCTTGCCGTGGTTGTAGTGCGCGCACCAGCCGGCCGGATCGAACAGCGCCATGCGTGCCTCGCCATGGGTATAGCGCAGCAGCGGCTCCGGCGCGGCATTGAGCCACTCGTCCTCGCCCGGCGCCATGATCGCGGTCTCGATCAGCGGCCACAGCGCGGCCAGGCCCTGGTTGTCGTACTGCATCGACATCATCGCGGCCAGATCATTCACGGTGAAATAGCGCGCATGCTCGATGCGGGCACCGAAGGTGTTCTGCGCCATCAACGCGGTGTCGGCATGCGCCATGCCGTTGGCCAGCAGCGTGTCTTCCAGCGCCTCGGCCACTGCATTGGTCGTCGCCACGTCGCTGCCGGTCAGCAGGAACGGCACCACGCGCAGGCCACCGCCCACCAGGCTGGCATCGGCCTGGAACGGCAGCGGCACATCACCAGTGGCGTCGGTACCGAAGGCCAGCAGGCGCGGGCCCTGGTTACGGCCCGGCGCACGCATCTGCAGTTCTTCCAGGCGGCGATGGATCGGCCAGCCCGGACGCAGTACTTCGGCCGGGTCGAAATGGGCGGCGGCGAACACCAGGTCCAGCTCGGCCACCTGCGGCACCAGCTTGGACAGGTCGCGGCCGACGCGATCGGCCAGTTCACCGGCCTGTTCGGCGCTGAGCACCGCCTGGCGGGGGATTTCGCCGCCGGCCAGTTCCAGGGCCAGCACGCCAAGGGCATTCATCGCGGGGTCGGGTTTGCTCATGGTTCCACGGTTGGCCCATCACAGGGCGGCAGCTACACTTGGCTCCATTATGCCTGCTCCGTCGTGCAGGCCATGTTGCAGACACCCTCATCCATGCCAGGTATCTCCATGCCCAACGCTCGTCCCGTCGCCATCCTCGGTGGCGTCCGCATTCCGTTCTGCCGCCAGAACACCGCGTATTCGGATGTCGGCAACCTCGGCATGTCGGTCCGTACGCTGGGCGCGCTGGTTGAACGTTTCGGCCTGCATGGCCAGCAGCTGGGTGAAGTGGCGATGGGTGCGGTGATCAAGCACTCCAGCGACTGGAACCTGGGCCGCGAAGCCACGCTGTCCTCCGGCCTGTCGCCCTTGACCCCGGGCATCACCCTGCAGCGCGCCTGCGGCACTTCGCTGGACAGCATCATCACGGTTGCCAACAAGATCGCGCTGGGCCAGATCGAATCGGGTATCGGTGGCGGTTCGGATACCACCTCCGACGTGCCGATCGTCTACGGCAAGAAGCTGCGCGCGCGCCTGCTGGCCGCCAACCGTGCCAAGAGCACTGGCGACAAGATCCGCGCGCTGACCGCTGGCTTCAAGTTCTCCGAGCTCAAGCCCGAGTTCCCGGGCGTGGCCGAGCCGCGCACCGGCAAGAGCATGGGCGACCACTGCGAGGACATGGCCAAGGAATGGAACATCTCGCGTGACTCGCAGGACGAGTGGGCGGTGTCGTCGCACAAGAAGCTGGCTGCCGCCTATGAGCGCGGTTTCTTCAACGACCTGATCGCACCGTTCCGTGGTGTCGAGCGTGACAACATCCTGCGCCCGGATACTTCGCTGGAGAAGCTGGCCACGCTGAAGCCGGCGTTCGACAAGGTTTCCGGCCGCGGCACGCTCACCGCCGCCAACTCCACGCCGCTGACCGACGGCGCCGCCGCCGTGCTGCTGGCCAGCGAAGAGTGGGCGCGTGCCCACGGCCATGAGCCGCAGGCCTATCTGCGTGACGCGCACGTCTCGGCGGTGGACTTCGTGCATGGCGAAGGCCTGCTGATGGCGCCGACCGTGGCCGTGCCGGAGATGCTCAAGCGCAACGGCCTGACCCTGCAGGACTTCGACATCTACGAGATCCACGAAGCTTTTGCCGCGCAGGTGCTGTGCACCCTGCGTGCGTGGGAGAGCGAGGATTACTGCCGCAATCGCCTGGGCCTGGATGCACCGCTGGGTCGCATCGACCCGGACAAGATCAACTTGCTGGGCTCGTCGCTGGCCACTGGCCACCCGTTCGCGGCGACTGGCGCACGCGTCATCGCCACCGCAGCCAAGCAGCTGGCCGAACGCGGCGGTGGCCGCGCGCTGGTGTCGATCTGCACCGCCGGCGGCATGGGCGTAGTGGCGATCGTCGAGCGCTGATCGTTGCGACCGCGCGCCAACCAAGGTTGGCGACTACCGGGAATGCACGCTGGATCTGCTTTGGTAGATGCCGACCTTGGTCGGCCATGCGATGTCATCGTTCGGAAGATGTCAGAGCGCCAACCAAGGTTGGCGACTACCGGGTTCCATAGATGAAAACGCCGCCCATCGGGCGGCGTTTTTTCTTGCTCAAGTGGGTGCCGACCGTGGGTCGGCACGCTTCACGGCAACCGTGGATTGCCGAATTCGTCGCGCTCTTCGTTGGCGTCATACACCGGCGGCTGCACCGTAACCGGCTGCTCCTCCACCGTGGCACGCAGCGGCGCTTCGGTGCCGCGCACCAGTTCCACGCTGTCCTCGCCACGCTGCAGTCGCAGCGCATTGGCCAGGCACTGCGCGGCCAGCGCGTGCTCGCCACGCTGTGCGAACAGCTCACCCAGTGCCTCCCACGCCGGGGCACCGGCGCCCGCGGCGATGGCCTCGTGCAGGAACGCATCGGCGGCATCCCACTGCTGCTGGGCCAGGGCCACGCGGCCCTGTGCCAGGCGCAGCGCAGCCGAGCTGTCGTGCACGTTGCGCCAGCGCGCGAGGTTGGCCTGACGCGTGGCCAGGCGCTCGGCCGGCAGGCGGCCATACAGCGCCACCAGTTCGTCATCCCAACGCTGGTCCAGTGCCTGTTCCAACGCCAGCAGCGCCGGTTCGTCCCAGTTCAATGCAACCGCACGGCTGGCATACGCACCCACCACGTCCGGGGTTGGCCGCAGCGCCTTCGGCGTGGCTTCCCACTGCGCGGCCAGCGCATTGACGTCGGCTGCTTCCAGCAGCGCCTGTGCGGCCAGGCGTGCTTCCAGTTCGCTGTTGGCGTCGGCCGGCAGCACCTTGCTCTGGCGCAGTGCACCCAGCTGGCCATACGCCTCGTGGGCGCGGCCGGCCTGTGCCAGCGCTTCGGTACGCAGCCACAGGCCGCGCGGCGGCAGCGGCTGGATCGTCGCCACATCCAACGCGTTGATCGCATCCACCGGCAGATCGCGCGCCAGCAGCTGTTCGGCGCGCAGAAGCGCCTGCAGGGTGGCATCGCTCTCGCCCAGGCGCTGCAGCAGGGCTTCACCGGCGGGGCCGTCGGCACGTGCCTGCGCACTGCGCACGGCGTTGGCCAGCGCCACCGCGCTCACTTCCGGATCCTTGGCGGCACCGTCCAGCAGCTTTTCGGCACGCTGCCACTGACCGTGCTCATAGGCCTGCAGGCCGTCGATCAGGCGCACCCGGCCCTGCTTGCGGCGGTAGCGGCCCCAGGCGCGGAACGGTGCTGCGATCAGGCTCCACAGCAGCCACAGCACCAGCACCGCGATCACCGACAGCAGTGCCACCTTGGGCAGGTTGCTGTGGTAGTCGTAGCCGCCGTAGCGCAGGGTCACTTCGCCGAAGCGGTTGAGGTCATCGGCGCCGAGCCATTGCGCGGCCACCACGCCGATGGCCACGGCCAGCAACAGCACGACCAGGGATTGCAGGGGTTTCATGGGGGATTACCTCCGGTCGGTCTGGGTGCGCAGTTGCTGCAGGGTGCTGCCAAGAACGCTGTTGCTGGCCTGCAGCGGAAGCTCGCGCAAGGCCTTCAGTTCAGCACGTTGCGCGCGCAGGGCCGGTGAATCCGGCCAACGCCGCTGTGCCCAGTGTTCCACGCGCGCCAACGCGGTATCGCGACCGGTGCGGTCGCCACGTTCGATTGCGGCACGCGCCAGGGTCAGTTCCAGCTGCAGCGCATCGTCGGCATTGCGGCGTTCGGCGGCGGTCAGCGGGCCATTCTGGCGGCTAGGGGTGATATCCACGAACGGTGCCAGCGTGGCCTGCCACCAGGGCTTGCCGGCGCCGGGCGCGGTGCCACCCGTCACCTGCGAGGGCAGGCCCTGCAGGGCCTTGGCCAGGGCATCCAGGCGTTGCAGCGATTGCACGCGCGGGCCGGTGCCCAGCGCATCCAGTGCATCGCGTTCCTGTACCAGTGCCTGGCGCAGGTTCAGGCCGTCGCTGTCGGGCAGATCGGCCAGCGCGGTGGCGGCCTGTGCATACAGGCGGCGTGCGCCTTCCACGTCGTCGGCGTAGTTCAGGCGTTGCGCCGCCTGGGTCAGCAGCAGTTCGGCCTCATCGCGCTGTACCGCCTGACGGCCCTGGTTGGCGCTGTCGGCCAGCTTGGCCAGGTTCTCTTCCAGCAGCGCACTGCGCTGGGAAAGGCCCAGCATCTCGTCGCGCAGCACGCGGTTGGTGGTCGCCGCATCCTGCAGGCGCTGGCTGGTTGCGCGCTGGTCGCGGCGCAATGCATCCAGCGTCGCCTGCAGGCCCTGCAGTTGTACGGCCGTGGTCTGCGCCTGGGCTTCCTGTTCGTGCTGTTGCTGCTGCCAGACGTACCAGCCGGCATAGCCGCCCACGCCAAGCACGACCACCCCGGCCAGCGGCAGCAGCCAGCGCACGGGTCGACGGGGCGGGGAAACGGGCGGAGTCTCGTTCATGGGGCTTCCTTGTCGGCACCGTCGCCGGTCAGGTTCCGGCAGGCCGCGTTGTGCACAGCATCACTGTTGCCGACCACAGCGGCAAGCGTGACCCACGTCCCTGTTCAGTTCGCTGCCGGGACGGTGAGCGTGGCGTGTGCAGCCGCCACCAGCTGCGCGGTGGTGGGCCCGGCCGCGCGCACCACGCGCTGCAGCCCCAATGCGTGCGCCTGTTCGCCCAGCCGTTCGCTGGCCACGACGGCGGTGGCATGTGCCTGACAGCGTTGCTGCAATGCCGGCGGAAGCTGCTGCCAGAAATGCAGCAACGCCTCACCACTGCTGACCGCCAGCACCCACGGATACGCTGAATGCGCCAATCGAGCCAGCGTGCGTGGCGACAGGCGCAGCAGGCGACGCTGATAGACATCGGCGCGCTCGATGCTGCCGCCGGCCGCCTGCAGTTGCGCAGCAATCAGGCCGCGCCCGCCGGGGGCGGTCACCAGCCCGATGCGCAGGCCGCGTACGTCCGCCAGTACCGGCAGCGCCAGCAGGCCCTCGCTGTCCATCCGCTGCGGCGCATGCACCTCGGCGACACCCTGCGCCCGCAGCGCGCGCGCGGTGCCTTCGCCCACGGTCAGCCACGGGCTGCGTTGTGCCTCGGCCAGTGGCAACAGGGTGGCGGCTGCGGTAACGGCGGCCGGGCTGGTGAACACCACCCGATCGCAGTTCAGCGCGCGTTGCAGCTGGTGCACCACTGGCGTGCCGTTCAGGCGCTGCAGGCGCCAGGGTGGCAGGGCCAGCACATGCCCGCCCAGCCCAGCAACGGCGCGGCGCAGCGCGGAATTCTGGCCCTGCGGTCGCAGCGAAATGAAGGTCCAGCCCGGCTCGGAACCGGCGGCGCCAGTGGGTATCGTATGGTCGGCCATTGCCTGCATTATGCGGGCCCTTCGTTGTCGTGGTCCCTGCTCCGATGTCCGTTGATGCTCTGACTTCCTCGCTGGCCGCCCTGCAGGACGTGCTTGACTGCATGCCGGCGGTCCGCGCCATGCAGATCCAGCTCGACGGCTATGCCGATGGCGTGCTGCGCATCACCGCGCCGCTGGCCGCCAACGTCAACGACAAGGGCAACGCCTTCGGTGGCAGCCTGGCCTCGGTGCTGACCCTGTCCGGCTGGGCGCTGGTCAGCCTGCGCCTGCGCCTGGCCGGCCACGATGCCGAGGTCTACGTGGCCGACAGCAACCTGCGCTACCTGGCACCGGTCTACGAAGACCTGCACGCCCATGCCGAAGCGGCCGAGGCCACTGGCTGGGATGCCTTCCTGAACACCTTCCGCCAGCGCCGCAAGGCCCGCATCAGCATCATCGCCACCCAGCCCGGTGCCGATGGCAAGCCCGCCGCCGAGTTCAGCGGTCGCTTCGTTGCCTTCGCCAAAGGGTAGGATGGCAGGCTGACGTTCTGGGGAAACCACCGATGCGCCGCCTCATCCAGTTCCTGATGTGTTCCCTGCTGCTGGCCAGCGCCGTGGCTTCGGCCGACGACCTGAGCCGCAAGCAGCGCAAGCTGCTGGAAGAGACCCAGATCGCCTACGGCGCCACCATCCGCTGGGGCAGCATGGACGATGCCATCGGCTATCTGGACCCCAAGCTGCGCAAGGAAAAGCCGCCCACCGAGTTCGAGCTCAACCGCTACGCGCAGCTGCGCGTGTCGTCCTACCGCGAGCGCAGCAGCGCCGCGCTGGAAGGCGGCCTGGTCGAGCGCCGGGTCGAAATCGGGGTGATCAACCAGAACACCCAGGCCGAACGCACCGTGGTGGTGGTCGAGCGCTGGCGCTGGGATCCGGAGGCCAAGCGCTGGTGGCAGACCGCCGGCCTGCCGGACCTGTGGAAGGGGCAGTGACGGGCCGCGTCCGGCTTGTGCGACAATCGGCGCCCGCTTAATCGACCCGTGACCTGAGTGAATTACGAAGAGTTGCTGGCCTTTGCAGGCCGAAACCCGATGCTGTCCGCGGCCCTGGTCGGCCTGACCGTGGCCATCATCGTCACCGAGATCCGCCGCCTGTTCCGGGGCTTCAAGGGCATCAAGCCCGTCGAACTGACCCAGCTGATCAACGCGGGTGGCACGGTGGTGGTCGACCTGTCGGCCAGCGGTGACTTCGAGAAGGGCCATATTGCCGGCAGCCGCAATGCCCAGGCCAGTGCCTTCGGCCCGGACAACAAGCTGGTGGCCAACGCCAAGCAGTCGCCGGTGGTGCTGGTGTGCCGCAGCGGCAACGCCTCGGAAACCGCCGCCAAGGCGCTGAAGAAGGCCGGCTTCGAAAAGGTCTACGTGCTCGACGGCGGCATTCCCGCCTGGCAGCAGGCCGAGCTGCCGCTGGTCAAGGGCCGCAACTGATTGCCGCAGGTGGCGGATCCGGCCTTGTATGGGCCTGATCCCGCCCCCATCGCAGTAGTTCGACCATCGTTTTCATTGCATTCACCTGGAGTTACTGGAAATGTCCGAAGAGATCACCAACGGCGCCGCTGCGCCGGTCGATGCCGCTACCGGCCCTGCTTTCACCGTCGAGAAGATCTACGTCAAGGACGTCTCCTTCGAGTCGCCGAACGCTCCGACCATCTTCAATGACCAGGTGCAGCCGGAACTGCAGCTCAACCTGAACCAGCAGGTGCAGCGCCTGGGCGAGAACGCCTTCGAAGTGGTGCTGGCCGTGACCCTGACCTGCCAGGCCGGTGAGCGCACCGCCTACGTGGCCGAAGTGAAGCAGGCCGGCGTGTTCGGCCTGGTCGGCCTGGACCCGCAGTCGATCGACGTGCTGCTCGGCACCCAGTGCCCGAACATCCTGTTCCCGTACGTGCGTCAGCTGATCAGCGACCTGATCCAGGCCGGCGGCTTCCCGCCGTTCTTCCTGCAGCCGATCAACTTCGAAGGCCTGTACGCAGAAACCCTGCGCCAGCGCCAGGAGCAGGGCGACGCACCGTCGCTGGCTGACTCCGAGCCGGCTGGCAACGCCTGATTCCTGCCGCGATGTCACGGATGAGCACTACCGCTGACAAGATCGCCGTGCTTGGCGCCGGTTCCTGGGGAACCGCGCTGGCCAGCCTGCTCGCACGGCACGGTCACCCGACCGTGCTGTGGGGGCGCGACGCTGCCGTGGTCGAGGCCATCGACCAGCGCCACGAGAACCCGCGCTACCTGCCGGGCATCCCGCTGCCGGACAGCCTGCGTGCCACCACCGACCTGGCGTCGGCAGTGGAGGGCGCCGCCTGGATCCTGGTGGTCACCCCGTCGCATGCCTTCGGTGAAACCGTGCGTGCGCTGGCGCCGCTGCGTCCGGCCGGTGCCGGCGTGGCCTGGGCCACCAAGGGCTTCGAACCTGGTTCGGGCCGCTTCCTGCATGAAGTGGCGCGCGAAGTGCTGGGTGAGGACGTGCCGCTGGCCGTCGTCACCGGTCCGTCGTTCGCCAAGGAAGTGACCCAGGGCCTGCCGACCGCGATCACCGTGCACGGCGACGTGCCCGAGTTCGCGCAGACGGTGGCCGAGGCAATGCATGGCCCGGCGTTCCGCGCCTACACCGGCGACGACATGGTCGGTGCCGAGCTGGGCGGCGCGATGAAGAACGTGCTGGCCGTGGCTACTGGTGTGGCCGACGGCATGCAGCTGGGCCTCAACGCCCGTGCCGGCCTGATCACCCGTGGCCTCAACGAGATGCTGCGCCTGGCCGCGGCGATCGGCGCCAAGCCGGAAACGCTGATGGGCCTGGCGGGCCTGGGCGATCTGGTGCTGACCTGCACCGGCGACCTGTCGCGCAACCGCCGCCTGGGCCTGGCCCTGGGCCGTGGCCAGACGCTGCAGGATGCCGTGCGCGAAATCGGCCAGGTGGTCGAGTCGGTGCAGACCGCCGACGAAGTGATGCGACAGGCACGCCGTCATGGCATCGACCTGCCGATCTCGGACCGCGTGCGTGCCGTGCTGCACGGCGAGCAGACGCCTGAGGAAGGCCTGCGCGCGCTGCTGGCGCGGGAACAGAAACCGGAGTATCCGGATACGCTGTTCAAGTGAATCGAAAAACCCCGGCTACGTGCCGGGGTTTTTTTATGTGTGCGCCCCATCCACGCATGGCGTGGATCTACTCCGGAATCCGCTTCTGGTAGCAGCCAACCTTGATTGGCGCCCGGTAGCGCCGGGCCATGCCCGGCGGAATCCATCACCGCGCCCGCGGCGGTGCGTTGCCGTTGTCCATGTCCGAGAAGATCAACCACGGCCCGTCGCCCACGCGCTTCAGCGTCAGCGTGAACTTGCCGGTGTCCCCCACGTTGTTGCCGTAGCGGTAGGCACCAATGATGTAGCCCGTGCTGCCCTCCACCGAGTACGCCAGCGCGCGCAGCCGCAACGGGCTGCCGCCCTGGCCGGCATACGCGACTTCGATCGCGCTGCGCCCACGCACCGGTAGCTGGTTGCTCTGCAGCACAAAACCATCCTCGGCGAACAGCGCAGCCAGTGCCCTGGCATCGCCCGTGCGCCAGGCCTGCTCGTAGTCGCGCAGTACGCGATCCAGTGTCGCGGGCAGGGCCGCATCGGGAAGCGGCTGTGCCGCCTTCGTGCTTTCGGCATCGTGGGCGATTGCCGGAATTGCCAGCAGCAGGGCACTGCAGAAAATCACGGCGAGTCGTGTGCGGCGCATGCGTCCAGGCCCTTGGGATGACAGGAAGTCGACGAACGCATCCTAGCGCGGCGCTGGTTAGAATCACGGAGGCGCCCGCGCAGCTGCATGCACCGCAGATCAGACAAGGACACGGAATGAAGATTCGAATCACAGGGATGGTACTGACGGTCGCACTGCTGGCCGCCTGCGGGCAGGCACCGGCACCCGATGCAGCACCAGCCGCACCGGCACCGGCCACCGAAGCACCGGCCGCCACGGCAACGGTGGTCGAGAAGGAACCGTCCATCGAAGACGGCGTAGACCCTTCGGTGTGGGACAACGAAGGCGAACCGGAAGACCCGAGCGCCGGCGGAGAACTCACCTGTGCGGACAACCCGCTGGCGACCCACTTCTTCACCCTGGTGGGCGGCAACACCGTGGACGACTGCGGCCGCAAGGACCCGAAGGTGCTGGCCGCGTTCAACGCCCTGATGAAGAACACAGCCGCGGCCGAATCTGCTGACAAGGAGATTCCGTCGCTGCGCGAACGCCTGTTGAGCGGGCCCAGCGGGCCCGGCGAGCTGGTGGTGCTGCAGGGCGAGCCATGGTGGTTCTACACCGCCTGCCAGGCCCACGACTGCCCCGGCACCGCGCTGGCGATGCTGTACTCGCCCGATCAGTCGAAGATGGTCGGCCGTCTTACCGCGCGCTGCAGAATCTGGTGGCTGGGTGAACCCAGCGACGAGCAGCGCGCGCTGATCGAGCGCGAGCAGCCGGTGGACAAAGCGATGCTGAAGGAAGAAGGCGAGTCCTGCGAGTAATCGGTGGTGACGCCGGATGATGTTCCGGCGGCCGCATCATGCGGGTGAAAGCTGCCTCACCATGTCGGCGATGATCACGTGGACCAGCGTTCTCAGGAAATGCACCTCGCCTTCCAGGGTTGGGCCGATGTCGAAACGGGTCAACCATTGCTGGTTTTCCTGCAGCACCTCCGCGTAAAGCGCCTGGGCTTCGCCTGCGATGCGGTCGATCTGATGGCGCAGCTGCCGGGTGGCGGCTGGTCTTCCCAGGCCCAGGGCTTCACCGGCAGAAACCAGATGCTCGAAACGAAGGTCGTGGAAGCGCGCGACACCGAGAATGGGCCACGACAGTTCCGAGCGTTCTGGCCAACGTGCGCCCTCGTCGGCATACGCGCGGGTCTCGTAACATGCGGTGGACAGCAGGTCGTAGTGGGGGGCCAGTTCGATGCCCCTGCTGTCGACCAGGAAGCTCAGGTTCTTCAGGTGCGCATCGTTGTTGCCGGTGAGTACATTGAAGATCAACCAGTCGAACAGGCGGACGCGCGTCTTGAGCTTGCTTCTGCATTGCTCGACGATGACCTTCAGGGTGTCGATGCTGCCGAGCGTGTACTTGAACTGCCGGTCGAGGTTGAGCAGCTGGCAGGCGTCGATGGCATGACGGCGATGGATGGCATCGGCGGTGATTTCGCGATCAAAGCGCTCGATGATGAAGACCGGCTCCGGTACGTAGCGGCGCTCGATCTTCGGCACCTGCAGCCCCAAGCGCTGTGCAAGGCGCATCACGAACCACTCGTTGGCCACGCTGTGGGGATAACTGCTGCTGGTGCTGTCAGGCTTGAGGATGTGGGTCGAGGGCTCGGCGCCCAGAGGTTGGTAGAGTTCTCCCCCTGTCTCGATGATTGCCAGCTTGTGCTGGGCACCTGCCAGTGACATGCGCTTGGCGGCACCCGCCGCAAGCGACGTGCGTGGCAGGCCTTGGATACGCGTGGAGAGTTCCGCATCGGGTAGTGGTTTTCTGCCGCCGGGTGGCAGGCGCTCGCCTGGAGGCAGCAGCGTCAACGAGCCTGCCGATTCCGCGCCATAGGCGGCCAGCAATGCGAACGCGTCCGCGCCATCCACCCTGGCATCGGTTGCCATCAGCGTGCGTTGCTGCTCTTCCGGCAGCAGATTGTCGAAGTACCACTGCACGGGGCGTTGGCTGGAGCCATCGAGGATGGCGGTGTCTTGCAGTGGCAACGCAGGCGCCAGTGGAAACCGATGTGCGCTGCCGAGCCACTCCGGCGTATAGGTGAAGCGCCACAGGTTTGCTGCTTCGGTCAGGCGGCCCACCGGCGCTTCGTCGATGCTGACCTGCAGTTCGCGTGGTGGAAGCGGATAGTGCAGTCCAGACAGGACGGTCGTTGTAATGACGTCCTTGAGATCGATACGGGGGGCGCTCATGGCACCTTCCCGTTGGCACGTTTGGCCAGCAGGGCCATCGCTTCGTCCGGCACGTCGATTTCGACATGCAGCCCCAGCTCGTCAAGCACGGTGAACAACTTGCCCCATTGCACCGTGGTACCGCCGCGTTCGACCTTGGCCAGGAAATTCTCGCTGACCCCGATGCCTTCGGCGGTTGCATCCTGGCGCAGTCCCTGATGCTTGCGGGCGGCTCTCACCAGTGGTCCCAAGGCCTCAGCCTTCTCAAGCCTGATCTTCAATGGGAACTCCCCCAGCAGAGCCTGACGCTCTGGATTCGACCCATCGTCTATACCATACAATCCTCACTGCAGTGAGGATTCTTCGCGCAAAGCCCAGGATTCCTTAGAATCCTTTCGGTCTTGAGGATTTCTTGGCAAAAGAGCTGGATGCAAGAAAATCCTCATTGAAATAAGGATTTATCTGCAAAGGCGTCCAGCGCCCAAAAAATCCTCATGAACTCAAGGATTCTTTGACGTCGTGGGAGCGCGATGCCTCATCCGGTCCATATGGGCAGCGCCACGAGGGTGGGACGTCCGCGATGAGTGGGGTCCAGGTGGGGCCTGCCAGGAGCGTGCCCGGGAACCTCTGCCTGCAGCGCAGGCTCGCAACGTCAACAGGCCTGGCCGCACCCCGGCCACAACCAGCCATGGCCGCAGGCAAAGCGTCTGTTACTTGCTCGCGCGCCGCGCGCCTTTCTCGTCTTCGTCCTTTGCATCGCCCCGGCTCTGCGCGAACTCCGGGAACGTCTTCGCGATCGAATCCTTGTCCGGAAGGATGTAGAACACGCCGCCCTTTTCGAACGTGGATTGCACGATCTGCTCGTAGAACGCAGGCGTGACGTTGATGCAGCCGTGCGTAACGCGGTTGTCGTCCGGCGAAGGTGATGCCAGCCGTTCGGCGCGCTTCTCTTTCGGAGTGCCTGGCGGCAGCGGGTGCATCGACACGGCGGAATCGTAGTCCACCCACAGCACGCGACCGGCATCGTCGGAGGGGCCATAGCCACCAATGAAACGGCCCGCCGGGGTAGTGCGGTCATGGCCTGGAATCGCACTCAGCGCGAGCTTGGCAACGCCGGGTGCGGAGTGATCGCCGATGGCCGAACCGAACAGCGCCGGTGCGGCACCGCGCAGCTTGCCGTCTCCACCGAAGACCAGTACCTGCGCAGCCGCCTTGTCCATGATCGCGAACGGATAACCCTGGTTGTCCTTGCTGGCGACTACCCAGCCGGCCAGTTCGATCACCGTCTCGGACACGCTCTGGTCAGCGGGCAGTTCATCGACTGCGGCGACCGGGGGTGCAGGTGCGTCCTTGTCCCTGGCGTTGGCTACGCCGCTGCACGCAACGGCCAGTGCCATGGCCAGTGCGGCATGGAGGGCGCGGCGCGCAGGGGAGGAGGAGGTACGAATGGGACGGCTCCTTGCAGTGCAATCTTGGTGGAAGGATGCCAGTGGCCGGCGAAGGCCACTGGTTCCCGATACAGAGATGGATCAGTTCAAACGGTGAGGGAGGATCAGCCGCGCGGCTTGCGGCCCGCTGGTGCCCTTTCAAGCTGCTGCACGCGACCTTCGATCTGGTCCAGACGCTGGTTGGCCTGCTGCGCCGACTGGTTGGCGGACTCGGCACTCTGGGCGGCGCCCTGCACCTTTACATCGAGCTGGTCGAGACGCGAGTTGATCGTTGCAAACTCGTTCTTGTAAGAGGCGCAAGCGCCAAGGCTCACGGTGGCGATGAGCGCCACGCTGAGTGCACGGGCCATCTTCATGTGTTGCGAGGTCAGTTTCATTCCACTCCCTCCTTCGTCTGGGGAAGCTGGAATATAGCGGCGTTTGTTCCCGGCGCTACCAAGCGCTTTCAGCTGGAATTTGAGTACGTGGATGGGCTGTGAAGGCCTGTAAATCAACGAACCTTAACAAGCGGGATCAAGCGGGCTGATCTGCACCGGCGTATCGCCTTGTGCCTGTTCAATATCACCCATTCACCTGCATGAAGCCGGCATCACGGCATGTGCGTCTGTGTGCTTTCGCCTGCTCCACACGCAGGCTGCCATCCACTTGCTTCCAGCAGCGCTGCAGCGTTTCCAGGCTGGACATCCAGCAGTTCGGCGATGGCGTTGGGCGTGTCGGGCGCGCGCGCAACATAGGCGTGGGCAATGCGGTAGCCGATCCAGTAGCCGAGATCTCCGCGGCGCGTATCGTCGCCGGGGCCGTTGTACAGCCACCTCGAAAGATCGGTACCCATGCTGTCCTGCAGGAACGCGCGCTCCAGCGCACACTCGCGACCCTGCGCCCAACGCTGCAGATGCGCGTTGGCCGGTTGCCCGGAGATCCGTTCGGCCACGTATTCGGCGCCGCCTTCCAGCAGCGTCTGATAGAGCAGGTTGGGCTGCTCGACATCAACGCGCGCGCCGGGCTGTTGCACGTGCACGTACTCATGGGCGATCAGGTGCACGAAGCGGTCGCTTGCATCGGCCTGCATCCAGTCGGCATTGCACAGCGCTTCCAGTCCAATGACCACACCTGCTTCGGTGGTAACGCCACCACTGTTGCCGCGGCCCACCAGTACGGTGACCGGAGGAAAGCGCGCAGACGGCAACAAGGCGCCGAGCTGATCGACGGCAGCGGCGACGCGCGTGCGGATCGATGGCAATGCGGTCGCGCAGGTTCTCGCTTTCGCAAACAATGCCGGCTTGTCCTGGATGGCCCTGGCCAGCCGCTCCATCGAGCCGATACGGCTGTCGGTGAAGCTGCGCAGGGCATCCGTACCCGCATCCAGATAGCCGTGCTGCAGATCATCGGCGCTTGGGCGCCCATGGTTGGCGTCCAGCACCTTGAAGAAGCGCGTGACATCGTCTGTCTGTACGACGATGTGCCCGGCAGGACCGACACGCTCAGCCGCCTGTGCCTGCAGCAGCGCGATCGGCGAGGCGATCAGGATCAGTGCCCGCATCAGGCATCGAGCGTGATGCGCGTAAGAAGCCGACAGTAGACGGGCAACCAAAGGTTTGTCGCCATCCGCAACCATAGGTTGAGCAAATTTCCTGCATCCATTGGCGCAACTATGGTTGCCAAGCACTCATAGTCTCCCCGCTGACCGGCAGGAACCCAGTTCCATCAAGGGAAAAGTATTCAAGTCCGATCTAGCGAAAACCTATGCTTGCTCCCATTCAGCTTCATCTCCTGCGCTGACGTTGATTCCAGTGCCGCGTTGGGTTGCTATCCAATGCGCCCATTCAGGGGGAACCGTTGCCCTGTCCGGCCGTTGGGGCTGCAGCCGTAGCGGTTGCGTCCTTGAAGCCCTTTGCATGGAGATCGGCACGAAGGCTCTTCAAAGCTGTTACAGGGACAGCCAACCACAGCAGATCCCTTGCCCGGGTCACAGCCACGTACCCGATTCGCCCGTCCTCGGTGGAACCTCCGCCTAGCAGTGCAGATACATGCGGTTTCGTTGCCATGTAGAGGACGGCATCCAGGCTTTCGCCCTTGACCTGATGCACGGTACTGATTCTGACCCGCAAGGGCTGATCGGCACCTAGGTCAGGCGGGCTCATTAGCGGTGAGCCGGGCAAACTCCTCTTCGAGAGCCGAGCACCGAGCGTGGACGATGTATGGTTGAGACCGTGGGCTGTGCTCAGATTGGTCATCAGGACCCTTACACGTTGCAACATTGCCGGCTGCCAATCGCTAATAGCGGGCAGCGCCGCGCTGGGCAGGCCCGAGACCGGATCTCGCGTAAAAGCCCAGATGACACGACGAAGTGCTCGTTCCTCTGGGTACCTGACAGGCTGAGTCAGGCGAGCAACGATGCCCTTGGGCGCGTTGTCGATCAAACCCATGATGGCAGTTGCCACGAGTCTGAATGCTGTTGAGTAGTCGGAGTGGATATCGCGCGCCATCGCTGCCTGGGCAAGGATCTTGGTCGTTCCCACGCCAGGCGCACCCTCATGCCCAGCCAGCTCGTTGGCCCACTTGCGTGCGCGGCAGAGCACGGCGGAGCGTGCTGGGTCCAACCCAGCGGAGACCAGTGTTGCCTGGAAGGCCGCCACGACCTTTTTCGTATCGGCAGTCGTGTACGGAACGAAGTAGGCCCCGTGGAGCGTAGGTGGCGCTGTCCTATCCGGATCGTCCGTGCGCGCCGAGATTGCGTTGGCGAGATCGAGTACGGCCGGTACGGACCGATAGTTCCTCGTCAGGGCGGCCGCAGAAACACCGGGTTTGCTGTGGTAGCTGGACAGGAACGAGCCGGTCGCGCCCATGAACTCGTAGATGCCTTGATTGGGATCCCCAATAAGGGAAATCTGAGAGCCTGCTTGGCTGAGCCTCTCAATGATCACCTGGTGCAGGATGCCGATATCCTGGGCTTCATCAATGAGGATATGGGGATAGCGACGCGCAAGGACTCGGAGGATCTCGGGTTGTTCGCGGAGGGTAAGGTCGACCCAGTAGCGGGCCAGCTCATGGGTGTAAGCCCCCAGTTTTCCCAAGGCTGCGGCAACCTTTGGGCCATTGTTGATCCTCGCCAGCATGCCGGAGTTCTGATAGAAAAAGCCCGTTTCAGCCCCAGAAGGGCCTATGACAACGCGATGGATATGCCCTTGGGGCACTGGGTAGTTATCGGTTCTCGGCGATTCCACCCAGAAGCGATAGTCCTTTCCTAAAAGGAATGACTCGCTCCCTGATAGCAAGAACGGGGTCGTGGTACACCCCATCGTCCGATGGGCGTGGGGTCGCAGAATATTTGTCGTAATGAACCCGTCCAATGTGTCGATCTCGACACGCTGGTGGGACGGGATCTTGAGCGATCCCATTGCGAGTGCCTGGTACTCGCGCCTGAAGGTCTCCACGGCGATGTTCGAGAAGGACAGGAGCGCAACCCGGCCCCGGTGATCACCGAGGCATTGACGTATGTGGGCCAGCCTGCGTACAGCCGTGAAGGTCTTCCCACTTCCCGCGCAAGCGATGACCGACATCGGATGCAATGGTGCCGTGATGATCTCACGCTGTTCAGCTGAAGGAGTAGTATCCGTGCTCATTCGTCTTCAGCCTTCTTCGGGCCAAGCTGACAAGCGTGTTCGACTGCAGACTGGATGTACTCCGGAACAGTGAATTCTTCCTTTTTCGCCTTGGCGATCAGGTACGCCAAAGCTTGTGCAAAGCGCCCCTTCTGGACGTTTCCGTTCTTCCGCTCGAACATTCCGCTGAACAGTACGCGAGCCTTCTCTGCATCTCCCGTAGCGGCGTCTACCTTCTTCTCCAGGTTCGCAGAGATCTTCGGGTGTAGCTCCTTAAGCGCCGCAAGCATGATCTTGCGATTGCTGGCGTACAAGGCCAAGTCATACTCAAGCGTCTTTAGCCCATGGAAGATCTTGAGATATGAATCCTCGAACTTGAGCATACTCAAGGTATTGGCGGACACCTGCACCTTGTCGCCGATCGAAGGGTAGACAGGAGCCGCCTTCTTCTTTCCACTAGAGGTCCCATCTTCCGGCGCATGGTCGTCCGCTTCTGCGCTGCCATCGCCCTCTTCCTCTTCATCCTCTTCACTCGGACCTGTTGGGTCTGCATCCGTAAGCACGGAAACAGGAATCTTCAGCGCCTTCTCGCCGAACAGTGGAATGAATGAGTCGAAGTTGAGGCCTTCAACGCTGATGAGGCTTACCCCATGCTTACGTAGATCGCGACCGCACTTCTCGGCGAGCACACTGACAAGGACCAATTCCGCAGCGCCCTCGACCAGGATTGCGCGGCGTGCAAAGAAGAGCTCAGCCCGAGTGACGTCCAAATAGCGCTCAAGCTTCTCACGCTTTCCGACAGAAAACTTGATGTCTCGGGGAAAAAAAGTCTCCACCCTGATTCCGGTGTCGACAAGACAGGTGAGACTGTCGAGGTTGGCGATGCTGGCAAAGTTGGGTGAGTGGCTGGTAACGAACAGCTGGACAGGCTTCTCTTTGTCCACTGCCTTGATGGTCTCAAAGTATCCCAGGAGCACAGCCTGCAATTGGGGATGCAGATGTGCCTCGGGCTCCTCAATGATCAGGCCTCGATAGCTGGCTTGCGGGTTCTTGGTCAGCTCGCTGAGAACGACCGCCATGAAGATCAGATTGTTGAATCCGAGCCCGTTTTGCTCAAGCTCGAACAGATCAACGGTAAGGGAGAGACGCGAAGCCAGGCGTTGGAAATCGCTGACGCTAACCCCCAGCTCGAGCAGCTGGGACAGCTGTGGCCCCAACATCTCGGAATGGCGAGTGGTTATCGCCTTATGGGTGCTCACAATCGGCGCTTTCGTCTTGAGCTCATCATCCAGCAGCTTCAGTGCCTTATTGATCTCGATCTTGCCATCGTCATCAACGAGCAGCTGAAACAGTCGGGACAGCTGGCTTGTGCGGCCGGGTCTAAGAGCCTGAGAAGCATCGCGCAGGGGCTGTAGATAGACGCCACGAAGGTTCTCCATCATGTCCGTTGTCAAGCCGACATCATCATGGTCTCCGCACCAGCGCTTCGCTCTAAGTCGCCCCGTCTTATCCGCCTCGGAGAAGCTGATGGTGATATGCGCCTCCATCTGCCCGTCCTTGGCAGGTTTCAGGGCAGTCATGAAGTCAGCTTCATCATCGGGGCTCAACCCTCGGAAGATGTACTTGAACACGATGTTGCCGCTAGGCGATCCTGTCTTCGGCCGATGAATATCGTCCGAGTCCAACCGCGGGTACGGTTCATCGTGCCCGGCAAGGAGAGACCTCAACGCATCGACAATGGCGGTCTTGCCCGCGTTATTCGCACCAACCAGAACGTTCAGTCCACTTTGGAAGTGCAGTACTGCGTTGTTGATCTTGCGGAAGTTCGAGATAGACAGCTCTGCCAAGTACACCCTGATGTCTCCTTGTGCTCATGGCGGCGTAGCCGCCTCCTGTCCCTAGCTGCAGCACGACGATGGCCGGCTGACAGCCCCTATCTACCTGGGCAGATTCTAATCAAATCAGGGGAATTGGACGTTCCGGCAACCCTCGTACGCGCATCGCCTTTTGGTTCCCCGGCCCCTCAGGCAAGTAAGGGGCGACGTCGGATCCGTCCCCCAAGCGAAGGCAGGGGGGTACGTCTGGTAGCAGTGCCTTTCAGCGCACCGACGCGCGATGAAGTGGCAGGCCCTATTCGGTCAATGCAGTGATGGCGCTTGTACATGGTGGCGGAGTTTGATTGGCGACGGCCCTCATGAAGGACAACAGTTTGTTATTGCAATTCGTAACACTGATGTCCCCGGATCGCCAATTCTTTCGGGAACGGCCTGGCGTAGCCTTCTCTTCCAGCGGTGCTGCCCATCGGCTGCCCTGAGTCAATCAACTTCTCATATCTGGAAACTGGGCTGTGGCCACCAATCGAATTTGCAGTGTTCTCGGAATTTCAAAGCCTGTCATTCAGGCCACGCTCTCATGACTGACGGATGCGCGCCTGATGGCCGCCGACGGCCTGCAGGGCTGGCCCCAGCGCAAGCGTCGCGGGCGGTGCGCAACTCCGGCCATGACAGCGCCGGGCGTGGTCAAACTGCTTGAACGCGATTTTCTCGCGCTGGAGCCGGAAACCGAGTGGGTGACAGATATTACCGAGATCAAGACCCGACAGGGCAAGCTGCATCTGTACGACCAGCGCATCGTGGGCTGGTCAATACACGATCGACAGGATCGCCAGATGGTGACCCGGGCTGTGCAGATGGCGGTGTGGCAGCGTCAAGGAAGCGATGAGGTAATCCTGCATTCGGATTGAGGCAGCCAGTTCCGCAGCCCGACTACCAAGGGCATCTAGCGGCTAACGGGCTGATCTGCTCGATGAGCGCTGTGGGTCATTGTGGCGACAACGCGGCCTGCGAAGCCCTCTTTGGGCCACTCAAGCGTGAGCGGATCTATCGAACGAACTGCGCCACAAAGTATGCAGCACGAGCGGATGCGTTTGACTACATAGAGCGACGCCATAACCCAAGGATGCGACGAAGGGTCGCCAGGCAGGACCAGAAGGTTGCAGCTCTTTTAGAACCGTCCGTGATATCGGGGTAGAACCCGGCGGTTGAACAACCCGCTCGGCTGCGCAGGGAAGTGATGTCTTCTTCTGGCCTTCTTCAGCGGCACGGGAAGGGATCACCGGAAGCTCGGAAGGCCGGAGAGCGCATGGCCTTTGTAATAACAACTGCGGTCCGGGCGCACTCTCTAGCGATCTCTGCCGAAATGGCGAATCTCTTCAGAACTTCACTTGCTACGCCCCGCTCGCGCATGCCGCTCTTAAGCAGGGTCATGGACAGGGCCATAATTCTGCTCGCCATGTTCCGACCCGCAAGAAGGTCCTGGCCAGGTTGCCTCTGAAGATCTAGGTAGACGCTGAATGACGGCGCACGGTGGATAGAACTTTTTCGTTTAGAAACCAACAATAAGCTAAGGAACTGCTGGCTAGGGAACACACGCGTATTGGCCTTGCAGAGCGCGTGGAGCACGACTTCGAATTTCCTCGCCTGAGCCCCCCAGTCCTCTAGATCAAAGGCGATCTCACCGTCCACCTCATGGCTTGGAAACAATGAAGTCGATGAGGCCGGAACTGGTTCGGTCAAAATTCCGATAATGTCAACAGATTTGATGGCGGATAGGTTGAGTAGCGTTCTGAAAGTGGTAGTAGTTCGTCTGAAGCGAATTGCATCCCTCCAGAACCTGTTATGAACGATCTTCAGCCTATCCAATGTCCCATCTTGAAGGAGCCCATCAAAGAAACGTTGATAGTTCTCCGCAGGAATAACCACATCAGGGTTGGTTGCGGTCCAGCGTACGACGTCCTCGATCGAGGCGTTGGCCCAGGACTGAAGTGCGCTCGGCCTCTCGTGCGTGGTTGCGCGCGCTAGGCTGCAACCGCAATAGGCGCACGAGGCCGCGTTGCCCCTTCGCAACTGTTGACTGTTGCCGCATTCTTGGCAGCGATCAATGATTCTGACTGAGTGCAAGGAGCAATGCGAGTAGTGAAGGAAGTTCCAGATGAGCCTCTCACTTAGACCGTTACTCTCGCCAGCCTCCAGCAGGCACTCAGGACACCAGCGGCGATTGATGCCAGCAAGGCCGCCATCCCGCATCTGCAGGACATTAATGAAAGGCGAGAGCGTGCAGCCGACCAGGCGTTGGTTAGTCAGCTGCTCTAGCGCGCGCGCGCGGTTAAGGCTCACCTGCCCTGGTCCCACGAAGCTATTTCGCTCACTCAGTCCATTTCTTGGCTGACCCGCAACTTTGTCAAGCACTCCTGCGAGGTGTGTCTTTGTAAACCCGGTCGTTTCGCACATCCTCTGGAAGTACCCTCCAAGTGACTCAGTCTGGGCGGTGGCTCCGTCGATCGGTGCAATTGGCGGCAGTGCTGTCCACCGATACCGCATGTGTGCCGTAGTCATTTTCGCTCTACTCCCCCGTACCCATGCGCTTCAGGAAGTCAGCAATTCTCTTCTCACCATTCAAGGGCCTCTGATCCGCAAGCTTGTTGAAGGCCAGCACGCTGCTCCACACGGTTCCAAGCTCCTTCTCGCTTGAGGAGCTGGCGTGCAAGTGCGCTTCAGTGATGCTGTTCGCTCCCTCATTCTTTCGGCGGAGCTCAGCCCTATGGACGACGTCGATAGTGGGGCCGAACACGCCAGCACCATTGGCGTACATCAAATCAGTATTCTTAACGAGGAGCTTGGGATCGGACAGGTTGAAGCTCTGCCCGATACCCTTCAGCACTGCAACGAAATCCCGCTCGTCTTGGGAATTCTTCAGGTTATACGGCCGGATGTAGACGAACCGGGATCGATTCCAGACGTCGGGGTGTCCCGCCCACAAACTCTCCGCAGTGTGGGTAGCCAGCATCACTATGACGCAGCCGATTTCTTCAATCAGTCGCACAAGGTTCGACATGTACCCATAGCTGGTTTGATGAAGATGCACCATCGTCAAGGTTGCCGCTTCTTCCAGGAAGATGTACTTAAGTTGACGTTGTTTCGCCACAGATTCGAAGCTGTGCTGCAATCTCGGCTGCGACTGCGTTGCCCTCACTCTCTTCCACAGCTGATTGTTTACCTCTGCCTCCGCCTGGACATGGTGCGCATCAGTACTGACCGATCGGTCCTTGTTCTCCAGCCAGCCGAAGTCTGGTTCCACCACGGCGTGATGGAGGCGCAGCGTGAGATCCTTGGAGTTGAACTTTCCCCGATCATTGGCCATTGCACGCACCGATATCAAAGGAAGCGTGCCAGCTGGCCAGAGGCTCTGCTTCCCGGCAAGGACGGGAAGAATAGCTTGTCTGATCTCACTCTTGCCCGAGCCAGAAGGAGCCAATGCCCAGACGAACGTACCTGGGCGCGCACCTTGGATGGCATTCAAGAGTTCGGAGTAAGCCGTCCTCATGCGGCTATGATTCACAAAAGGAATTCCAGAGTTGCTGTCCACTATCGGTTCCTGTGAATTTGAATGACTGGCGCGGGCTTGCCCCCAATTGCACAAGCTACGGCGACTCAATATCGTCAAAGTCATCCATCGCTCGCTTCTTGATTCCGCGCAGAGCGATCTCGTCAAGAGCGTCATTTGATTGAGAAGGGAGGCTGCTGGAGTCCGCCTCCCCCGGCTTGGGTTGAGCCGCGGTGTTGGGCTTCGCGTTCGCGGCTGCCGTACGCATCGCCTGAGCGTGCCTCGCGCTCTGCTTTGCTTCGCGGAGCGATGGCGCGTAGAGCTGGTCATACATACCTCTGAATGACCGCTCAATCAGGGTGGAATTAGCTAGAGGCCCGATCAAGTTGCAGAACGCCTTGAACAGTCCACGATTCGTCCTAACCCAGATGAAGCTCGGGTCCTCCGGGTCTGTTCGAAGCTGCTCAACATCGAATGACGCGTCGAGCTCCCTCAGTTCATTGGAGTGAAAGTACCGACCATTCACCTCGAACCCTCGTCCGGGTACATACTTGTTATTGCTGTGCGGGATCGCGGTTCTGAAGAGGAATTCTTCGTCAACCAATGCGCGCAGGCCGGCACTAGGAAAGAGAAGATCTGCGTGGGCTGCCCGTTCGGCCGGACTTGCGAAGCCTTGTACAGGGACGCTCGGGAAGTGCTCATAAAGCGTTTCCCTGGCAACCGTATGAACGGTTTCAAAGCGGTGCTTGGCAGTTTTGTAGCTCTTGAACTTCCCATCCACGCCTCGGCCCGCCTTGTCGGGATCGGTGCTACCGACAAGCTCATGGCTGACCTGGGAATTGAACCTTCCAAAGTAGCGTTCTACGTCCGAGTTGAACCTCGAACCTGCCGTTGGGCAGATATGGATTGAGAACTGATATCGCAAAGCCAGAGCAGTGAGAAAGTGTGACTGATTCTCCGTTCCTCGATCGACAAAGATGCTGTTGAACAGTCGTCCATGTCTGCGGACGTAGTCACGTATCAGGATGGCCAAACCATCGCGCCGTGCTGGCCCGAAGACAATGGAATGCGCCATCGGCAGATCAGTCGCCTCATCTGTCCCTAGATAAATCAGAGGGGACTCTGCGCTTGCTTCCATTCCATCGTCGCTCACCACCCTCACGTCGACTTTGGTACTGTCCACGTGCAGGACTGCATGTTTAGCTAAGGCTGTACCCGACCGGTCGCGCGCGTCCGAGCGCGGCCTTTGCTTTTGGTAGCCACGCATTCCCTGCGTTGCAAGGACCTTACGCAGCTCCAGGCGCGGATCAGCGAGCCTGCGTTCGAAGGCCTGGCGGCTCTGTGGCGACTCGCCGTCAGATTCACAGGCCTCCTTGAGCGCAGCGTATGCGTCCTTCTTCTGTGAATACTTGCCTGCGGCGTATGCGCGAATTGCCTCAGCCGTCCGCTTCTCCTGAACGGGGGTAAGCCGGCTCATTCGGTTTCCGCTTGCATGAAACCTGGTAAGGCACTGCTCGAGTTCGTTGTCACCTCTGCTTCGCGCCTCGATCACCTTCCGCGCTATCTCACGCAGGTGTTTGGGGACGGCTGTACCCTTCGCATGCGCGGATTGAATCAATGCGAGCCGCTTTTCGGCGTTGGTGGCGTCGACTAGCGTCGCCGTTGCGAACGCAGAGTTCAGTTGATTGCGAGAGTGCCTGGCAACCTCAAAGAAGTTGCTTCCTATCTCAATAGCCTGAGCCTGACTCAAGGTCAAAAAGAAGTTGCTCGTGTCCGTGAGCGGAACATGCTCAACTGGACCGAAGGCCCAGCGGGTTCCAAGCAGAAGCGCCGCTTGGCTCACGTTGAATCCCTCGATAGTCTCGATCATCCAATCGAGGCTCTTGGGGCCGTCGGCGAGATGCGCATGGATGCGTCTGCCCAAGGCTTGAGCCTCGTTGGCGGGTACCATACGCACCTCGTTATAGATGACCTGCAGGTTCCGGAGTGGCGTGTCGACGCGGGAGGGACTGAGCCACAGGACGTGCTCCATGCCGCGCTGCCTTGCCCAAGGGCCATAGGCAAGGTTCTGAAGATTTCCATCGACGTCGACCCATTCACCGGACTTTGCCGCAAGCAAGCTGTCACGAGCGGAGCCGGCCTTGCATTCGACCAGCTCAATGCGACGGGTGCGGACGACCAGAAAATCCAAGGTGCCGCTCCTTACATGATTGCCAAGTCTCACTCCCTTACAGGCAACCTGCGGGAAGTAGCCAAGCACATCCGGATCCAGCTCCAGAGTCAGCGCGAACATATGTTCAACGGTATGACTCTCCAGCGTGATGAGCTGGCCACACTTGACTGAGTTGAAGTGGGTCACAACGTTGTTCAGCGCGCCTTTTCCTGGCTTCCGCGCTGGACTCGAGCTAGCCATCTCAAGGATGTGCTGTCGCTGTTCGACAGTTAGGCCCTCATGCTCCCGCAGACGCTGGGCCAGTTCTTCTTGATTCATGGAACCCTGCCTATCTACTGGGAGGCGGGCAGCCGCCTCCCTCCCGGAATGCCTAGGGGTTGATTCTTATCGGGGTAAGGGGGTAGATTCGGCATAGCGGTTCTCATCGCTGCGCCTTAAACAGACCCCGGCCTGCCAGCCGGGGTTTGTCTTTTCTGCCCCAGAGAGTCTTCTTAGCTCATCTGGAGGACCTCCATGGGCAGATTGGGATCATTGAGCGGTCCGCCGACTGGTTACGGGATCTGCGCCGCGTGATGCATTGAACAACCATTGGGCGAGATCCCTGGATCGGATCATGCGCCCCTTCCTGCCGGGAATGGTCGAGGTTGCTATTCCCAGGCGGTTGTCATACGCCGCGCGCCTGGCCGCGCTGATGCTGTTGTAGCCAAGCAGCATCCACACTTCTGAGAGCCGGACATAGAGCCCGTACTCCTCCGCCACCTGCTCGGCGAGCTGGTCAGGAGTCGTTGCGCGAAGTGCTAGCGTTTGTATCGACAAGGGCACCATGTAGGCGAGCATCACTCACTCTCTTTCATATTGCAAACAGCGAGCACATCTTCTTGCTTGTGGGGCGCAGATTATCTGATCACGTATCAGATCATCTGATATGCATGCTGCTACAGCGGCTGGCATGTCAGATGATTTAGTACGCAATACAGTTTGTGGATTGCGCTAGCATGGGCATGCTGCCGACTGTTGAAAGAGATGTCGGCGCACCTGTAGGCGTGGGGTTGTGCTGCGCCACGATGTGCCTCTAAGGGAGGTTGATTGGAAGATGAGTACATGATGACCATCCCTACAGATGAGCTCAGTCGCGAAGAGCTTTCAGGCTCAGCATTGAGAGCGTTCTTCAACCTCGCTGCGCGATGGCAACTGTCCGGACCTCAGCAGAGAGCTTTGCTTGGAAGCCCACCCGATGCTTTTTATGAGGCATGGGCGCGAGGGGCCTACGAGCATATCGATGCCGAGGTCCTGGTGCGGATTAGCTATCTACTCGGCATTTACAAAGCTCTTCATATCCTTCTGCCTGACCCCATTCAGGCGGATGGCTGGATAAGGCGACCTAACATGGCGCCCATGTTTTCTGGTAACACCGTGCTGGATTTTATTTGTCGCGGAGGCTTGCGCGAACTTCGGGATGTGCGATCTTACTTGGATGGGCAGCACGTCAGCACCTAGGCAAGGGGTGCCATTTACCATGGACGCTGGAATACGGTCGTACTGCTGACTGTTGTTCATGCGCACCTGAAGCGGTCTGACTTTCGTGCAGGTCTGGCTAAAGATCAGAGGGATGTATGAGACCAACCATTCTTGCAATGGACCTAGAAGGAACGCTGATCTCAAATGCGGTCAGCCAGATCCCACGCCCTGGCCTGTTCGCGTTCCTGGAAGCGATGCGGATCAAGTTCAGTCAGCTAGTACTCTTTACGACTGTTCCGGAGTCAAGAGTGCGAGAAATCTGTAGGCTTCTCGTAGCGGAGGGTGTGGCCCCGAGCTGGTTTGGGAAGCTTCACTACGTTTCATGGTACGGACCAACTAAGGACCTGCGATTTGTTACATCTCACGCCGGGGAGGCCCTTCTGCTAGACGATCATGCGCCTTACGTACACCCCGGTCAGGAATGCTGGTGGGTAGAGGTCCCGTTGTTTGGCTCACCCTACGCCAACGATGACACGGGGTTGGATCTGGCGCGGTTAAGAATCGATGAGCGACTAGCTCAGCTCTCGCTTGGGGGAGGGCATTGAAGCAGCTCGGGAAGACTTCAAAGTTGAAAGGTTTCGCTTGGGGTGCAGTCAATTCGAATGCTATGACAGTGTCGCGCTCTCCCCCAATGACATACAGAACTTCCTTCTTGCGCCGCGCATGTGCCCGATGCAGCCGACACTAAACCGGCCTTGAAACGGCGCTAACAATGCGCGATGTGGAGGCTTAGGCAAAGGCATAGCGCTTCGCTGCGAAAGGGAGCCCTTGCAGCGGACATCGGCTTTTCGTCAAGCGGGGATAAGGTGGCTCGGTCGTCGACAAGGTCTCAACCATGTCTCAACCCAGTCGTTTGCAGGACTTTATGCCCGCTACAACGCCCGGACAGATAAGCGGGAGATTGATATGCAGCAGAACAGTGCGATGGAGGGGGTTGCCGCGCGGTGGCCAGAGCGGATCTGGGTGGTACGGCATGGCCAAAGCGCCGGAAACGTTGCGCGAGACCACGCTGAGGCAAATAACATCACCTTAATCGAGTTGGAACACCGCGACGCGGACGTGCCTCTCTCCTCGCTGGGGGAGCGCCAGTCGCAAGCACTGGGTGCTTGGGTACTGGGACTTGCCGAGCACCAACGCCCGCAAATCGTGCTGACTTCTCCATACATGCGTGCAAGGCAGACCGCCCAAGCCGTGGCCGACGCGCTTGGCCCTGGCCACCGTCTAATCATTGATGAGCGCCTGCGTGAGAAGGAGTTCGGCGTTCTGGACCGCTACACCTCCAGTGGCATCGTCGCTACCTTCCCGGAACTGGCCGCGCAGAGACGGCTGGTCGGAAAGTTCTACTTTCGCCCACCGGGCGGAGAAAGCTGGTGTGATGTCATCTTGCGGCTACGCGGCGTTGTCGGGGATCTCCAACGGAACCACGCCGGTGCACGCGTGATGATCGTCGCGCACCAAGTGATTGTGAATTGCATGCGATACCTTCTAGAAGGCATGGACGAGGATGCCATCCTCGACCTTGACCGCGAAGGCGATGTGCCCAACTGCGGGGTCACCGAGTACTACGCTGCTGAAGGTGGGCAGCTTGCCTTGGTGCATGCCAACTTCATTTCGCCTGAACTGGCCGAGGCCCCAACCACCGCTTCGTCGGATCAGCCCGCTGGAGCCAAGTAAGGTACAGCGTCGGGACCCGACCACCTAACCGCCATCTCTCTGCAGACATGCTCGCTACTCGTGCAGAACGTCCGGTTCTGGCCAGAAGCGGGCACTGAGGCAGGTTTCGGCCCGAGCGATGCTAGCCTCCAGTTTCGACTCCAGGGAGACCTCCGCTGAAGGGCTCGCTCCCGCCCTGTTCGTGGTGGGGGTATGCATGTGCTTGATACCCGGACGCAGCGGACATAAGATCGAGCGGTATCAGGGGATAGCCTGCCACAAGGTGCGCTGTGAATAATTCATTTGACCGGACTCTAGGGTCCGGCTACTAGGTAGTCAGGGTCTATGGCAGTAACTAATCCTCTGACAGAATAAGAGCTGGTCGCGCATAGGCGAGGCAAGTGGTCTGTAGCCGGAGTGCCGCATCGCGGCTGGACTTGCGTAGATATTGAGGATCTTGGAGAGCCGCAGATCGATTGCGAGATGTGCGAGTCGCAAACCATCCGCTACGTCCATCACATGGAGCACCCAGATTACCCGAACGTTCTCGAGGTTGGGTGTGTATGTGCCGGCCACATGGAAGGCGACCTGGCGGCCTCGCGAGCCCGTGAAGCCTCTATGAAAAGCAGCGCAGCAAAGCGCAAGCGTTGGACTGCGCGTGCGTGGAAAGTTTCGGCAAAGGGGAATCCGCATATCACTTCGGATGGATTCCGCATTACCGTTTACCCGCGCGGCGGAGAATGGGCCTGTACCTTGGCTGCGCTAGACGACTCAACTGTCCTGCACGCTCGCCGCAACTACAAGTCTCAAGCGGAGGCGAAACTCGCTGCCTTCGACCACATCACTCGTCTTCAATCCAAAGCTGGCGCATAGCAGTTCATTCAAGTTGAATCGCCACAAGGTTTTGTGGACTGTGATTGCTAGCATACGCGTAGGTTCCGGCCGAAAGCAGACGAGCTGGCGCCGACGACGCGATCAGGAATGCTAGGGCCCCTATTCGACCCGAAGCGAACACTGCCATGGATGCGAGGTGGCTACAGACAGGCGATCCACCCAAAGGGTGCGGTCCGGGTTGAGCATGATTTCCACGACGTCGGGGTCTTCGAGCGCGGTGGCGATCAGCGGCCCCATTGCCGTGCGCAGCATCTGGATGCGCCGGTCGAGCGACGTGGCGCTCATGGATTGGGGAACGGCGCTCATGACGCACGCTCCCGTGCTTGAGCGGCTGCCGCTGCGTCCTCCATCCGCATCGGGTCGGGGTGCAGTTCCTCCACCACGTCACGCACCAGGCTGCGCCCGCGCATCAGGTGGCGGCCAAGCTGCTCGGTGAACTGCTCGAATCGCGCCTTGCCCTGCGCGCGGGCCGCGTCTTGGTGCGCTTCGGGAACCGGCGTGCTGACGGTGAGGTAGTAGCGGATGAACAGCGCCAGCGTTTCGATGGCGATGTTCTGATCGCGCTCCATGCGCTCGGCTTGGCGCGACAGCCGATCCAATCGCTTGGCGATGGCTGCCTCGCGCTGGTCGGCCGCGTCCGGCGACAGCCAGGACGCCAAGGCGGCGGCGACGATGCTGGATTTGGACACGCCTTATCTGCTGCGGGTGGTCGTCAAGAACATGGCTCACTACTCTCGCTTCGTGCTCGACACGCTGCTCAAGCACCCCAGCGTGCAGGACTGCAAGACAAGCTTCGTGCTGGATCGGGTAAAGAGCACCACGGCCTTGCCCCTATGAGCATTCGGCCGATTGGTGTAGCGGGGATGCAAATAGCGCTTGACCTTCCAACCTTGGCAAGGACCAGACTTCAAACACCCAAACCCGAAAGGAGTTTTCCATGCAATTCCATCTCGAAGACATGACCTGCGGCGGCTGCGCCCGCACCGTTACGAAAACGATCCAAACGATCGACCCCAACGCTAAGATCGTCACGGACCCGCCGACCCGCCGTGTCGAGGTCCAGACCTCGGCCTCGCAAGAGCAGATCGCCGCGGCCCTGAGCGAAGCTGGCTTCCCGCCGCGCGCGTAGTAACACCGCGTCGTGGCCGGCCTGCACACAGGACAACCGATGCGAGCACGTGCGCTGTGCCGTACCTGGCGCGGCGCTCAGTGCATCCCAAGGTAGGCGACCTTGGCCCACATCCACAGGGCCATCGCCACCATCATCAGGTTCTCGGTCAGGGACACGAAGCCCAGCGGCACGTTGCTGTCCCCGCCCACACAGGCGCACTTGAGTTCCCGGCGATCGACATAGACCGCCTTGAAAACCGACACGGCCCCGACGGTCCCGATGAACAGCGCCAACGGAATCGACACCCACATCCCCACGCCCGCGACCATCAGGACGCCTGCGATGGCCTCCGCGAACGGGTAGAAATAGGCATACCGAACCCAGCGCTTGGCCAGCAGGTCGTAGTTGAGGAACATCGTCGCGAAGCCGTCCACGTCCTTGAGCTTCTGCAGCGCCAGGAGACACATGGCAAAGGCCACGAACCACTCTGCCGCCTGAATGCTCCAGAGCTGGCCGAAGGCCGCCCAGCTCGCCGCCAGCGCCATCGCGGCCGCCATGGCGAACAGCGCGATCACAGGGATGTAGGTCACGGCGTTCTTGTCCTTCACGGACATGCCGAAGAATTTGCGCAGGTCGTCGTAGCCGCCCACGCGCCGCCCGTTTATGAAGACCTGGGGCGTGGTCTCGACGCCATGCTCCTTCTTGAACGCATCCGTCTGCTCGCGGCTCGCCAAGTGTTTGTCCTCGACCTCGTAGCCCTTGCGGTTGAGCAGATCGAGCGACTTCAGCCCGTAGGGGCAGGTATGGCCGGGCATGACCATCCGGTAGAGCGTGGCTTGTTTGGGCGCAGACATGCTGGACTTCTCCTGTGGGACTTTTCATGGGCCGGCCGCAGCGCCGACTATCACGGATTGAAGGACTTTGACGACATTTCCAGCCTAACCGGCGGTGGTGCAAGGGGGTGTAGACATCTGGCTCGCGGGTCGGTCGTCAGGCTGCAACGCCGTCAGTCCTCCGTCTGCCAGAGCAACCCCGCCGCAGGCCGGCGCGCCCGCGGCGGCACGCTGGGTCCTAGTGGTTCTCCTTGGCATGGTTGATCGTGTATTTCGGGATCTCGACGGTCAGGTCCTCGTTCGCCACGATGGCCTGGCAGCTCAGGCGCGATTGCGCCTCTAGCCCCCAGGCCCGGTCAAGCAGGTCGTCCTCGCACTCCTCG
The DNA here is from genome assembly GCF_054473855.1 of Stenotrophomonas genospecies 3. NCBI lineage: Bacteria > Pseudomonadati > Pseudomonadota > Gammaproteobacteria > Lysobacterales > Lysobacteraceae > Stenotrophomonas > Stenotrophomonas genospecies 3. Next base: position 257,987 of record NZ_JBTMUR010000004.1, read on the forward strand.
ACCTCGTTGAGGGAATCGAACCCCTTGCGCACGATGCAGTGGCAGGTCGTGCAGGCGCAGCTCATGTCGCAGGCATGTTCGATCTCGATGCCGTTGTCTAGCAGCGCCTCGCAGATCGAGGTGCCGACCGGCACGTTCAGCTCGGCGCCCTCGGGCGCCAGTTCAGGATGGGGCAAGACGGTGATCTTGGGCATGTCTCTCCCGGCTGCTCAGTGCGCACGCGGCTTCGTTGCCGCTGCGTTGCCACTTGTACGCCGTGGCACGGCGCCGGTGCGCGCTTCGGGCTCGTCGTCGCTGGTATCGAGTTGCTCCAGCGTGTGCAGGATCGGGCAGTCGGGCCGTTCGTCGCCGGCGCAGCACCGGATCAGCGCCTTGAGCGTCTCGGCCATCTCCAACATGCTCGCGATGCGCCGGTCCAGCTCGGAGATGTGCTGCTGCGCCAGGCGCTTGACGTCGGCACTCTGGCGCGACTTGTCGTTCCACAGTCCCAGCAGGTCCGTGATCTCGGCCACCGAGAAGCCGAGGTCGCGCGCACGCCGGATGAAGTGCAGCCGGTGTACGTCGTCCTGGCTATAGGCGCGGTAGCCCGAATCGTTCCGGTCGGCCGGGGGAATCAAGCCGATCTGCTCGTAGTAGCGGATCATCTTGGCCGAGACCTTCGAGGCCTTGGATGCTTCACCGATGTTCATGGTGTTCCTCCTTTCTCAATGAGCGGTATCCGCCGCCAGCGGCGGCTGGAAGCGGCGCAGGCGCAGCGCGTTGCCGAGCACGAACACGCTGGACAGCGCCATCGCTCCGGCCGCGAAAATTGGGGACAGCAGCACACCGTATGCGGGGTATAGGACGCCAGCAGCTACCGGGATCAGGGCCGTGTTGTAGCCAAACGCCCAGAACAGGTTCTGGCGGATGTTGCCGATGGTGGCCTTGGACAGCGCGATGGCATTGGGCACACCCTGCAGGTTGCCGGACATCAGCACCACGTCGGCCGACTCCACCGCCACGTCGGTGCCGGTGCCGATCGCCAGGCCCACGTCGGCCTCGGCCAGCGCCGGCGCATCGTTAATGCCGTCACCCACGTAGCCGATCTGGCCGTGGGTGGCCTTTAAGCGGCGCACGGCTTCGACCTTGCCCTCGGGCAGCACTTCGGCCACCACCTCGTCGATGCCCAGTTGCTTGGCGATGGCCTGCGCGGTACGCGCGTTGTCGCCGGTGATCATCGCCACCTTCAGGCCGAGCTGGTGCAGCGCGGCAATGGCCGCGGGCGTGCTGGACTTGATCGGATCGGCCACCGCGATGATGGCGGCCAGTCGGCCGTCGATCGCGGCGTACAGCGGCGACTTGCCCTCATTGCCCAGGCGCTCGGCCGTGCGAGCGAAGCCGCTCACGTCCAACCCCAGCTCACGCATGAAGCGATCGGCACCGACCTCGACACGCGCGCCGTCCACGGTGGCACGCACACCCATGCCCGTGACCGAATCGAAGTCGGTCATCGTCGGCAGCGCGATGCCACCTTCCACGGCCGACTCGACGATGGCGCGTGCGATCGGATGCTCCGAGCGCGATTCGACAGAGGCGACCTTCGCCAGCACCTGGTTGCGGTCAAAGCCGTCGGCAATCTCCAGGTCGGTCAGGACCGGGCGGCCCTCGGTCAGCGTGCCGGTCTTGTCCACGGCCACCACCTTGGCGTCCTTGAGCAGTTGCAGGGCTTCACCCTTGCGGAACAGTACGCCCATCTCGGCGCCGCGGCCCGTGCCGACCATGATGGAGGTCGGCGTCGCCAGACCCATGGCGCACGGGCAGGCAATGATCAGCACCGCCACGGCATTGACCAGCGCGAAGGACAGCGCGGGCGACGGGCCGAACACCAGCCAGACCAAGAAGGTCAGCACGGCGGCCAGCATGACGGCGGGCACGAACCACAGTGTCACCTTGTCCACCACGGCCTGGATCGGCAGCTTGGAACCTTGCGCCTGCTCGACCATGCGGATGATCTGCGCCAGCATGGTCTGACCGCCCACGGCGGTGGCACGCAGCGTCAGCGCACCCTTCTGGTTGACGGTGCCGCCGACCACGGTGCTGCCTTCCGCCTTTTCGACGGGAATCGGCTCGCCGGTGATCATCGACTCGTCCACGAAGCTGCGGCCCTCGGTCACTTCACCATCGACCGGCACGCGCTCGCCGGGGCGCACTTCCACGATGTCGCCCTGCGCCACGTCGTTGATCGGGATGTCCACGATGCGGCCGTCGCGCAGCACGTGCGCCTCCTTGGCCTGCAGGCCGACCAGGCGCTTGATGGCCTCGGAGGTGCGGCCCTTGGCCCGTGCCTCAAGAAAGCGGCCCAGCAGGATCAGCGCCACGATGACGGCGGCCGCCTCGTAGTACACGTTCACCGTGCCGGCCGGCAGCAGACTGGGCGCGAATGTGGCGACCATCGAATAGCCGAAGGCCGCGGCCGTGCCGACCGCGACCAGCGAGTTCATGTCGGGACCCAGGCGGAACAGCGCCGGGAAGCCCTTCTCGTAGAAGCGCCAGCCCGGAATGGCGAGCACCAGCAGGGTCAGCACGAACTGCAGATACCAACTCTGCTGGATGCCGATGGTGGAAGCCACCCACTCATGCATGCCGGGAATCATGTGCGAGCCCATTTCGAGCACGAACACAGGCAGCGCCAGCACGGCGGCCAGGGTCAGGTCGCGCTTGAGTTCGGCGCGCTCGGCGTCCTTCTTCTCGGCGGCTTCCTCGTCGGCCTGCGCGCCGGTATCCACCGGGTTGGCCTCGTAGCCGACCTTCTCGATGGCCGCGATCAGGTCCGCCACGGCGGCCACGCCGCGCACGGTGGCACGCTCGGTCGCGAGGTTGACCGTGGCCTCGGTGACGCCGGGCACGGCCTTGAGTGCCTTCTCGACGCGGCCCACGCAGGAGGCGCAGGTCATGCCCTCGACCGCCAGTTCGACGGTGCCAGCCGGCACGTCGTAGCCGACCTTCTCGACCGCCTGGATCAACGCGATGCGATCGACAGGACCGGCCAGGCGGATGTCCGCCCGCTCGTTGGCGAGATTGACGGAAACGCTGTCCACGCCCGGCACCTTGGCCAGGGCGGCCTCGACTCGGCCGACGCAGCTCGCGCAGGTCATGCCCTCGATGGGTAGGCTGATCGCTGCTGCGGTGGCACGAGCATCACTCGTTATTGGCATGCTCATGGTTGTTTCCCATAGTTGATATTCGACACGGGGGGAGCTTGGGGTTTACCATCGTGGGAAGGTCAAGCGCTTTTTTCGGGTACTGTCAGGTTTCAGAAATGGCCCGGCGCACGGGGGAAACGAGGGGCCTTGGTCGCCAGGCTCGCCCTGGTCCCGGGCTGTGCGCGCGCTCAAGCGGTCGCAGCCTCGTTGATCCTGAAGGGCACGAACAGCCGTTCGAGGGTAGGAATTTTTGAGAGATGACTCCACGCAAACCAGTCAGTGCCCCACCGAAGGGCCCAAGCACCGATCTGGCCTCCCTGTCACAGAATGACGTGACCATCCTGGCCGAGACTTTCCGGCTCCTGGGCGATCCGTCGCGGCTCAAGGTCATGCTGTGCTGCATGAAGGGGTCCACGTCGGTAAGCGACATCGCGGAAGCCGTCGAACTCTCGCAGTCGTTGGTCAGCCATCACCTTCGACTGTTGCGTGGAGCCCGTCTGGTCAGGGGCGTGCGCCAGTCCAAGCAGATCTTCTATGAGGTAGCGGACAAGCACGTGAGCCAGGTGCTGCTGGACATGGCCATCCACATCGTTGAGGACAACAGCGACGACTAGCCTTGGTGCGAAACAGCCCTTACCGCGTCCCGTGAGGCCTATCCTTTCGGTCAGATCCGGTGCAAGTCATCCACGACCAGCACGTGATGGTGCCCGCCTTGGTTCGCGTGCTGACGCAAGTGGGGGTGATCCGCCGACAGGTTCGGATGGTCATGGGCCAAGTCCGACGGGTCGCTGGCCGGCCACAGCCGAAGCGCCAGCGCCACGCCAGCCAGGCCGATCAAGGACATGACGACGAACGTCGATTGCAGCCCCGTGGCCGCGCCGAAGCGTCCGGCCAGCGGGTAGCAGATGAGCCAGCAGGCGTGCGACAGCGCGAAGTGGGCCGCGAAGATCGCTGGACGGTCCTCGGCGTGGGCCGAGCGGCGCAGAAGACGGCCGGATGGCGTCTGCGCCACGCTGTAGCCAAAGCCGATCACCAGCCACAGCGGCAGCAACAGCACATAGCTCGGCAGCAGTGCGCCGATCGCCGTGCCCACGACGAGGACAGCGGCGCCGGTGAGCATCGCGGGTCGGTCGGCTACTTTCTCCAGTAGGGACGGCAAGACGAAGGCGGCCACCATCGAGCCGCCTCCGAACGCCGCCAGTGCCCACGCCACCTCGACTTCGCCCAGGCCGAAACGCGCCTTCACGAGCACCACCGTGTTCACGAACACCATCGCGCCTGCCGCCGAGACGGCCAGGCTGATCGCCAGCAGGCCCCGCAGGCGTGGCGTGGCGAGGTAGATGCGCGTGCCGCGCGTCGTTCGCTCCCAGATGCCGCGGCGCCGGCCGGGGACGGACGTGGGCAACCGCACGCTGACCACGAGAGCGGCTGAAACGAGGAAACCGAGCACCGTTCCTGCGAACAGGTTGTGAAAGTTGATGACGGTCAGCAGCGCGGCGGCCAGCATCGGGGAAATCAGGCTTTCCAGGTCGTAGGCCAGCCGGGACAGCGACAGCGCCTTCGTGTAGTCCTCTTCGTCGGGAAGGATGTCCGGGATGGTGGCCTGGAAGGTCGGCGTGAAGCCGGCGGACGCCGCCTGCAGAACGAAGATCAGCAGGTAGATCTGCCAGACCTCGGTGACGAAGGGCAGGGAAAGCGCGACGGCCGCTCGCACGAGGTCCAGCGCCACGAGCAGCGAGCGCCGCGGGAGCCGGTCGGCGAAGGCCTGCGCGACCGGCGCGACCCCCGCGTACGCCAGCATCTTGATGACCAGCGCCGTCCCGAGCACCGCGCCTGCATCCGCGCCGGCCAGCTCGTAGGCCAGCAGGCCGAGCGCCACCGTCATCAGGCCGGAGCCGACGAGCGCGATCACCTGGGCGGTGAACAGGTGGCGGTAGGTGCGGTTCTTCAGCACGGAGAGCATCGGACGGCCTCAGAGCAGTTTGGTCAGCGCCTTCATTTCGGTCAGAACGGAGTCCTCGTCATGGGACAGGCAGTGGTCGATGTGGTCGTGGATCAGGACGCGCTTGGCCGCCGTCACCGCGCTTTCCACCGCCGCGAGCTGGCGGGCGATGTCGAGGCAGGTTTCTCCCCCTTCGATCATCCCGATGACGTGCCGCAGATGCCCCTCGGCGCGCTTGAGCCGCTTCACCAGGTCGGGATGGGTGGTGTGCTTATGCATGTCTTCCATGCTGAAATCATATCCCCCTAGGGGGGGATATTGCCACTGGATGTTAGATCAACGGCTGCTTGCCAAGCGTGGGGAATGGTCGCCGAGCCAGGCTAAGGCAATTGCCCGGAGCGGCATCCCGGCCGTGGTGAGACGCGGACACAAATGTGCAAATCAATTCACATGAACACATATTCATGTGTTATATTTTGAGCCACAGTCAAAGACCCAGTTTCCCGAGGCCCCATGTCCCAATCCCACGCACATGACCATGGTCACGATCACGACCATGATCATGACCACACCCCGACCGTGACCAGCGCCAACGAGCGCAAGGTCCTGCTGTCCTTTTTCCTGATCTTCGGCTTCATGGTTGTGGAGGCCGTCGGAGGCGTGCTGTCGGGCTCGCTGGCCTTGCTGGCCGACGCGGGCCACATGCTGACCGACGCCGCGGCGCTCGCACTGGCCTACGCAGCATTCCGGTTCGGCCGCCGCGCGGCCGACAGCAAGCGCACCTTCGGCTACCTGCGCTTCGAGGTCATCGCCGGTTTCCTGAACGCCGTGACCCTGTTCGCGATCGTCGCCTGGATCGCCTACGAGGCGTGGGAGCGGCTGCAGGCGCCGCCCGTGATCCTGGCCGGCCCGATGATGATCGTCGCCGTGCTCGGCCTGCTGGTGAACGTGCTCGTGCTGTGGATCATGACCCGCGGAGAGACCGATCACGTCAACGTGAAGGGGGCCATCCTGCACGTGATGGGCGACCTGCTCGGCTCGGTCGGCGCCATCGTCGCTGCGATCGTCATCTACCTCACGGGCTGGACGCCGATAGATCCCATCCTGTCGGTCCTGGTGGCGGCGCTGATCCTGCGCAGCGCATGGAAGCTGCTCGCCAAGTCGATCCACATCCTGCTGGAAGGCGCGCCGGAGGATGCTTCGCCGGAAAAGGTGGAGCAAGGCCTGATGGGCGCCGTGCCGGGCCTGGCGGCCGTCAGCCACGTTCACGTGTGGCAGCTCACCTCCGGGCGCACGATGGCCACGCTGCACGTTCGCCCCAACGTGGACGAGGAAGCACGCGCCGTGGTCAAACGCGTCGAAGCGGTGCTTCGAGAGCAATTCAGCATCGAACACGCCACGGTCGGGATCGACTGGAACTCGGGCACCGACGAGAACGTCTGCAGCTTGCAGCCCACGTCGGAGCGTCAGGACCACAGCGGCCACGATCACAGCGGTCATGACCACAGCGGCCATGATCATGGCAATCACAAGCATGGCGGCGGGCACAGCCACGGCCATGACCACGACCATTCCGCTCCTGGTCACAGGCATTGAGGCCGCGCGAGCCGGCTCGCACTCCACTTGAGGATTTGCATCCATGACGTCCCGCGAAACCACCAGCGCCGACACCTCGCAATGCTCGACCACCAGCCACGACGCGGCGACCGATGCCCTCGCAATGTCGCAAAGTGACGTCGCTGTTCTGGCCGAGACCTTCCGCCTGCTGGGCGACCAATCGCGATTGAAGATCCTGCTGCAGTGCATGCATGGCTCGGTCGCCGTGGGGGACATCGCCGAAGCGCTCGACCTGTCGCAGTCTCTGGTCAGCCATCACCTGCGGCTGCTGCGCGGAGCGCGCCTCGTGCGCGGCGAACGCCAAGCCAAGCACATCTTCTACAGCATCGCGGACCAGCACGTCAGCCAGGTGCTGCAGGACATGGCGGTCCACATTTCCGAGGACAAAGCCGACGACTGACCAGGCCCAAGCACCCAGGCGAATGGCAGGTTGCGAGGCGCCGGTACCCACGCCGCCGGTTAGCCTCAAGGACGTCCTCGATGCGGCCTGGGCGCAACAGCCTGAATCGCGGGCCCTGCCTGGGCGCCGGGATGCCGCGCAGGCACAGCAATGGGCGGCGGCAGCTTGGACGCCTGAGCCTCCCGCGCTCGCAATCACCCACAAGACCGACCGGTTCAACCGCATAACGGCATTCGTGAGCTGGATGTCGGAGTGGCCACGGCGACGACGCGGGGTTCCCCACCACCTTGTCCATGCAGCCTGCCCGCTAGGGCAACCCAAAGGGCTTGACCTTGCCTTCGTTGTAACGCCCAGCCTCCACACAAATTTCTGCAGAGCGCTTCGGAAGGGCCGGAGTCCTGCATCCAAGAAAGGGGCACTTCCATGCGTAAAAAAATCAGAATCGTTGTGGTGGCAGGCGTCATCGCAGCCGTCGGGGGCATAGCGATTGCCGCCCGCGACGCCAAGGACGAAGGCAAGGCCGCGGCACCCCCGGCGGACGCGCCGATGGCGCCGCAGGTGCCCGTGGCCGAGGTCATCACCCGCACGGTCGCGCCATCGGCCGAGTACACCGGCTTCCTGGCCGCGCCCAAGACCGTCGAGCTGCGCTCGCGGGTCGGCGGCGCCGTCGATGCTGTGAGCGTCCCCGAGGGCAGACTGGTGCGCAAGGGACAACTGCTGTTCCAGATCGACCCCCGGCCGTTCGAGGTCTCGCTCGACACGGCTGCGGCGCAACTGCAACAGGCCGAGGTGCTGGCCAGTCAGGCCCAGGCCGACTTCGACCGCGCCGAGCGCCTGGTGGCGACCGGCGCTGTCGCGCGCAAGACCTACGACGATGCCGTCTCCGCGCGCAGTGCGCGCCAGGCCCAGGTGCAAGCGGCCAAGGCCGCCGTCGCTGCGGCGCGGCTGGATCTGTCCTACGCCCGCGTCACGGCGCCCATCGCCGGGCGCGTTGACCGCGTGCTCGTGACCGAGGGCAACCTGGTCAGCGGCGGTGTCGCCGGCGCGGCCACGCTGCTGACCACGGTCGTGTCCATCGACCCGCTGCACGTGTACTTCGACATCGACGAAGCCACGTACCTCAACGTCGTGAGCCGCTCGCGGCCCGCTGCGGGCGCCGGCGGCAAGGCCTCGCTGCCCGTGCAGGTCGGGCTGACCACGGACAAGGGTTTCCCGCACAGGGGCGCGCTCGACTTCGTGGGCAACACCATTGACCGAAGCACCGGCACGATCCGCGTGCGCGCCGTTGTGCCCAATCCGGATGGGCGCATGGCACCCGGCATGTTCGTCCGGGCCAAGCTGTCCACCGGCGCGGCGCGCGAGGCCGTCCTGATCGACGATCAGGCCGTGGGCACCGACCAAGGGCGCAACTACGTGCTGGTTGTGGGCGAGAACAACCAGGCCCAGTACCGGCCCATCGAACTGGGGCCGGTGGTGGACGGGCTGCGCGTCATCAACGGCGGCCTGCAGGCCGGTGAGAAGATCATCATCAAGGGCCTCGTGCGCCCCGGCATGGCGGTCACGCCGCGCATGGTGCCCATGCAGGCGCCCGCGGCACCGGCCGCAGGCGCGGCCGGCGCGACCAAGGCTGCGGCAAACGCTCCGGCTCCCGCTGCGGCGCCTGCCAAGGCCGGTGGCGCGGACCCCGCCAAGGCTGACGGCGCGGCCGGCTCGGCGGAGGCCCGCAAATGAATTTCCCCCGCTTCTTCATCAACCGGCCGGTCTTCGCCATCGTCCTGTCGCTGCTGATGCTGATCGCGGGCGCGATCAGCTACTTCCAGCTGCCGCTGAGCGAATACCCGCAGGTCACGCCTCCCACGGTGCAGGTCACCGCTAGCTATCCCGGTGCCAACCCGCAAGTGATCGCCGATACCGTGGCATCACCGCTGGAGCAGGCGATCAACGGCGTAGAAGGCATGATGTACATGCAGTCTCAGATGTCCACCGACGGGAAAATGGTGCTCACCGTCTCCTTCGAGCAGCATATCAACGCCGACATTGCGCAGATCCAGGTGCAAAACCGGGTCTCGCGGGCGTTGCCGCGCCTACCGCCTGAAGTTCAGCGCATCGGTGTTGTCACCGAGAAAACGTCGCCGGACGTTCTCATGGTGGTGCATTTGCTTTCGCCTGGAGGTCGATATGATCCGCTGTACGTCTCCAACTACGCCACACTTCATGTGAAGGATGAGCTGGCTCGTACGCCAGGCGTCGGCGATGTCCTAGTCTGGGGCGCCGGGGAGTATTCGATGCGGGTCTGGCTCGAACCCGCCAAGGTCGCTGCTCGTGGGCTGATCGCGAGCGACGTGGTTGCCGCCATCCGCGAGCAGAACATACAGGTTGCCGCTGGTTCGGTTGGTCAGCAGCCGGATGCCTCGGCGGCGTTCCAGGTCACGGTCAACACTCTGGGCCGACTGTCGAGCGAGGAGCAATTCGGCGAGATCGTCGTGAAGACGGGCGCCGACGGCCAGGTAACTCGCCTGCGGGATGTCGCCCGCATCTCGATGGGGGCCGATTCCTACTCTTTGCGCAGCCTGCTCAATGGCGAGCCGGCGGTGGGGATACAGATCATCCAGAGCCCGGGCGCGAACGCGCTGGATGTGTCTAGCGCGGTGCGCGCGGCAATGGACCGACTTCAAGCCAAGTTCCCCGACGGCATTGAGTATAGCGTCGCCTACGACCCCACGGTCTTCGTGCGCGCCTCGCTCCAGTCCGTCGCCGTCACGCTGCTGGAGGCCATCTTCCTGGTGGTGATCGTGGTGGTGCTGTTCCTGCAATCCTGGCGCGCGTCGATCATCCCGCTGATCGCCGTGCCGGTCTCGCTGGTCGGCACGTTCGCGGTGATGCACATGTTCGGTTTCTCGCTGAACACACTGTCGCTGTTCGGACTGGTGCTGTCCATCGGCATCGTGGTGGATGACGCCATCGTGGTGGTGGAGAACGTGGAGCGCCACATAGCGCTGGGCGAATCACCCAAGGACGCGGCGCGCAAGGCGATGGATGAAGTGACTGGCCCGATCCTGGCCATCACCTCGGTGCTGGCAGCGGTCTTCATCCCCTCGGCGTTCCTGTCGGGGCTGCAGGGCGAGTTCTATCGCCAATTCGCGCTAACCATCGCGTTCTCGACCATCCTGTCGGCGATCAACTCGCTTACGCTGTCGCCAGCGCTGGCCGCCATCCTGCTCAAGCCGCACCACGGCGCGGCCAAGCCCGATCGCGTCACGCGCATCATCGATGGCGTGTTCGGCGGCTTCTTCCGCCGCTTCAACAGCTTCTTCGACCGCGCCTCGAATTCCTACGTCGGGGGCGTGCGCCGCGCGGTGCGCGGCAGCGCCATCGTGCTGCTGCTCTACGTCGGCTTCCTGAGCCTGACCTGGCTGGGCTTCCACAAGGTGCCTGCGGGCTTCGTGCCCGCCCAGGACAAGTACTACCTCGTGGGCATCGCCCAGCTTCCGACCGGCGCCTCGCTGGATCGCACCGAGGCGGTCGTCAAGGAGATGACCAAGATCGCACTGGCTGAGCCGGGCGTCGAGAGCGTGGTGGCCTTCCCGGGCCTGTCGGTCAATGGACCGGTGAACCAGCCGAACACCGCGCTGATGTTCGCCATGCTCAAGCCCTTCGATGAGCGCAAGGACCCGTCGCTGTCGGCCTTCGCCATCCAGGGCAAGCTCATGGGCAAGTTCAGCCAGATCCCGGACGGCTTCGTCGGCATCTTCCCGCCGCCGCCGGTGCCGGGCCTGGGTTCTATGGGCGGCTTTAAGCTGCAGATCGAGGACCGGGCGGGCCTGGGTCCCGAGGCGCTTGCACAAGCACAGGGCCAGATCATGGGCAAGGCCATGCAGGCGCCCGAGCTGGCGAACATGCTCGCCAGCTTCCAGACCAATGCGCCGCAGTTGCAGGTGGACATCGACCGGGTGAAGGCCAAGTCGCAGGGCGTGTCGCTGACCGAGGTGTTCGACACCCTGCAGGTCAACCTTGGCTCGCTCTACGTCAACGACTTCAACCGCTTCGGTCGCACCTACCGGGTAATGGCCCAAGCCGATGCGCAGTTCCGCATGCAGGCTGAGGACATAGGCATGCTCAAGGTGCGCAATGCAGCGGGCGACATGATCCCGCTGAGCGCGATCGCGACCATCGAGCGCAGTTCCGGCCCCGACCGGGTGATGCATTACAACGGCTTCCCCTCGGCCGACATCAGCGGCGGGCCAGCGCCGGGCTACTCATCCGGCCAGGCCACCGCCGCGATTGAGAAGATCGTGAGCGAATCGCTGCCGGACGGTATGACCTACGAATGGACGGACCTGACTTTCCAGGAAAAGCGAGTTGGCAATACTGCTATCTATATCTTCGCGCTGGCGGTGCTGCTCGCCTTCCTGTTCCTGGCGGCCCAGTACAACAGTTGGTCGCTGCCGTTCGCTGTGCTGCTGATTGCACCCATGGCGCTGCTCTCGGCGATCGCCGGCGTCTGGCTCTCTGGGGGGGACAACAACATCTTCACGCAGATCGGTTTCGTGGTGCTGGTCGGCCTGGCCGCCAAGAACGCGATCCTGATCGTGGAGTTCGCCCGCGCGAAGGAAAGCGAAGGGGCCGATCCGCTGGCAGCCGTGCTTGAAGCCGCGCGCTTGCGGCTGCGCCCGATCCTGATGACGTCGTTCGCCTTCATCGCTGGCGTGGTGCCGCTGGTGCTGGCCAGCAGTGCGGGCGCCGAGATGCGCCACGCGATGGGCATCGCGGTGTTCGCCGGCATGCTGGGCGTGACGGTATTCGGCCTGGTGCTGACGCCGGTGTTCTACGTCGTGGTGCGCAAGCTGGCGCTGCGCCGCGAAGCGCGCCATGCCCGTGTCGGCATGACCGACCAGCACGCATGACGGCCAGGAGGACATACGACATGAAAACATCTTTCGCATTCACACGACCCGCCAGGACGCTGGCGCCGCTCGCCCTCGCGACGGCGTTGACTGGCTGCTCCATGGCACCGAAGTATGACCGGCCCGCAGCGCCGATCGACACGGCTTATCCCTCGGGCGCGGCCTATGTGGAACCGGCGGCCGCGACGCCCGACGACGCGATCACGGCCGAGATCGGCTGGCGGGACTTCTTCCGCGACCCGCTGCTGCAGCAGTTGATCGGCATTTCACTGGAGAACAACCGCGACATGCGCAAGGCCGCGCTCAACGTGGAGGCGGCTCAGGCGCTGTACCGTATCCAGCGTGCCGAGATGCTGCCGAACCTGGGCGTTTCCGCCCGCGGCGCGTCAGAGCGCGCACCGGCCGACCTCAGCACCACGGGGCAAAGCGACGTGCTCCGGCGCTACGACGTGGCCGGGGTGACGGCCGCCTGGGAACTGGACCTGTGGGGCCGCGTCCGCAGCCTCAGCGACCGGGCGCTGGCGTCCTACCTGGCCCTCGACGAGACCCGCATCGCCACGCAGATGAGCCTGGTGTCCGAGGTGGCCAGCGCCTACCTCACGCTGCGTGCCGACCAGGAACTGCTGCGCCTGACGAGCGACACCCTCGCCACGCAGAAGCGCTCCTACGGGCTGACCACCCAACTGGTGGAAGTGGGCAACTCCACGCAGCTCGACCTGCGCCGCGCAGAGATCGCGCTGCGCACCGCCGAGGCCAACCATGCCGCCTACACGCGGCAGGCGGCCAAGGACCGCAACGCGCTGGTGCTGCTGTTGGGCCAGCCGCTGACGCCGGAGCTGTCCCGGCAGCTTGACGAGGCCATGGCGCTGCCGGACGACATCGTGCCGACCGGCCTGCCGAGCGGCCTGCCGTCCGAACTGCTCGCGCGCCGGCCGGACATCCGCGCCGCCGAGCAGATGCTGATCGGCGCCAACGCCAACATCGGCGCGGCGCGGGCCGCGTTCTTCCCGATGATCAGCCTCACGGGCTCGGCGGGCACGGCCAGCGCTTCGCTGGACGGCCTGTTCGATTCGGGCTCGCGGGCCTGGAGCTTCCTGCCGCAGATCACGCTGCCCATCTTCCGCGGCGGCGCGCTGCGCGCCAACCTGGACGTGGCGCACGTACAGAAGCGCATCGAGATCGCCAACTACGAGAAGTCCATCCAGGCGGCCTTCGCCGAGGTGGCCGACGGCCTGGCGGGCAAGCGCACGCTCGATGAGCAGATCCGCGCGGAGCAGCTCCTGGTGGCGGCCAGCCAGAAGGCCTACGAGCTGGCCGAGCAGCGCTTCCAGGAGGGCGTGGACAACAACCTCACTGTACTCGACGCGCAGCGCACGCATTACGGCACGCAGCAGACCCTGGTGCGCACGCGCCTGACGCGGCTGAACAACCTCATCCATCTGTACAAGGCGCTGGGCGGCGGCTGGACTGAGCACACGGTGCAATCGGGCGCCACGGCGCAGCAGCCCGCCCGGTCGCCGGGATGAGGGCCGGCGCGCAGCGGTGGCGTCCCCCATCGCTGCGCGCGGAGAGCTGGATGAGGATTGGTGAACTCGCGCGCTTGACCGGCACGCCCCTGAGAACATCAGGTTCTACGAACGGGAGGGCCTGCTGCCCGCTCCCGAGCGGTCCCGCAACAACTACCGGCGCTATGGCCCGGCCCATGTCGAGCGGCTGTACCTGATTCGCAACTACCGCGCGTCGGGCATCGGCCTGGATGACATGCGCAACTTGCTGGGCTGGACGCATCGCGAGTCCCCGGAACCCGAGCTGCTGACGCAGGCTGTCCGGGACCATCTCGCCTGTGTCGAGGAACGCATGGCGCAACTGACCCGGGTGAAAGAGCACCTGCTCGCATTGGAACGGCAGGCTGTTCCTTCTGCCGCTCGGGAGATTTGCGAGGAGCGACCAGGCTGCGGCGGTTCATGAGCATCGTATGGCCGAATCATGGTCTAATAACTGAACATATATTCATGTGTGTAATAATTCCGGCCAGACAAACGAACAAGAAGGACCGCCCATGACCGACCAGAGCATCACGCGCCGAAACATCGGCGTTCTCACCGCCGCGCAGGCGCTCGGTGGCGCCAGCGCGCCCATCGTGATGTCGCTGGGCGGGCTGGTCGGCCAGCAGCTTGCCAAGGACTCGGCCTCGATCACCTTGCCTGTGAGCCTGTTCGGCCTGGGTCTTGCCATCGGCACCTTGCCTGCGGCGTTCATCATGCGGCGCCATGGCCGCCGCAACGGATACGTGGTCGGGGTCGGCTTCGGCGTGGCCTCGGGCCTGATCGCCGCGCTGGGCATCATGCTGGCCTCGTTTTGGATCTTCTGCGCCGGCACCTTCCTGGCGGGCTTCTACGGCGCGTATGTGCAGAGCTACCGCTTCGCAGCCGCCGACACCGCCGAGGACGCGCTCAAGGCCAAGGCGATTTCCTGGGTGATGGTGGGGGCTCTCGCGGGTGCCATCATCGGGCCGCAGTTGGTGATCTTCACGCGCGACGCGGTAGCGGGCACGCCCTACGTCGGCAGCTTCCTCAGCCAGGCGCTGCTGCCGCTGATCGCCCTGCCGATCTTGCTGATGCTGCGCACGCCGCGCCAGACCCCGGCCGAAGCCGCCGCCGACAGCGGCCGCACGGTGCTGCAGCTCTTGGCGATGCCGCGCTACGCGCTGGCCGTGGCCGCAGGCGTGGTGTCCTATGGGGTGATGGCGTTCGTGATGACCGCCGCGCCGGTGGCGATGGTCAACCACGGGCATTCGGTGGACAACGCCGCCCTGGGAATCCAGTGGCACCTGCTGGCGATGTTCGGGCCGAGCTTCTTCACTGGGCGGCTGATGGTGCGCTACGGCAAGGAGCGCGTGACCGCCGTGGGCATGGTGCTGCTCGCCGCCTCCGGGGTGGTGGCCCTGGGCGGGCTCGGCCTGTCCCACTTCTGGGGCTCGCTGGCGCTGCTGGGCATCGGCTGGAACTTCAGCTTCATTGGCGCGACGGCGATGGTCACCGATTGCCACACCCCGGCCGAGCGCAGCAAGGCGCAGGGCATGAACGATTTCTTCGTCTTCGCCGCCACGGCAGCCGTGTCGTTCCTCGCGGGATCGATCCTGCACAACTCGGGCTGGCAGGCGGTCAACTGGATGATCTTCCCGGCCCTGGCGCTGATCTTGGTGCCGCTGCTGTGGCAGACCGCGCGAAAGCCGGTGCGGCTAGGTCCGGGCTGATCGGGCCGATGCGGAAGGTGTTCCATCTAGCGGTCACCTCAGGCGCTACATCACCTGCCTCCACCGCTGCAGCTTCGACAGCGCGTTGTCGTAGGCGGCGGAAGTGAAGGACTGGATCTTGCGCCGAGGGTTTTCATCGGCATCAACGGCGAAATGAGGGCCTTGACCTTCCAACAATGGGAGGCCCTACAGTGACGCCATCAACCTCATTCAAGGAGTTTTTCATGAGAGTCAACAAGTTCAGCCTGTTGTTCATTGCGGGCGCCGTCGTGGTCGCCATCGGCCTGAGGGCCGTTCAGAAGAAGGTGGTCCCGTCGGGTGAAGTGATGCAGGCCAATGCGAGCGGAGGTCACCATGGGCACGCGATGCCCTCCAGCGCCTCGGCCAATGACAGTCCTTCCACGACCGCGTATCGCGCCGTGAACGACCAGATGCACGCGGGGATGGGAGCGCAGTTCACTGGAAACGCCGACGTCGATTTCATGCGCGGCATGATCCCGCACCACCAGGGCGCGATCGACATGGCCAAGGTGGCGTTGCAGTACGGCAAGGACCCGGAGGTCCGCAAGTTGGCCGAGGAGGTTATCTCTGCGCAGGAAGGCGAGATCGCCATGATGAATAAGTGGCTTGGAGAACGCGGCCAACAGGCGGGGACCGGCAGCTCGGGCGACGCCTCGACGACCGCCTACCGTGCCGGCAATGACCGCATGCACGCCGACATGATGATTGACTTCAGCGGCGATGCCGATGTGGACTTTATGCGCGGCATGATCCCGCATCACCAGGGCGCGATCGACATGGCCAAGGTGGCGTTGCAGTACGGCAAGGACCCGGAGGTCCGCGAGTTGGCTCAGGAGGTTATCTCTGCGCAGGAAGGAGAGATCGCCATGATGAAGAGCTGGCTTGCCGCTCGGGGAAAGTGAAGGCACGACCATGAACCAAGCCAGCACCCCGCGCATCATCATCTATAGCACTCCAGCCTGCCCGGACTGCCGGGTGCTGAAGGAGTGGCTGTCCCAGCAGAGCATCGTGTTTGAAGAACGCGACCTGACCGACCCGAAGATTTCTGCGGAAGCCAAGTCACGAACCGGCGTGCGCGTGGCTCCGATCACGCTCATCGGTAATGAGGTCTTCTATGGCACCTTTGCGAGCCAGAAGCCGGGGCTGATGAAGGCGCTCGGCCGTTCGACAAGTAGATGAAGGGTCTCAAGAAATACTTGGCCCGCGCTGCCGTCCAAGCTCCCAAGATACGCCGCCACCGCGCACCACGGCGGCGATATGCTGCCCCAGCCGCTGCTCGATCATCGGCCGCCACGGCACCAACCTGAATCCCATGCCGTCGTCCAGCATCGCGTAGCGCCCGCTGGCGAGCATGACGCTGCGCCGGTAGATGCCAGCCACACGCTGCCCGTCGGCCACCGGGCGATGCTCCAGGCCGGTTTCAGCGGCAATGTCCTTCGCGGCCTGTGCCAGTTCCCGGTTGCGCAGCGTGCCCAGCAGGTTGCGCGCCAGGATCACGCGCTGCCCGCGCCGCTCGGCCAGCGCCTGTTCGGCCAGGAAGTCGGCGCGCTGTTGCATGGCCTGGCCTCGCCACCAAAGCCTAGGTCGCCCAGGCCCGAGCCGCCGCCGATCAACTGCTGGTCGAGCCACGTGGCCCCGATCACGCGGGCCTGCCGCTCGATGGGCAAGTGCGATTTCAGCTCCACGGCCACGCCGCCCAGGCGCTGCGCGTCGTACTGGCGGCCACGCTCGGCCAGGTCGTCCGGCACCTTCCATAGCCCTTCGGCAACGCGCTCCACAATGCCGGCCCGACGCAGGGCCCATTTAGTAGATGGAGTGCCGCCGGTCTTAGCCGCATGCAGCGTTAAGGCGGGCTTGATATTAAGGCCTCTGAGAAGCGTCGGAGGTAGCCTAGCGATGTCAGCTTCTGGCATGAAGCAGCCGTGAACTTCAAGAGGAGCGAGGCGCGTCAGCGTACGGCCCGTAGCGGACGAGACTCTAGCGATGTCGACCACTACTAGTCCTGAGTCGCTAAGGCCAACCGCATGCTTCGTCCGACTCCCCGCGAACCCTCGTAGGGCACCTAAAGGGGCTCCTTACTTGTTAAGGACCGACAAGGTTGGACCGATGTCACGGCGGCGCTTGCCTCCTGGGCTGTTGGCGAGGGCCAATCAGCCGCGGACGTCAGCTCTGCCCCTAAGTCACTGCAACCATAGGTTCTCAGCCCTTGCGCAACCATAGGTTCAGCCAAAACGCAAACCTATGGTTGCCCGTCTAACAGCAATGCCATGCGGAGTTCCCTGAACGCCAGCCTTATTTATACACCAGTCAGTTCAATATTCAGGGTTGATTAGACCCCCTAACGGATAATTCACACCTGTCGACCGCCTCCTCTCTCTCCCCCTTCCCGGGAGGCGGTCGACGAAACCAAAATAATTAAAGGTGTGTCCCGATGAACAAGAATTCGCTGCTTGCCCTGGGTCTTCTGGCTGCTCTGCCGTTCGCTGCATCGGCAACCGATGGCCTGTCGTACAACTACGTTGAAGGCGGCTACGTGAACACCGATGCCAAGGGCGGCGACGCCGATGGCTGGAAGGTGAAGGGTTCCGTTGCGGTGCACCCGAACTTCCACGTCTTTGGCGACTACAGCGCCCAGGAAACCGACAAGTTCAAGAATGACGTCGACCAGTGGCGCCTGGGTGTCGGCTACAACTACGGCATCGCACCGAACACCGACCTGGTGGCCCGTGTTGCGTACCAGAAGTACGACGAGAAGCGCGGCCTGGACTTCAACGGCTACTCCACCGAAGTGGGCGTGCGCACCGCGTTCAACCCGTACGTGGAAGGCTACGTGATGGCCGGCTACGAAGATTTCAGCAAGAAGCACGGCATCAACCCGGACGGCGAGTTCTATGGCCGTGTCGGCGCCACCGCCAAGTTCAACCAGAACTGGGGCCTGAGTGGCGAAGTGAAGCTGGCCAAGGCCGGCGACCGCGAGTGGTTCGTGGGCCCGCGCTTCACCTGGTAACAAACGCCTGTCGTTAGTGCGTGTTGTGCTGGCGTGTGACTCTCTCTCTCTCCCACACGCCAACCGAAGCCCGGCCTCGCGCCGGGCTTCACTTTTATGGGCCCCGTGGCGCCACAATGCGGCATGGGCGACCCTTCCTCTCTTGCAGGCACCGGCACGACCTACCAGGAGCATCTGGCGCCTGCGCCGCTGCGCGGCCACTTCGGCCAGCTGTGGCAGAGCCAGCTCCCTGCCGATGCCGATGGGCACATCACCGTATTGCCCGATGGCTGCGTGGATATCCTCTGGCGCGACGGCGGGCTGTTCGTGGTCGGCCCGGATCGGGTGGCTGCACATCCGGCACTGGCACCCGGTGCACAGGTACTGGGGGCACGCTTCCGACCTGGCCAGGCATTGGCCGCGCTTGGCCTGCCCTTGGCCGAGATCATCGGCCAGGCGGTGCCACTGGCCGATCTGAAGGGCACGTGGGCGAAGAAAGCTGCGGCTTCCATCGGTGACACCGCGCCTGCGCAGCGCCTGCAGCGGATGGCGTACTGCCTGCAGCAGCATATGGGCGCGGCCGCACTCGACACCCCGGCGCAGCGTGCACATGTCCTGTTCCAGGCGCTCGCCGGGGGTCACGCCACGCTGGATACGCTGGCGGCGCACTTGGGCCTGAGCCCGCGCAGCCTGCGGCGTTTCAGCCAGTCGCAGTTCGGCTACGGCGCCAAGACGCTGGAGCGCATCCTGCGCCTGCAACGCTTTCTTCGCCATAGCCGCGCGCTGCCACTGCATTCGTTGGCGATGCTGGCCGCTGATGCCGGCTATGCCGACCAGGCCCATCTCAGCCGCGAGGCGCGTGAACTGGCGGGCATGACCGCCAGCGAGCTGCGCCTGGAGTGGGGACAATGATGGCCGTTTTGTTCAAGACCACTGTGCTGCATTGATCGATGCTGGGCTCCCACCACGGAGCCTCGCCATGAATCCTGCCGCGCCCCACGATGCCGAACGCCGCATCGATAACATCGAATTCAACGTCGCCGACATTGACCGTAGCACGCGCTTCTACGGCGAGGTGTTCGGTTGGCGCTTCACCGACTATGGCCCGGCCTACACCGAGTTCGACGACGGCCGTCTGAAAGGTGGCTTCGTGGCCGACGCGGCGGTGCGTGCCCACGGGGGGCCGCTGGTGATCCTCTACTGCACGGACCTGGCGGATGCACAGCAGCGCGTGGTCGCCGCCGGTGGCGAGGTGGTGCAGGCGGTGTTCGCCTTCCCCGGTGGCCGTCGCTTCCACTTCCGCGATCTGGATGGCTACGAGCTGGCGGTCTGGAGTGATATGGATTGAGGTCTTCGTACCTTCGCCGGTGGACGGAACGAGAACCGCTCCGTCCCCGGTCAGGCGGTTCCGTTATGATCGCCCGCACATCGCCACGCGCGATGCGCCCGCCTCAAGCCAGCAGGAACCGCCGTGAACTCCCAGCCCGCACCGATCACCGCCCTCAACCACACGCTCGACAACGAGCCGCAGCAGATCACCGCGCCGCTCACCCATTCGGCGGCGTTCCTGGTGCTGAAAGTGAAGGATGACGAGGCGTCGATCGCCAAGGCGCGCGAGGTGCTGGCCAGCACCGACGACCTGATCAAGAACACCGCCATCCGCGAGATCGAGCGCACCTTCACCTGCAACGTGGCCATTGGCCACCGCGTGTGGCAGCCGCTGGTGGGTACCACCCCGCCGCGTGAGCTGGCGCCGTTCCGCGAGATCAAGGGCGCGACCCACACCGCGGTGTCCACGCCGGGCGACCTGCTGTACCACATCCGTGCGCGCACCATGGACCTGATCGTGGCATTCGAGCGCAACCTGCTGATGGCGTTCGGCGATGCGGTGGAAACGGTCGATGATGTGGCCGGCTTCCGTTATTTCGATGGCCGTGACCTGCTCGACTTCGTCGACGGCACCGCCAATCCGGAAGGGCTGTCGTTGCCGGAAGCCACCATCGTGGGCGATGAAGATCCGGAGCATGCCGGTGGCAGCTACGTCGTGGTGCAGAAGTACCTGCACAATCTTGATGCCTGGCGCGCGCAGAAGACCGAGGCGCAGGAAGCGATCATCGGCCGCACCAAGCACGACAACATCGAGCTGGACGATGCACCGGCCGATGCACAGAAATCGCACAAGACCCTGTGCACCATCGAAGACGCCGACGGCGAGCACGAGATCCTGCGTGACAACATGCCGTTCGCCAACCCGGGGCGTGGCGAGTACGGTACCTACTTCATCGGCTACACGCGCCGCCTGTGGGTGATCGAAAAGATGCTCGAGCGCATGTTCATCGGCAATCCCGCGCCGCTGCATGACCGCATTCTCGACTTCTCCACCGCCACCACCGGCGTGACCTTCTTCGCGCCCTCGCGCAAGGTGCTGGCCGACCTGGGCGATTGATCGCGCCGGGCAGTGCCGACCGCCATCTGCCTGTCATCTACCGCGCCGACCATCAGACGTTGGATGGAGGCGCAGGAGACGGGCGATGGCCATGGCAGGAAACAGGACCGGCGTGCGCCGCTGGTGGCGGCCGTTGGCCGCATTGTTCGGTGCGCTCGCACTTGGTAGTGCCAGCGTTTCCGCGCAGGAGGCTCCCGCACACTGGATGGCCTATGCCGCCGCCGTGGGCGGCCAGTTGCAGCAGCGCCTGCAGCAGGAGCAGAACCCGCAGGCGCAGCGCGTGCTGGAATGGCTGCAGGCACACCCTGATGCACCGACGCCGTTGCCGGTGAGCGTGTGGATCGCGGCGGATGGCCGCATTTCGAAACTCGAATTCGACAGCCTGGGCGACGCCCAGATCGACGCCGACCTGCGCGCGACATTGCAGTCCGCGCCGTTGCAGGCCGCGCCACCAGCCGACATGCGTCAGCCGCTGCGGCTGGGCCTGCTGCTTACCCAGTAGATCCACGCCATGCGTGGATGCGCCTGGTAGATGCCGACCTTGGTCGGCACGCACGCCAACCAAGGTTGGCGACTACCGGTAGGCCCCCAGCCACGCATGGCGTGGCTCTACTGATCTTGCGGGTGCAGTAGATCCACGCCCTGCGTGGATGTGTTGGGTAGATGCCGACCTTGGTCGGCAGGTGTGCGCCAACCAAGGTTGGCGACTACCGGTAGCCCCAAGCCACGCATGGCGTGGCTCTACTGATCTTGCGGATGCAGTAGATCCACGCCATGCGTGGATATGTTGGGTAGATGCCGACCTTGGTCGGCAGGTGTGCGCCAACCAAGGTTGGCGACTACCGGTAAACCCCAGCCACGCATGGCGTGGCTCTACTGATCTTGCGGGTGCAGTAGATTCAGGCCCTGCGTGGATGTGTTGGGTAGATGCCGACCTTGGTCGGCAGGTGTGCGCCAACCAAGGTTGGCGACTACCGGTAGCCCCAAGCCACGCATGGCGTGGCGCTACTGATCTTGCGGGTGCAGTAGATCCACGCCCTGCGTGGATGTGTTGGGTAGATGCCGACCTTGGTCGGCAGGTGTGCGCCAAC